>JBFHTA010000369.1:0-3416 GCA_041590855.1 Pseudomonadales bacterium
AGCGACCTTGCCGTTTCGGCGTCCTGATCAAGCCCATTTCTTCATACAAGCGAATGGCTTTGATGCTTAATCCCGTTTGTTTTGCCACTTCTCCGATGAACATAGTCAGCTCTCAACTATCGTAGGTACGGACGTTATCCCTTAAATCCTTTGGCAACGATATAGACCTCACGGGAACGCGGACGAGAGGCCGCAGGTTTACGGATTACCACCTTACTGAACGAACTGCGCACGTCTTTCAGGTATTCATCATAACCGACCCCCTGGAACACTTTGGCGCAGAAGCTGCCATTGGGCTTCAATACCTGACGTGCCATATCCAGTGCCAGCTCCACCAGATACATGGAAGAATACTGATCGGTGGCATTCACGCCGCTCATATTGGGTGCCATGTCCGAAATCACCACATCGACAGGACGGCCGTCAATCACCGCCATGATCTCGTCAAAGACGCTTTCTTCGGTGAAGTCGCCTTGAATAAAGTCCACATCCGGCAGTGAATCCATTGGCAAAATGTCCGAGGCAATCACCTTACCGTTATCCCCAACCCAAGGAGCCACAATTTGCGACCAGCCACCCGGCGCAGACCCTAAGTCCATTACAATCATCCCCGGACGAATCAACTTGTCTTTCTCGTTGATTTCTATCAGCTTGTAGCTGGCACGGGAGCGATAACCGTCCAATTGAGCACGCTTCACATAAGGGTCATTTACGTGTTCATCTAGCCACTTCTGACTGGTTTTGGATCTCGCCATAAGGTTGCTCGCTCTCGGTGTTCAGGGTCTATTAACGTCTGTTTATTAAAGATAGTGAAGAAAGGCGGCATTGTACTCGTCCAAACGTTTTGTCGCAAAGCTCCCGGTCTATACATTACCACCTGACTTTTAGGCACGCTGCGGCTACAATTCGCGCTATTCTTAAACCGTACAAAGTTTATCTTATTACCCCGATTACCTTTGCCGGAGACACCGGCCAGGACACATTATGATTCGCATTACTGAACTTGCCCTTCCATTAGACCATCCGGAAGCGGCACTCAAATTCGCTATCCTAAAGCGCCTTAACATTAAGGACGCCGATCTTCAGGATTTCATTGTCTTCAAACGCAGTTACGACGCGCGTAAGAAAAATACTGAGATCAAATTCATCTACATCATTGATGCGAACGTTCGAAACGAAGAAGCCGTATTGGCCCGCTTTGAAGACGATCATAATGTGAAGGTAGCACCAGACACCAACTACTACCCGGTCGCCCAAGCTCCTGAAGATTTAAAAGAGCGCCCGATCATCATTGGGTTTGGCCCGTGTGGTTTATTCGCCGCGCTCATTCTCGCTCAAATGGGCTTCAAACCTATAGTACTGGAACGCGGTAAAGAAGTTCGCGCTCGCACCAAAGACACCTGGGCTCTCTGGCGTAAACATCAGCTAACCACTGAATCCAACGTACAATACGGTGAAGGCGGTGCCGGGCTGTTCTCCGACGGTAAGTTATACAGCCAAATCAAAGACCCGAAATTCTACGGCCGAAAAGTCATGAGCGAATTTGTGCGTGCCGGTGCCCCAGAAGAAATCATGTACGTCAGCAAGCCGCACATTGGCACCTTCCGCCTAACGGGTGTGGTATCAAGAATGCGCGAAGAGATTAAAGCCCTGGGCGGTGAAGTACGCTTCGAAAGCAAAGTCACCGATTTCGACATTGAAGACGGTCAGATCACCGGCGTTACTCTCGCCAATGGCGACAAACTACAAAGCCGTTATGTGGTACTAGCACTGGGCCACAGTTCCCGTGATACCTTCCGCATGCTGGAACGCAAGGGTGTCTATTTGGAAGCCAAGCCTTTTGCCATCGGCTTCCGCATCGAACATCCACAATCGCTGATCGATCATGCCCGCTTGGGTAAATACGCGGGCCATCCAGAGCTCGGTGCGGCAGACTACAAAGTCATTCACCACGCCAAAAACGGCCGGGCAGTTTACAGCTTTTGTATGTGTCCAGGCGGTACTGTGGTTGCGGCTACTTCAGAAGAAGGCCGCGTAGTGACCAATGGCATGAGCCAATATTCGCGTAACGAGCGTAACGCCAACTCCGGCATTGTGGTAGGCATCCACCCCGAAGAAGATTTTCCAGGCGGCCCACTGGCTGGTGTTGAGCTACAAGAACAGCTCGAAAGCAACGCCTTCTTGATGGGTGGCGAAGACTATACGGCCCCCGGTCAATTAGTCGGTGACTTCATCAAAGGCGTACCTTCCACCGAGTTAGGGGAAGTACAGCCATCTTACAAACCCGGTATTAAGCTGACCGATCTGGCACCCTCATTGCCAGACTACGCCATCGAAGCCATCCGCGAAGCCCTGACCGCCTTTGGCAAAAAGATCAAAGGCTTTGACCGTGACGATGCTATCTTGACTGGCATCGAAACCCGCACTTCGTCCCCTGTTCGCATCAAACGAGATAACGAGAGCTTGCAAAGCCTGAACACCCGAGGCCTGTATCCGGCCGGTGAAGGTGCCGGTTACGCAGGCGGAATTTTGTCTGCAGGCGTTGATGGCATCAAAGTAGCTGAAGCGCTGGCTAAGCAAATGATTGCGGATTTGGAAGGCTGAGACGTGAGACGTGAGACGTGAGATATGTTTTACTTCGAGCGCACTGCGTCAAATCCTAAGAACGACTGAATTAGCAAAGATATTAAACTCATGAAATTCGACGACATTAAAAAGCTCCACCAGAAAAAATACCGCCAACAGTTCGGCCATTATCTGGTGGAAGGTGAGCATCTGATTCTTGAGTTACAAAAAGCCGTTGCTCAGTCTTCCGCTTATCAGCCCGAGAACATTCAACTCTTGGTAACCGAGAAATACCAAGACTGGGCGCCTCTCACCGGACAGGCACAATTTGAAAAGCGCGTGGTATCCGATAAGCAGATGGCACAGCTTTCAGACACCAAATCCCCGCAGGGCATCATCGCTTGCGTGCCCTTGCCTGAAAAAGCAAACACTCACTCTGTTGATCAGAATGAGCGATGTATCTATCTGCATGAAGTACAAGACCCGGGGAACCTGGGCACCATCCTCCGAACGCTGGCCTGGTTTGGCGGCTTCCGTTTGTTACTCAGCCCAAACAGTGTTGACCCTTACAACGCCAAGGTTGTGCGTTCCAGTATGGGCGCCATCTTTCATGTACCGATGGAATTAGAAGTGTCACTGGATGACCTGGCCAACCGCTTTGATCGTTTTGCTTATCTGGATATGAATGGCGAAATAATCAAATCTGACGCCTTTTCCGACTTCCCATGTTACCTGTTTGGCAACGAAGCCCGTGGTGTACCGAGAGAGGCATTAACCAGTTTCAATGCCACTGCTTTTACCATTCCCGGCAGCGGTGCCATTGAATCGTTGAATTTAGCGAGTGCAGTGAA
>JBFHTA010000370.1:0-3415 GCA_041590855.1 Pseudomonadales bacterium
AGTTCTGCGACAAGCAGAGGTCAGTGATTTGTTCAAATTCGGAGTGTAGCGCAGCTTGGTAGCGCAACTGGTTTGGGACCAGTGGGTCGGGGGTTCGAATCCCTCCACTCCGACCACTTTCTTGATTTTCTTTACAGCTTTTAAGCCAACACCTGTTGCTATTCCTTTGTCAGCCACACTGAGCTCTGCAGTTATTTCTAATTGGGTTACCTAATTCTTCCAGCCGCATATCATCCATTGCAATGGCTAATGCACTGCCTCTCTGAATTCAGACTATAGTTATCCATAAACCCACTGAATAACATCAATCATCATGATGGACGTGATCACCTTCATCCAGAATTGGCTGCCGCATGACTGGAGCGCCAGTTATCAAGATCCCATGTTTATCCAATTGGTGATTTTCACCCCTTTATTAAGCATTGCAGCCTTCCTGACTTTCGCCCTGCCCTGGACATTGCTGGCGCGTCTTGATCCCCCCAAGTTGCGAATCTACAAAATTCAACAGAAGCCCTTTCAGGTGAGAAAGTACTTCCTCCCAAACATTGCGCGAATCACCATTAACACGACGATTTTGATCGCATTGATGACCTTGCTCTGGCCGTTGTTCCGACACGTCAACAGCATTCATCTTGGGGAGTTGCCAGTCTGGTACATTATTATTGGGCAACTTATTTTCTTTATTATCCTGGATGATTTCTTGTATTACTGGATGCACAGAAGCATGCATCAGCGCTGGATACTCAGGCACATTCACGGCGTTCATCACCGCATCAAAAACACCTGTGCCTTAGACGGAAACTACTTCCATTGGGTGGAATTTGTCGCAACGGGCTTATTAGCGCTCGTCCCCCCGTTACTGGTGGGTGCGCATTTATATGTACTGTACATCTGGATCATTATCCGACAGTTTGAAGCCGCCGACGGACACAGCGGCTACGATTTTCCGAACAATCCGGCCAAGCTAATTCCCGGATATCACGGCGCAATTTATCACGACTTTCATCATGCCAAGTTCAAGGGTAATTTCGCCGGCTTTTTATCCTATCTGGATCGTTGGATGGGAAACACCTACATTCCGTCTTACCTGACGTATCAAGCCAATCGCAAGAAAGGGTTGCCACCAGCCGAAGCTAATGAGAACAACCCTTCACGTCAGAGGCTTTCTAGTTAAGAAGCCCTGTAGATAAGCAGGTTCTTTCCCTGCATTAAAGCCGTGCTTGGATGCTGGTTCTGATGTCAGTCGTTGGTCGTCCGATCAATTTTGACAGGGTTGAGCTGTCATCAAACAACCAGCCGTCACGGGCCTGGATATCGGCATCTGCCAACAGCCCAGCAAACCCTTCTGGCAAACCAACATTGGTGAGAAAATCTTTATACTCTTTTTCATCCATCGGCTGATAGGCAATGGGTTTATCGGTTTGACGAGCCACTTCATCGGCGTATTCCTGAATGGTAAAAGACTGGTCTCCGGCCAATTCATAGGTCTGACCAACCACTTGCCCATCAGAAAGCAACACCTGAGCTGCAGCTTCAGCATAATCCTTACGTGCAGCCGCAGCGATTCGGCCCTCTCCGGACGCTCCCATCACTACCCCATACTGAACAACCGCGCCCAACGCATCAGTAAAGTTTTCTGAGTACCAACCATTCCGTAAGATCACATAGGGAACGTCAGACTCTTTAAGATAGGACTCAGTCATCACATGCTCTTCAGCTAACTTCATCGGCGACGTTTCAGCCTTTAACATACTGGTATAGATCAGCAGAGACACGCCCGCTTGTTTCGCCGCATCAATGACTGCCTGATGCTGGGCCACCCTTTGCCCCACTGCATTACTGGATATCAGCAATACTTTATCGACTCCAGCCAAAGCGGTAGTTAAAGTTTCCGGTTTATCGTAATCCGCTTCACGAAGCGTGACACCCAACTTTGTTAACGCATCTGCCGCACTTAGATCGCGAACCAAAGCGATCACTTCGCTGGCCTTCCCTTGCTTAACCAAGGCCTCAACCACTAAACGCCCCAACTGACCGTTGGCACCCGTTACTGCAATCATAAGATTCTCCTAGCAATATCGACTGAGCGAGTACTCGCTCATTTACTCTTGAATACGGAAAACATTATGGGCACCATGGTTTGTCACCACTAGACAGAACATTCCGAATAGATTGATCGATTTATGAGAACAAATGATTTTACCTCACTCAAGTTGTTGGCCATCTTTGCGACGGTCATTGAGTCCGGTAGTTTTGCCGAAGCGGCCCGACGCCTTCAATCCAGCCGCTCCCGTATCAGTGAGCAAGTGGCTCAACTGGAGCAACAGCTGAATGTTCGATTAATCCAACGCTCCACCCGAAAGCTATCTATTACTCCGGAAGGTCAACGCGTCTACGAAGAAGCCAGAACACTTCCTCAATTACTGAACCGAATTGATGCCATTGCTACGCCCGCCATTCCAAAAGGACGGGTCAGAATTACAATGAATACAGACATGGCTATCAGCCACTTTGTCCCTCTGCTACCGGCGTTCAAAGCACAATTTCCCGAGGTAGAGGTTGATCTGATCGCAGATGATTACCCTCTTGATTTGATCAAAGAGAACATTGACCTGGCCATTCGAATCGGTATTCCGAAAGACGACTCATTGATCGCGCGACCGATGTTTCAGGAAGCCTTTGGGGTCTTTTGTACACCGACCTTTCTAAGTCACCGGAAGCCGTTAGCGTCGATCAAAGATCTGGAAAGCATGCCTTGGGTGATCCTCAGTCAATCTACATCGAATGGCATTCTTGAATTAACACAGTCCGGGGAAAAGCGCATTCTCAGACCAAAACAATTCGATGAATGCAATTCCCCACTGGCTATGCAACACATGGTGAAAGCCGGCCTTGGGGTTGGTCTATTGCTGCCAACCACCATCAAACCCGAGATCGAATCCAATCAGTTAATTCAACTACTACCAGACGTTCACTCAACACCTCTGGTCTTTTCACTGGTTTACCCTTCGCGTAAACAAATCCCGGCACGAGTACGCTGCCTGATTGATTACCTAATAACCCATAATCCGTTTGAATCTTCCTCAAACTCGGCTTAAATCAGGAAATCACACCGGAACTTCAGTTGTAAACTTATTCCGACGCATTGAAATCAACGTCCGGAACTTGCGCATATTAGGGTACGAGTACAAGACATTTTCTGTGAACGACTGAAAGGCTTCCATGTCCGGCACGTTTACGATCAGCACAAAATCCACTTCTCCGGTTACCTGATAACACTGGGAGACTTCAGGGCACTCCATCACCCGCCGGATAAACTCATCGTTCATATCCGCCCGGTCACTTTCCATTTCAACCTCAACAATCATGGTGATGCCTATGCCCGCATGTTTAAGGTTAAGAATCGCCACATTGC
>JBFHTA010000371.1:0-3399 GCA_041590855.1 Pseudomonadales bacterium
CACTAAAATTACATCGTACGGGCGATCCAGTTGTGCCATTTTATAACGTAAAGACTCTGTGAAATTACCGAGATTTTCATCCGTCAGAAAGCGTTTTGAATCCATGTACTCATAATCAAGATCCATATTCGCCTGGGTAAACCCTTGTTCTTCAAGGCCCTGTTTCACTCCGGCATGCTGACGAAAAAAGGTGGGAAACGCCGGATGATACGCGCTGATTACCAACACCTGTTTGCGCTCGGCCGCCCCCGCTTGAAATGAGAGCATACCCAACACCAAGAAACACACTGCACTAAAAAAATTTCGCATTCGAGACACCTTATCCTTACTGTATAAAGATAGATCACCGGCCTTTAAGGGGTGCGAATTCCTGTTAGCTTTTAACGTATTTCTGTTGAGCTTTTTGACCTTTCTTTTGTAGGAACATCACCAAGCGGTCCGTTAAGCCTGGGAATAGGTTTCCGAGTTTAGCCAGCACCCCGCGATCAAGGGGAATCATGACTTCAGCAGGTGCTTTAGATAACACCCGCCTGAAAATCAGAGTTTCCACATCCTCAACCGTCAGCACCCGATTACCCGAGAAAGTCATGGCCGCTTCTTTGTAGTCGGTTTGTAGTGCCAACATCGGTGTGTGAATGGCATCCGGACAAACCACCGTCACCTTGACGCCCAGCGGTTTCAGCTCTTGGCGTAATGCCAAGCTAAAAGCGCGAACTGCAAATTTAGACGCGCTGTAGAGGCTTAAGCCTGGCACCGGCGCCAAAGCAGCGGTCGACGCAATATTAATAATGTGCCCCTGCCCCCGCTCGGCCATTGTCCGGGCCACCAACTGACTGCCGAAAATGACACCCTTTACATTGATATCGATATGACAATCCACTTCGTCAACGGGTTGCTGATGAACATATCCGGGTTTCAAATAGCCCGCTACATTCAGCAACAGATCAACAGGGCCCCAAGTGGTGTCTATTTCCTGGAGCGTGCTTTGCCACTGTTCAGCTGAGGTTACATCCAACCCCACACAATGCACACTGGCGTCCGGCCATCGGGCTTGTTCAGCATACGCCTTAAGCGCATCAATATTGATGTCTGTGGCAATGACTCTGTAACCACGAAGATAAAAGGCTTCGACCAGGTGCTGCCCCAAGCCACTGGCACAGCCCGTGATCCATACCAACGCTGCCATGATTTACTCTCCATTTAGTAACGTTCCATTAGTAACGTTCCATAAATAACGCTCCATTTAGGAATGGCTCCAGAATGACGAAGGCCTCAATACCCAACGTCAGGACACCCAAAACATGAGCCTTTACTCATAAAAGTAAACCATATACCAAACAAGTTCAATTCCTGCACTCGTGAACTTCGATAGGTCAGTGCAATAAACGACGAGACTCCATCATCACACTGCTGGCCGTACCCTGACGGTTGTTACGCTCAAGGAATTGCACCAGCGTGTCCAGAGAGCGTTCACAAATGGTACGCATCTTCTCCTGCCAGGAGGTAGACCCTTTCACGCTGTCTGTGACAAGTGCAAGAAACTTGTAATGCACACGGGATAAGTAGTGTTCTGCTTTTTCCATGTCACCGGACATCGCAAAGGCATGCGAGGTATTTTGGCAAGCGATGAAGTAATGCTGAAAACATCGGCCATCTCTGCATTCTTCACAGCACAAGGCCTTGGATTCCGTATCGACAATAACTTCAAGGTATTCAGCGGCGATGGAGTAACAGTATGCAGCTGTCTGATATTGGCTGCGGAAATAATATTCATTGCCCTTCATGAGGTAGTATTCCCACTTATGGCAGGCTGCGTGATTGGTTTTGGCACTGCTCTTTTGTCGGCGAAACATAGCTTCCATCCACTATTAAATAATAATCATTCTCAACTTATAGCATACTGAGAACGATTCTCAAGTAGAAATTCGCGTTTTTTGAACTAATCTATATCCGTAACCCGTTAATAATAATGATCTATGAAACGACTCTACTTTTGGCTGCTTCTGTTTCTTCCTGTTAGCCTGAACTGCCTAGCTCACGAGGTCATTCTTGCAAAACCCAAGTCGGAGAAAGATCCCAGGCAAGCGTACGTCTATACCTTGCTGGACACCGCTCTGAATTACAAGCAAACCGAGACGCCCCGAACAAGCAATCATCCGCACAGCTACACAGTGACGTACAGTGAGAAGGTACACAGCCGCGAGCGGATAAAAGTGCTAATGATGGAAGGCCGTAGCCTGGACATACAGGCCACCGCCACTCGACCGGACTGGGAGAACGACCTGCTCGTCATTCGAATCCCTATCTACAAGGGATTACTAGGCTATCGGATTTTATTGATTCATAAAGACTCTCAACCCAAGTTTTCGGCGATCACTCACATAGAGCAATTAAAAGCCATGGATGCAGTACTGGGATCACAGTGGTCGATTACTCCGGTCTGGAAAGGCTACGGTTTTAAGACCATCACCAATGTGGACTACGAAAGTCTGTTCAAGATTATTAACTTCGAGCGGGCCGATTACTTCCCTCGTGGCGCGAATGAAGTCCTACAAGAGTACAATCAGTTTTTTCCTACCTACACGAATTTGGCAATCGAAGAAGATCTGGCGATTTACCTGCCGTTACCTATGTACTTTTTCGTAACCCCACATAAACCGGAACTGGCGAAGCACCTAGAACACCAACTGGAACGAATGGTCACCGACGGGGAATTTGACCACCTGTTTTTCAAACACTTTGGCACCAAAATTCATGAGCTGAAAATGAGTAAACGACGTACCTTCTTCTTGAACAACCCCAAACTCCCCGAAGCCACGCCACTGCATCGTAAAGAGCTCTGGTACAAAAACACCGTCAGATAAACAATCCGGCCATAAAAAACGCCGTGTTGCCAGGCAGGTCACGACGTTTTAACGGGTTAACCCTGTCGCATAAATGACAGAGTACCCAAGGGTAGCGTCTTAAACTGAGTTAGTCCTTCATTAACCCCGTTTCACGCAACATACCCTGTTCGATAATAAAGCGCACAATCTCTTTCACACCCTGCCCGCTTTTCAGGTTAGAGAAGACGAACGGGCGATCGCCACGCATCTTCATGGCGTCTCGATCCATCACCTCTAAAGACGCGCCCACAATCGGAGCCAAGTCCGTTTTGTTGATGATCAACAAGTCCGACTTGGTAATACCTGGGCCGCCTTTACGGGGAATCTTATCGCCAGCTGAGACATCAATCACATACAAGGTGAGATCAGACAGTTCCGGGCTAAAGGTAGCCGACAAGTTATCACCGCCCGACTCCACCAACACCATTTCCAAGCCTTCATGACGATCCTGAAGCTCTTTCACAGCTGCCAGATTCATTGAGGCATCTTCGCGAATCGCCGTATGCGGACAACC
>JBFHTA010000372.1:0-3370 GCA_041590855.1 Pseudomonadales bacterium
ACGTCATGTTCCGGGATTTCGGACGTTAGAGAGCTATGCGAGTTCTGTTGCTCTGGTGTTGAATCCTGATCCGTTGGCTGGCCCTGTTCAGTTGGGCCGCTTGTGTTAGTTGGTGTTTCTTCCTTGTTTTCATCCAAGGTCGTCGGAATGGGCGTGGACAGATGCGGTGATGCCTGTTCATGCGGTTTCGGCGCATTTTGACGACTGCCTGCCTTGCATAACGCATTTAAAAAGGATTGATTGGCACCGTTCTCCAGAATCCGACGAATCAAATACGGCAAAAGCTCTTGATATGGGCCAACGGGGCAGTAGCTTCGGCAATAGTATTCCTTGCCCTGTTTTTTGTAGCCGCTCAGTGCGGTGTATATGGTTTCCCCCATGCCATGCAAACGTTGGAACTCGATGGGGAAGAGATGTTCATGTTGTGGGTCTAATTGCTCGGCCAGGGTAAATACGCTCGCAATCGCCACGGCATTGTGGGTGGCAAATTGAGGCGTAATCCAACCTTGCAGTTGCTGTTCTAGCAAGAGTTTGGCACAGCTCTGGTAATTGAGATCGGTTGCTGGTTTTTGCGAGAACACCGGATAGCCGGATAACCCCAATTCCTGAGCGCGATGGATTTCAGTGTCCCAATAGGCGCCTTTTACCAAACGGATCGGAATTCGGGTTTCATGGTGCTTGGCCAGTTCCGACAAGTACAAAATACTGGGAATGGCTCTGAACCCATAGGCCTGAATGGCAATGCCCAGTTGCCCCCAGCCTTTAAGTCCGGGCATATGGAACAGGTGATGAAACACCGTCAGAGTCAGTTCCAACCGATCGGCTTCTTCGGCATCTAAAGTAATGGGGACAGAGTGTTGGTGAGCCGTTCGAATCAGTTGTTCTACCCGTTTTATAAAGGTGGTTTCTAACGAAGGGGATTGATGTCGCCAATTGAATTTGGGCGTCAGAGCTGACAACTTAATTGAAATACTGTGCGGATAGTCTGCTTTGCCGGTGCCCGTTGCTGATTTGTGTTGAGCAACGCCTTCGATGGCGTTCAGGTAGTTATTCAGGTATTGATCGGCGTCTTTCTCGGTTAAGGCAGCTTCTCCCAACATGTCGAAGGAACAACAGTGCTGAAGGTGATCGGACGGTTGGGCCAGGGCGGATTCAATGGTGGAGCCTTTAATAAAGATACTGGCCAGCTTATTGATCAGAAGTTTCAATGCTTCCTGAGCCAGGAAGTTTTTCCCCATGGTTAACCAATAGTTGAAGGGCGTTCGGTTTGAGTTGGAAGACAGCCAGTGTTTTAACAACGTCAGCCCTTCGGTGGCCAGATTGACGCGGGTATGTCGGCTTTTATGTTTATGGGATTCCCAATTACCACTAACGATTTTATCCTGAATGAAGCGGTAGGCGGTGTCCGGGCTTTTAATGCGCAACAACCCTTCGGCCAACGCCAGCAGTTGGACGCCTTCATACTGATCCAGTTGATATTCGGATAACACCTGATTGATCAGCGGAAGCTGCTTACTTTCCAACGCTACTGTGGTCAGGGTATGGGCCAGTTGTTCTATGCTTTGTTCGTCGGTGGGCGAAATATGACTGATGGTTTTCAGCTGGTCGACATAATCTTTCTCATCGTATAGATAATAATCCGACAACACTTCGAACAGTGGGGCCGGGCCGATCTGTTGGTATCTTTCCAGCAAGTCTCTTAATATAAGCATTTCGCCCTTACCTACGATGATGAATCGGACAGTCCCTTCATTAAAAGTAGTCTCTCTTCAATATCTTAGAAAGTTATAAGCCGTGACAGACATTGCCCTGACTCATTCCCTAAGTAATCTGATGCTGAATCTTCCGCTCTCTGACTCAGCCATTGCCTTGCTCACTGTGGCAAGCTTTGTTGGCTCCTTTATGACGGCCGCTATGGGGGTAGGAGGTGGCGCTTTTCTTATTGTGGTGATGGCGGAGTTCCTGGCTCCTGTTGTGTTGATTCCTGTTCATGGTTTGGTGCAAATGGGCTCTAATGCCGGGCGGGCTTGGCTGACACGGGCAAAGATAGATGGCGACTTGGTTAAAGCTTTTTTATTGGGTGGGAGTCTGGCCGCAGTTATTGGTAGCTTGGGATTAACTGCAGTTCCTGATGTGGCCATTCAATGGTGCGTCGCCTTGTTTATTCTTTATACCTGTTGGGGCAAGGTGCCGCAGGTCGGTTGGTCCTCTTCGTTTAAAGGGCGCTTTGGCGGCGGTTTTATCACTACCTTTGCAACCCTGTTTGCCGGAGCCACCGGACCTTTGGTAGCCAGTTGGTTACGCACCAAAGACATGGATCGCTTCTATTACACTGCTAACTTCTCCAGTTGTATGACATTACAACATGCGCTGAAAATAGTGGTGTTCAGCTTTGCCGGTTTTTCATTCGTTGACTGGTTCGGCTTGATCTTTCTGATGATCTTGGCGGGATACCTGGGTACTAAAGCGGGCCTGAAAGTGCTGGGTAAATTACCGGAAAAGCAGGTTCGGCTGTTGTTTAAGTGGGTACTGACTTTGCTGGCAGTAAGGCTGATTTATCGGTTGCTGGGGTGATTTAGGCTGTTGTTCTGGGGCGGTTTTAATTGAACTTGTAGTCGAGTCTTCTTGTCTTGAAACTCTGATAGGCTTTGTTTTGGGACGTTGTTTTTAGACTATAATTTCTCTACATCCAAAGGTGAGCCAATACTGGCCTAAGACTCTGATTAGAATGGCAAACATATATTCAGAGGTTTCTTAAGCATTAATGCAATCATTCGACTGCTGGTGGTCGTTTGACGCTTGTTCGGAATATGAGGAGGGAATATGAAGCCTGTGCATTTTCAAAAATGGTCGCGTTTAACCATCATGGTAGTTTTGCTTAATACGCTGCTTTTTCCCATGATTTCGCATGCTGGAATGGTGTCCACCTATCAGGCACTCACCATCGAACAACACTATGATAAACACAGCTTGTTATCGGCGTTAAATGATAAAGCCGTTCAGGAGAAACTGATCTCTCTGGGAGTGGATGCTGATCTGGTGGCTGAGCGTGTAAAGCATATGACGCCTGATGAATTAGCGTATCTCAATCAGCACATCAATGAGATGGAGACAGGCGAAGGGGTTCTGGGGGTGTTGGTTTTGATATTCCTGGTGTTTATTGTCACTGACATGCTGTGCGCAACGGACATATATTCCTTCGTGAATTGCATAAATAAGTGAATTTCATAAATAAGTGAATTTCATAAATAAGTGAGTTTCATAAATAAATAGTCATTGCTTGAATGTTGAGTTTGGTCCGACTGCTTGGTGTATGTTTAACCGCATTTCTTATCGGGTGTGGGCACTCACCCACCATTGAACTGCATAA
>JBFHTA010000373.1:0-3350 GCA_041590855.1 Pseudomonadales bacterium
GCCATGTTTGAAGTTGAAGTTGAAGATGTTCGAACTTTAAACGTGAAAGGCAAAACAAAACGCGTTGGCCAAATGAGCGGTCGTCGCAAAAATTGGAAAAAAGCCTACGTGTCTCTGAAAGAAGGTCAGGACATTGACTTTGTAGGCGCCGAGTAAGCGAAGAGGTGAATTAAGATGGCTATTGTAAAAGCTAAACCAACTTCTGCAGGGCGTCGCTTTGTCGTTAAAGTGGTTAACCCTGATCTGCACAAAGGTAAGCCACATGCCGCTCTGTTGGATAAGAAGAGCAAAAAAGGTGGTCGTAACAATAACGGTCGTATTACCGTACGTCACATTGGTGGCGGACATCGTCAACACTACCGTATTGTTGATTTCAAACGTAATAAAGATGGTATTCCTGGCAAAGTAGAGCGTCTGGAATACGATCCTAATCGCAGTGCTAACATCGCTCTGGTTCTGTACGCAGACGGTGAGCGTCGTTACATCATTGCACCAAAAGGCCTGCAAGCGGGTGACCAAATTGAATCTGGTGATCACGCAGCAATTAAAGCAGGTAACTCTTTGCCAATGCGCAATATCCCTGTAGGTACCACGGTACACTGTGTTGAAATGAAGCCTGGTAAAGGCGCTCAGATAGCACGTTCTGCCGGAACTTATGTGCAAATCGTTGCTCGTGATGGTGCTTACGTAACTTTACGTCTTCGCTCTGGCGAAATGCGTAAAGTTTTAGCGGATTGTCGTGCAACCGTTGGCGAAGTTGGTAACGCCGAACATATGCTACGTTCACTGGGTAAAGCCGGTGCATCACGTTGGCGTGGAGTTCGTCCTACTGTTCGAGGCGTTGCTATGAACCCAGTCGACCATCCACACGGTGGTGGTGAGGGACGTACCTCAGGTGGCCGTCATCCTGTAACTCCATGGGGTGTGCCAACTAAGGGCAAGAAGACTCGTAGTAACAAACGTACCGACAAACTAATCGTTCGTCGTCGTAATAAGAAATAACAGAGGGTAGAACTGTGCCACGTTCATTGAAGAAAGGCCCATTTATCGACCTTCACTTGATGAAGAAAGTCGAAGCGGCCCTTGAAGCAAACAGTAAGAAGCCGATTAAAACCTGGTCACGCCGCTCCATGATCTCTCCGGAGATGGTTGGACTGACCATTGCGGTTCACAACGGTAAGCAACATGTGCCTGTTTTCGTTACCGAAGACATGGTAGGTCACAAGTTGGGTGAGTTTGCACCAACTCGTACTTACAAAGGCCACGTTGCTGATAAGAAATCCAAGCGATAAGGCGGAGGGAAGAACATGGAAACTCAAGCAGTTTTAAAACATGCGCGCATCTCTGCTCAAAAGGCACGCTTGGTCGCTGATCAAATCCGCGGATTGCCAGTAGAAAAAGCGTTACAAATTTTGCAATTCAGCCCCAAAAAGGCTGCAGGCTTAATGAAGAAAGTTCTAGAGTCTGCGATTGCCAATGCCGAGCATAATGACGGTGCTGATATTGACGAATTAACCGTTTCAACCGTTTTCGTTGACGAAGGCCCAACATTGAAGCGTATCAAACCACGCGCCAAGGGTAGAGCGGATCGTATTTTCAAGCGTTCCTGCCACATCACCGTCAAAGTCGCGGAAAAGTAGGAGATAGGTAATGGGTCAAAAAGTACATCCAACCGGTATCCGTTTAGGTATTGTTAAACAACACAATGCAACCTGGTATGCCGAGCGTGGAGATTATGCCGACAATTTGGAAAGCGATATTGCGATCCGTCAATGGTTGAACAAAGAGCTGGCTTCTGCCTCAGTCTCTCGAATCGAAATTGAGCGTCCAGCGAAAGCTCTGCGAGTAACTATTCATACTGCTCGTCCTGGTATTGTGATTGGTAAGAAAGGTGAAGACATTGAAAAGCTGCGTAAAAAGCTTTCCAACAAAACCGGATTACCCACTCAGGTAAACATTGAGCAAGTACGTAAACCAGAACTCGATGCACAATTGGTTGCAGACAGTGTTGCTCAGCAGCTTGAACGTCGTGTTATGTTCCGTCGTGCTATGAAGCGTGCGGTACAAAATGCAATGCGGTTAGGCGCTGGCGGTATCAAAATTCAAGTTTCTGGTCGTTTAGGTGGTGCCGAGATTGCTCGTTCAGAATGGTATCGTGAAGGTCGCGTACCTTTGCATACTTTGCGAGCTGATATCGATTATGCAACATCTGAAGCCCACACCACTTACGGTGTAATTGGTGTGAAAGTATGGATCTTCAAGGGTGAAGTTTTAGGTGGTGAAGAGCAACAAGTCGAAGCTGAAGCTCCCGCTCCTAAAAAGAAAGGCACCCGAGCTAAGAAGAAGTAGGGGTACCGACCATGTTATTACCAAAAAGAACGAAGTTCCGTAAGGTTCAGAAAGGTCGTAACCGCGGTGTTGCGATTGCTGGCGGTAAAGTGAGCTTCGGTGAGTTCGGCTTAAAAGCCACAACTCGCGGTCGCTTAACTTCGCGTCAAATTGAAGCCGCACGTCGAGCTATGACTCGTCATATGAAACGTGCTGGTAAAGTATACATTCGTGTATTTCCCGACAAGCCAATTACTCAGAAGCCTCTAGAGGTTCGTATGGGTAAAGGTAAAGGTAGCGTGGAATACTGGGTAGCCCAAATTCAGCCAGGTCGTGTGTTATACGAGGTTGAAGGGGTACCAGAGGCGCTGGCTCGAGAAGCATTCCAATTAGCGGCTGCTAAATTGCCAGTAAGAACCACCTTTGTAACTCGGACGGTGATGTAATGAAAGCAAGTGAATTACGTGAAAAAAGCGTTGATGAGCTTAATGCAGAGCTGATCGAGCTATCCAAAGAGCAGTTCAATCTGCGTATGCAGCATGCAACTGGTCAGTTGAACCAGACTCATCAGCTGAAGCAGGTACGCCGTAATATTGCGCGCGTGAAAACTGTATTGAACCAGAAGGCAGATTCATAATGAGCGAGCAAGCAACTGTAAAGCGCACGCTACTTGGCAAGGTAGTGAGTGACAAGATGGATAAAACCATCACTGTGCGAATCGAGCGCCAGGTAAAGCATCCGTTGTACGGAAAGTTTATTAAGCGTTCTACTAAAGTACATGCTCACGATGAAAACAACGAATGCCGTATTGGCGATGTGGTTCGAGTGGTGGAAAGCCGCCCTCTATCCAAGTCCAAAACATGGCAACTTGTTGAGATTGTCGAAAAAGCGAACTAAAGACTGAGTCACAGTTAGAAGGCTGTGACTTATGGATGATTTTAATGTATACTCCCGCGTCCTTTTGCCGGACTATCGGTAAATGATGCGGGTTGAATGCGGAGATAACCGATGATCCAGATGCA
>JBFHTA010000374.1:0-3337 GCA_041590855.1 Pseudomonadales bacterium
GCCGCTGCCGAGGAGCCAGATACCAATAAAAGGGTTGTTTGGCGGTGAGGGTGCAGTCTTGCCAGCCTTGCTGTATCAGGGCTACGGTATCTTTGATGGAATTTACTAAAGTCAGCTTAATCTTTTTGTCCTCTACCAATTGATTGAAGGCTGGTTTGGCTCGACCATCGCCACGCCACATCACAAATGACAGCCCTGTGTAATCTTCGGGGAAGTTTTTTCGGGCCGTCAGCAGAACGTTGGCGTTGCAAATCACCACATCTTCTTGGGTGTACAGAGGAAGTGAATATGGCCAGATGTACGGCTTTACCGGTTCGGTATCGGTCAGCCAGTCGTGCGCATGAAAATACGGAGCGAGTATGGCAAACGCAGTGCCGTGCTTAGCGTTGTATTTCACTCGTGCCCAGGGAAGGACTCTAAAGCTTAGGGAATACTCCGGCATGCGGGCCACCGCTGCGGTGACAATTTCAACATATAAGCCGGTCAACTGGCCTTGCTCATCCCGGTAGGCGTAGGGCGGTAATGTATCGTAAGTGAAAATCTCTACAGGTTGAATCTTACCGGATTGCACTTCATCAGGTGGGACCTCACCATGTTGGGGCTCTCCAGGTTGGAGCTTGTCTGGCTGTGCATTGCCAGCTTGGACAGAGCAAAGACAAAGTGTCAGGCAAAGAGCTCGGAATAGCGCCATAGTGTCTGATCAATACGCGCGAAGGCATTGACCCCTTATCAGAAAT
Organism: Pseudomonadales bacterium; assembly: GCA_041590855.1. GTDB lineage: Bacteria > Pseudomonadota > Gammaproteobacteria > Pseudomonadales > Litoribrevibacteraceae > Litoribrevibacter. Next base: position 738 of record JBFHTA010000374.1, read on the forward strand.
GGAAAGGCTGATGTTCAGTGTAGAACACAGGAGTCAATGCGTGGATTTTTTCTAGGATTCAAGAGTTGCAGAGGAGGTCGCGACCAACATCTCATTAGCGCCTTTTTGAAATTGATAGTGCACTGGCTGAAATGACGTTTGAATATCACTTTCATTCAATGCACTGCACACAGCCTCTATATATCGTGAGGGACTGCCATCCAAAGATAACAACGGGTACACACGCACTTCTCTGGCAACACGACATAACTCTTTCATACTGAGGATGTGCTCTTCCAAACTGAAGTGCTCGCTGTATAGAAACAAGAAATGGGAGCACACCGCCAGGTCGAACTGGTGATCATCAAAAGGGAGAGATGGTAAGGCGGCATGTCGGTAACGACCATGTTGTTGGCCTTGCTGATAATCAGTCAGAAAACGAGTCATGGCGGCCATGCGAATGTCGCCCAGGCTGTCTACATCCTTTATGGTTTCCCAAAGGTAATGGCTGGCGTTTTCCCTCATTTGATCCATGATGTGCGGATACACTTCTTCAATGCGTTCTTGAATTTGCTGTCCAGAGAATTGATAGATAGGGTCTGCAGAGATGATCTGCCCACCGTGCTGCGTCAGTTCCGCGTTAAAACTTGCCGGGCCATCGCCGCATCCCAGAATCCGCTTTGTTAAGTCGTGCTCGGTTAAGCCGAACATTGACCGGTACTCCTCAAAAGAGCGTCCCCAGGGGACAATGCTGTCCAGTTTCATGCTTCAATCCTTGTAAGATCATGGAGTGTGTCAGATTCCACTCTGACGGCCCAGGGGTTTCATGTAGAACTTTTTATCCACAGCCATGATTGGGAAGTTGTCAGGCAGAGTTTGGCGAAAAATGTAGGATCAATCAACTCACTCATTCATACCTTGGTTCAGCCTATTTGTGGTGCTGTCGTGGTTTTTTGTGATCTGTGGAGGTTCCTGAAACTTTAATGTTGACAATGACAACATGTGGTTTTAGTTTTCTATGTAGACACTGTCAACTTTAAAAATAAAAATGAGAAATCCAGATGGACTCAAGCTTCACAATGGACAGTTATATACTCGTTAAAGGGCTGCACTTACTCGGTGTGGTGTTATTCCTGGGCAACATCATTATTACAGCATGGTGGAAGGTGATGGCCGACCGTACCCGTCAGCCTGAAATTATTGCGTTTGCTCAAAGGCAAGTTACCTTGACCGATTACGTGTTTACCGCCACCGGGGCCGGGTTGATTATCGGTACGGGCATGTGGCAGGCAATGCTGCAAGGGCTGGATATTCATGGCACCTACTGGCTAAACTGGGGGTATTGGCTATTTATGGTGTCTGGCCTTATTTGGGTGGCGGTTTTGGTGCCGCTGCAATGGAAGCAAGCTAAAATGGCCAAAGCCTTTGGTAAAGATCAAGTGATCCCGGAGCGTTACTGGCAGTTGAACCGACTCTGGATGGGCTTTGGAACACTGGCGACGATTTTGCCATTACTGAATATTTATTGGATGGTGTTCAAACCGCTGGCTTGAGTTGTCAGCGATTATGTCTCAGCAAGGTCTAATCAAATAACAAGTGCGCCCCTTCGCCGAGTTCGGCCAGCTTGTCTTCGTCGTTATACAGCGGGCAAAACTTCAATGATAAACAGCCGCAGCCAATGCAGTCACTCACCTTGTCCCTTAGTTGAGTTAATTGGCTGATGCGCTGATCTAACAACTGGTGCCACTGGGCTGAGATTTGGGTCCAATCGTCTTTGGTGGGCGTGCGCTCATTCGGCAAAGAAGTAAACGCCTGCTTGATTTGTTCCAATGAGATTCCCAGCTTCTGTGCGGCCTTGATGATGGATATCCGTCGTAGCACATCTCGTTTAAAGCGTCGTTGATTTCCCGCATTCCGCCAGCTGTGTATCAAGCCTTTCTGTTCATAAAAGTGCAGTGCAGAAACCGCCACGCCGGTGCGTTTGGCGACTTGTCCTACCGATAATGAAAGCGCTTCCTGAGATTTTTTCGTCACGAGTGAAAATTCCATTTGACCTGAAGTTAACTTGAGGTTTTATGCTGTTTCGTCTCAACAGTCAAGGAGACGATCTTTCATGGAAACTATCAACGTGGAACACAGTAGTGTGGAAAAGAGCAATGTGGAAAACCCTGGTGCAGAAATTACCATCGCGACTATAGGCAGTCATCAGCCCCGAACCTTAATTATCTTTTCTAGCGCCCGTGAAGATGGCAATACCGCCCAATTGGTACAGGGCGTTCAACAGCAATGTCAGAACGCAAAACTGGTGTATCTAGATCATCTGAACATCTCCCCGTATAACTATCAGAATGAATATCCAGAAGATGACTTCTACCCGCTGGTGGAAGAGATTTTAGCCGCAGAGAATATCGTTTTCGCCAGCCCGGTGTATTGGGCAGGCGTCACCGCCAACATCAAAGCACTGATTGACCGGATTACCGAGCTGTGCGATGTGCCGGAACTCAAGCACAAAGGCCGGGCGCTTAAAGGAAAGCGAGGGTTTTATCTGGCGACATCAGCCTGTGATGAGGTTTCACCGGCATTTCATGAATTCTTCCGTCATGTGTACAGCTACTTTGATA
>JBFHTA010000375.1:0-3322 GCA_041590855.1 Pseudomonadales bacterium
AAGCAGGGTGCTGCCAAAAATACCCTGTTGAAAGTCAAAAAGCGTCTTGCAGAAATCCACCCGGAAAGCACCGTTCAGAACTTTTCTGCACTGAAACGCACCGGAATGGACCAGTTAATGCAACGGTTATTGGGCTGGTTTGACTACCCGGCGAACCAATAAGTATCGCTTTTGAAATCGGGCTGGTCCCTGCGCTGGCGCTGGTTTCAACCACGTCGCTTAGAACTGTTGTTTTTTAACAACACGATTTAAGCATAAAAATCCACAACTGTGCGCAAAAAATACTCGAAACGGTTTGATTTTTGCCCCCCCGTTTTGAGAAAATACGCGCCATTTCTGGGGCCGTGCTATGGCATCTGAGTTTTGAAGTAGCCACTACGAGCCCATTATGCCCTCAACTCAGGAGAGTTCTATGCCAACCCGTTTCGAATTAGCTAATGCTATCCGTGCTTTGAGTATGGATGCCGTGCAACAGGCTAACTCAGGTCACCCCGGCGCTCCCTTAGGCATGGCCGATATTGCCGAAGTCCTGTGGAACGATTATCTAAAACACAGCCCGAAAAACCCACAATGGGTTAACCGCGACCGCTTCATTTTGTCCAACGGTCACGGCTCCATGCTGATTTACTCTCTGCTACATTTAACCGGTTACGCGTTAACGGTTGAAGACTTAAAGAATTTCCGTCAATTACATTCCAAGACCCCCGGTCATCCTGAATATGGCTATACACCTGGCGTTGAAACCACCACCGGTCCATTGGGGCAGGGTATTGCTAATGCAGTGGGTATGGCAATTGCTGAAAAAGTGCTGGCCGCACAATTCAATCGTCCCAATTTTGAGATGATTGATCATTTCACCTATACCTTCTTGGGCGATGGCTGCTTAATGGAAGGTATTTCGCACGAAGTTTGTTCTCTGGCTGGCACATTAGGATTAGGCAAACTGATCGCCTTCTATGACGACAATGGCATTTCCATTGATGGTGAGGTGGACGGCTGGTTCTCCGACGATACACCTAAACGCTTCCAGTCCTATGGCTGGCAAGTGATCTCGGCGGTGGACGGTCATGATCCAGATGCGATCAAAGCAGCGATTGAACAGGCGCGTGCCGAAACGCGTAAGCCAACTTTAATCTGTTGCAAAACGACCATTGGTTTTGGCGCTCCGACCAAAGCAGGTAAAGAAGAATGCCATGGTGCCCCTTTAGGTGCCGAAGAAATTGCCGGTGCTCGTAAAAACCTCAACTGGCACCACGGACCCTTTGAGATCCCTGATGAGATTTATGCTGGATGGGATGCACGCAGTAGTGGAGCCGAGTTAGAAGAAGCTTGGAACAATCTGTTTATTGCTTACCGTGATGAGCATCCAGAACTGGCCGCAGAACTGGAGCGTCGCTTAAATGGTTCACTACCTGCAGATTTCCAGCAAAAAGCGATGGAGTTTATCCGTAGCACTCAGGCTGACGCAGCCAAGATCGCAACTCGAAAAGCGTCGCAAAACGCGATTGAAGCGTTTGCTCCTGCACTGCCTGAGCTGTTGGGTGGCTCTGCGGATCTGGCCGGTTCCAACCTGACTCTGTGGAGCGGTTCTAAGGGTATTGATGCCGAAGATGCCTCCGGTAACTATCTCTATTATGGAGTGCGCGAATTTGGAATGGCCGCGATCATGAATGGTATTGCGTTGCATGGCGGCTTTATACCTTATGGCGGCACCTTCCTGATCTTTATGGAATACGCCCGTAACGCCTGTCGTATGGCTGCATTGATGAAGCAACGTGCAATTTATGTGTTCACTCACGATTCCATCGGGTTGGGTGAAGATGGTCCTACCCATCAGCCGATCGAGCAACTGACCAGCTTACGCACTACCCCCAATATGTCGGTATGGCGTCCTTGCGATGCGACTGAAACTGCAGTGGCCTGGAAAGCCGCGTTGGAGCGAGAAGATGGACCTACAGCGCTGGCTTTGTCACGTCAAGGTTTACCCGGACTGGGTCGCTCGGAAGAGCAGCTTGAAAACATCGCCAAAGGTGGTTACGTGATTCGAGACTGCACTGGAACACCGGAAATGATTTTCATCGCTACGGGTTCGGAAGTTGAGCTGGCATTAAAAGCCGCCACTGAACTGGAGAAAGACGGATTACAGGTGCGCGTAGTATCCATGCCATCCACTGATATATTCGAGCAACAATCTACGCAATATAAAGAAAGTGTATTGCCTTCAGGTATCACCACGCGCATTGCGGTAGAAGCGGGTCATGCCGACTACTGGTATAAATATGTTGGCCTCAATGGCAAAGTTTTGGGTATGACCACTTTTGGCGAATCGGCCCCGGCCAGTGCGTTGTTCCAGGAGTTTGGATTTACTACCGAAAATCTGGTGGCTATGGCCAAAGGCATGCTAGAAGACAGATAAAACCATCATTTGAAACCGTCCAGGAGGGCGGTTTCAAACATTGAATAACAATAAAACACAACACCGAAGCAACCATCGACCGGATCATAAGAATTCGGCGCTAGCGCTTCAAATGTACAAGACTCCGAGTCGGACTGACCGATTCGGATTACTTTTTTAAAGTACCAGTCATAACAGCGAGGTATGCAATGACAGTTAAAGTTGCCATTAACGGCTACGGTCGTATTGGTCGTATGGTGTTACGCGCCATCTATGAACTCAATCGTCAGGACGAGATCAAGGTAGTTGCCATCAACTCATCTCACCCGATTGAAACTAATGTTCATTTGACCAAGTACGATACCACTCACGGACGATTTGAAGCCGATGTAACCGGTGACGAAACGCACATGTACGTTAACGGCGATCCTATCGCTATGTTAGCGGACCGTAATCCAGAAAACCTTAAATGGAGCGATTACGGTGTAGACGTTGTTCTCGAGTGTACCGGGGTGTTCAATGATAAAGCCGGTGCTTCCAAGCACTTTGTTGGCGGTGCTAAGAAGGTTCTGATTTCGGCACCAGGTGCTGCTGATGTTGATGCTACGATTGTTTATGGCGTGAACGATGACATCCTGACTTCCGATCACAAAGTGGTTTCCAATGCATCCTGTACCACTAACTGTTTGGCACCAGTGGCCAAAGCATTGCACGAGAAGTTGGGCATTGAGAGTGGTCTGGTGAACACCATTCATGCATACACCAACGATCAGCGCATCATCGACAATCAACACAAAGATTTGCGCCGTGCGCGTGCCGCAGCCATGTCTGTGATCCCAACTAAAACCGGCGCGGCCAAAGCGGTTGGTCTGGTTTTGCCTGAGTTAAACGGTAAATTGGATGGCTTCGCAATGCGTGTGCCTACGG
>JBFHTA010000376.1:0-3305 GCA_041590855.1 Pseudomonadales bacterium
CAGATACAGCTTACCGAATTCACTTACCCGTTCAGGGAAAGGCATCATGATTTTTTGGGCGCGAATCAATGCTTTTAATGCAGGAAGATACCCCATGGCCAAACCTAATCCTTGAACAACGGAATCCAATACCGCTTGGTAATTGTCCAGGCTCAACTCGTCATCAGGTAGCCCCTCAACGCCCCAATCTTCTTGCCATAATCGCCAGGAATTGGGGTCCACAGACAGACGAATGATTCGATGATGCTCTAAAGTCCGAGTGTTATGTGGGTGATGAGCCTCCCAATACGAGGGGCTACAGATCGGGCTGATGAGTACAGGCGATAACTCTTCGTAATGCAGCTCCGGTTCATTACCTTTGATATGACGAATGGCTACATCGATCTGCTCGTCTTTAAAGTTTGCACGTTGAACCTGAGACTTGATGTCTATGCGCATCTCCGGATGTTGATCCTTAAACGATTGAATGTTTGGAATCAGCATCGAATTGGTGATGAAGGGAATGCAGCTGACCCTAAAGAGAGAAGGTGCCTTGTCTGACATCAAACGATCTGTAGCTCGATGAAGCTGCAGCAGTGCACGCTTAACGTCCTCAAAATATTGTTGTCCTTCCGGAGTCAAAACCAATGCCCGGTTCAATCGTTTGAACAGCACCACACCTAACTGCTGTTCCAACACCTTAATTTGGTGGCTTACCGCTGGCGGCGAAATACAGAGTTCTTCTGCGGCTTTTTTAAAGCTCAAATGACGCGCTGCGGCTTCGAAGGCGTTAAGTACATTCAAGGAAGGGAGGCGCTTAGCCATGCATTGCCTGTCAGTTACATGATGGTGTGGATGTCTTTAGAGTATCAAGCCTGCATGTCGAAGAAAACTATTGGAACAGTTACCCGCTAACCCTATTACTTATCTTCCGCTGACTCTATTACCATCCTGACCTCGGATATAGCTTGGTTCAGTGCATTCACAATGGATTGTTCAGTTGCCTTGGTGCACAAAAAATACTGCTGTCGACCCGGAGGGAGATCTTGCAGCTTCAAAATATTAAATTGCTCCATCGGTCGTTTTGACAGATGGGTCAAATAGAGAGCCTCACTCTCCGTAAGAAATATGTAATCACCCCGCCCTTCTACCAAAGCAATAAAAGCAAATTCGGCTTGTGCACGGATGGTAATTGACGGCGGGTTAAAGGCTTCCACTAATCGCTGCAAACGCTCTTGATAAGGGTACCGTTTGACGAGAATGAGAGTGCGATCCCTGTTAGTAAGGATTTCTTTTGCAGTCAGTTTTGAATTAAAAAATGGGTCATCACCCCGGGCAAACAGATAGTAATCCTTCTCTTGATAAACCGGTAACGTATATACCCCCAAACCTGTCCAGTTGCCCGTTTTTCCCACCCCCAATATACAGGTATTAGCAGGATTTTTCTTAAGAATGTTTGCTTGCCTGGGTGCTGACACTTTCTCCCACTGGAACTCCAGTGACGTTTTGATGGAAATAGTACGAGCGGCATCCCCCACCAGCCCATAAGGCCCCCAGCTGCCGTGAATGATATAAGGAGGTTGTTCATCATAAATAACAGTGATCCTTTCAGACCCGCTGACGGTGCTGGAGAAACCAAACAGAGCTAACCAAAGCCACTTAGTAAGACGCCTAATCATATGCACCAAAGGTTTCATAGTATTCATTGTACTGCGATTTATAGCGCTTTTTACTTTCATAGATCGTATTGAACGTGGCACTGTCATCACGATACCGCTGGTAAATTTTATCGGAGGCTTGCTTCCATATCGCCAGATCTTCCTCAGTCCAACGGGCCACTTCATGACCATCCGCCACAAATTTACGGAACGCAGTAATGTCGATATGTTTGCTCCTCAGTGTCGTTGTTAAGGTGTAGTCCTTCATGGCGGACTCCAATATCGCCTGAAGATCGGGCGGTAAGGCATCATAAGCGGTTTTATTAATTAGAAAATCGGCAAGTACTGAAGGTTGCCAAACCGCAGGAGCAATCAAATACGGGTAGTGCTCGGCAAACCCCATGCTTAACGTTGCTCCGGGTACTGTCCACTCCACGCCATCCAGCAAACCACTGCCCGCGAGCGGTATGATTTCTTCCGGCGTAACGGGGGTTGCAAAGGCCCCGGCCGCTTCGATGAGAGTATCGGCTGGGATGCCCGGGCCGATTCTGATTTTCTTGGCCCTAAGATCTTTCAGCCCTTCAATTTTGCTGTTAGAAAGAATGCCGAACTCCATACCGGCCCACCAAGCGGGTCGCCAAAGCACACCTTGCGGAAGAGAAAGTTCATTCGCCAGTTTAGTCCCTTCGCCTTCAAAAAAGTACAGCATGGAACCATCAATATTCATGAAATCATACGGGCCGGATTGAATGGCAGCCCACCCGGGATTTTCTTTAAGCCACCAATTCGGCCAGCCAAGCGCCATTTCAGTCGTACCTTGTTCCACCCCTGTGAATAACCCTGCGCCCTTGGTAATCTGACCTTCGGAATAAGGCGTAATAACCAAACGTCCTTGGCTCATAGCCTTTACTTTCTCAGTAAATTCCACCAGGGTTTGAAAGTCCGGATTTTGTGCAGGCGCCTGGGATTGTATTCTCCAGGTGAATATTTCCGGTGCCCGGGATGCTCCCTGATAAACACCTAAAAGATACCCCGTAGCAACAGCGCCAAGCAGTAAAGCAACACTTATAAAGTGCTTCATATTGGAATCCTACACCTAACAATTTTACCTTCGTGCTATTGAGTGTAGCTGTAAGAAACTGAATTGACCTGACTATTAATAAGCACGTAATAAGCACGCATCCCGGCTAAACACACAAGCACAAACGTGATCTAATGCACTCTCAGGAATCACACCTTGTTGTTGCCTAAAACACTATTCACGGAAGAAAGGAACTCATCATGATTGTTATCTATGGCATTAAAGAACGACTCAACCCCATTAAAGCCCAACTTTCCGACACCATTCATGAATGTATGCAGAGTGTATTAGGGATGCCGGAAGATAAACGGGCCCACAGATTTGTACCCTTAGAACGTGAAGACTTTTATTACCCCGGAGGCCGAACGGACGCTTATACCGTCATTGAAATCAACATGATGAGCGGAAGAAAGCCTGAAACACAAAAAGCTCTGATTAAGGCATTATTCAAACAGCTTGAGGCTAACGTGTCGCTCTCGCCTGTAGACGTAGAAATCACCATTAAAGAACAAGCGCCTTATCAATGGGGCTTCAGGGGCATGACAGGTGATGAAGCGAGAGATCTTAAGTACAAGGTGAATGTTTGA
>JBFHTA010000377.1:0-3297 GCA_041590855.1 Pseudomonadales bacterium
ATGATCTCTATTCGGTTCAATTGGACGGAAAAGACATCGGCACTACCTGGATTACAGTGACCGATACAGATTTGGGACAAAGGGTCAGTGAGTTATCCGAATTGCTGTTGCCATCCTTCTGGGGTGACACCTCGATACATGCCTTCAAACAGGAAGATTACAACACGGCATTTACGCTGAATCAGGCCAAATACCTGACGTTATACAATCAATACTTAATGCTGGTGGACATTACGCCAGCCCATCGAAACTTGCTGAATTATCGCTTGAGCTGGTTTGAACTGAACGATCAGCAGCAAGCGCAGGTGAAGACGGCGTGGAAGGAACTGTCTGATCAAAAAGCGATAGCAATGACTATGGAAAGCTGGCTCGTACCTCGATTGTCGGGTGTTAAAGCCGAAGAACAGTATTCAGAATTTATCGATCCGACAGAGTTCGACATGACCTTGACGGCCTTTAATCTTCGATTGCCCCAGTTGCTAACAAGCGAACAAAGTCGTTCTTTTATTTTGCTCGATCCGGAAAGCGAAGCGGAACAGCCTTACTATCATGTGACTGCCAGAGCTGTCACTGATTCGGAAGCCAGAAGTACAGACAAACGCAGCACAGAAGCTGACCTAGCTGCCTCCCATCCGGGGGAAACTGCTCTTGGTTTACACAAAATAGCAGTGGACTATCAGCAAGGCGGACAATCCTTGTATCAATTCGAGCGTACTGAACGTGGTTCAAGGTTGGTAAAGTTGCTTGATCAAAGTGGTGAAGAGAGCATCGTACTGACATTACGCAGCTTTTGACGGAGAACAAATGACCAGATGCTGAAGAAACCTCTAAATGTAAGGCCGCTAATGCATCCGCACTGGGGGAGTCTTGCCTCTTGATTCGTCATTTCTTCCGAAGTGTCTAAACTTTAATCAAGTTGGATTTAACCGGAGTGTGGTTATGAAGCAAGGTTTTAGAAAGTTGTTCGCGTTGTTCTGCGTGCTGGGAATGTCTTCGTTCGGTTCGGCCGATACCTTAAGAGTGGTACTGTATGACGGTGGTTCTCCGCCTCTGTTTTTTGCCAAGGGCGATAACAACACAGGTATTTACGTGGATTTGCTGATGGCCATTGGCGAACAATCCGGTCATCAGTTCCAGTTCGATCACTTGCCGACCAAACGTGCCATGGCGCTTTTCGAACAAGGTCAGGTGCACGTTGAACCCGGCATCAATCCGGTTTGGCGTTCTGGCTCAAAGGTTCCCGGGGAATTCACCATCGCCTTTGCCAAAGCTGAAGACGTGGTGATTTTCAATGACGGTCAACTCAAGGCGGTGACCGGCCCGCAAGATTTGAATGGCATGAAAGTCGGCACCATTAAAGGCTTTTTTTATCCCGGTTATATGGATGCCTTTAGTGCAGGCAGTTTACTTCGTCAGGACAGCCTGAATGAAGACAAGCTCATGCTGAAACTGGTGAATAACCGCATCGATACCGCGTTTATTCGCAAAGAAGCGGCGCAATACCGAATAAAAACCGACCCTAAACTCAAAACCATCAAGATCGGCGATGTCATAGGCTCAGCCGATATTATGTTTCGGGTGCATCCATCGAAAGCGTCAGTCATTCCGGCAATGAACCAGGCGATAACCGAACTTAAAGCTAACGGCACCATTGAAACCATTTACAGTAAATACCGTTAATGTAAAAAGTTGATTGAAGAATAAGTGAAAGGACTCACAAGGAATGGCCAATGTCGGGTATTCGCCTAACTGCAACTGCGTTAGGCTTGGGCATATCTACAACAATCAAAGGAACTGATATGTTAACGTTTGAACAACTCTGGGCGAACTTTCCCGACAAATCCAAAATGAAAGAGCAATGCCAAAACAAGCAGGCAGACGGCTCTAAACCTTTTGGCAATTATTGCGCGATTTTGCTGAGCGAAGCACTGATTAAGTCCGGGGTGTCCACCAAAGAAGTCAAAGCCAGGAAGTGCTGGTCTCATCAAGGCATGAAGCATATTTTACTGGCCGAAGAATTAGCGGCCTGGCTTAACCAGTCTGATATCAAAGGCCTTGGGTCGGTAGAAAAAGTGAACCCGGAAACCTTTCAGGACGACTTGGAAGAAAAAACCGGCATTATCTTTTTTAAGGATTATTGGACCCGAGGAAATGAATCGCACGAAAACCGCAGCGGTGATCACATTGACTTGTGGAATAAAGATGAAATCACCAGTTCTTCCATGTTCATGCGGGAAATTCTGGAATTCCTTGGGCAAGTCAGTGACTTCAACGACTCAAGAGAAATTTGGTTCTGGGAAGTGAAATAGCCTGTATGAAGACGGTTCTGATTTACGCCGGGTTGGCGCTTTTGGTGTTCATCATCAACTTCCTGATTTACATTGTCTCATTCAACGCTTTGGCCACTCCGTTTCTGCACGAAGAACAACGGCTGGACAGCGCATTATTGATGGTGAAAACCACATTACCCGCCTACGTCGTTTCTTCAGTGGTGATCTCTTTCGTGTTTTACCTTGTAGCAAAATTCCTTCGTAAGAAAGATTAGCCATCTTCTCCACCTAAAGGCTCTTACGAGCCTTTTAGATGTTCACAATTTCTGTGGATAACTTGTTGAATAACCTATGCGGAAGTCATTCAAACGCCCGTTTTAACTGTGGTTTAGCCGATAGAACCAAAAGTAATCAATTTGTCATATATGTGTTCTGATGATTCAACTTTAGGTGTCCAGGGGTTTGGAATTTCTCATCAGCTCAATTCATAATATTGGATAACCAACGCGGTCAGATACAGCCCCAGCCCGAATACTGCATGAGTCAGTAAGCTCTTACTTCTGGCATTCATTGGCTTAGGTGTTTTTGATGCCGCAATGCCAAAACCAAAGCACGGTTGCATCAGAAAAAACGGAAAGATAACAGTCGCGAGACCAAACAGCAGCGCGGGTAATAGTGTTGGTGCCGTTAGCCATTCTTGACCGACGACAGCGACCAAGCCTCCGGCAAAGAGAGCTCCAATCAGATAATGGCTGAACCAACCGATGGCTTTTTCAAAACGAGTGGGTGCTGCATTAAAAATGCTTTGATGGGCAAAGGTGCCTTTGGTCATGTGACCAAGCCAACGACCAACCAAGGCATAATCCAGTGAAGGGATATTGAATAGTTTCTTGAGCACTATCGCCCAAACATCCATCACCAGTGTTGCCCCGATGCCTATGGCTAGAATCTGGTAAAGAGTGGTTGAGGTTTCAGAAAGCTCTGACATAAGACGTCTCCTAAACGTGATCGTATTAGCGTGTTTTTG
>JBFHTA010000378.1:0-3287 GCA_041590855.1 Pseudomonadales bacterium
CATGTATCGAGGTGTCACCCCAGAAGGATGGCAACAGCAATTCGGATAACTCACTGACCCTTTGTCCCAAATCTGTATCGGTCACTGTAATCCAGGTAGTGCCGATGTCTTTTCCGTCCAATTGAACCGAATAGAGATCATCACCCGCAAGCGCTGGCCCAGAACAAGACAATAAGCTGCTAAGCAACATGCTCCCCAGCACTAGCCATCGCTTTGTGTTGCCGATGTGATGAGTGTTGATGCGTTGATGTGTGTTGTTGATTTGCTTTGTTGTAAAAAACCCGTTCATTCGTTTGCTCCTTTACCCATAGTGTTGCTCTTGCGGATCACGTCCGCCCCTATTTCCTGTTATCTCACTTACGGCTTACCCCCCATCCTCTAACCGACGGAGGTCCCCGCTTTATCAATCTGCCCGTCCTCTTGTGTGTTCTTATGATCATTCATCGGGGCATCCGATTTACCCGTCAAAAGTGCTCGAACGTCATTCCCAATGGCAATCAAAATAGGGATTAACACCAGGGTGATGGCGGTGGCGAAGATCTCGCCAAACGCTAGCGAAATAGCCGCAGGGATTAGATATTGCGCCTGTTCCGAGGTTTCCAGCATCAAAGGCGTTAACCCTGCGACTGTGGTGGTCGTGGTGAGAAAAATGGCTTTGAATCGCCCTACCCCGGCATCACACAAGGCATCATGAATGGGCATTCGATCGTCCCTGGCCTGGTTGTATCGGGTCAGCATCACCAGCGAGTCGTTAACCACTACCCCCGCCAGCGCCAACATGCCGAAGAATGACAACAGGCTTAATGGCACATCCATAATCAGATGCCCAATGGCCGCCCCCACAAAGCCAAATGGAATCACCGACATAATTACGAACGGCTGCACGTAGGACTTCAACGGCACCGCCAGCAACACATAGATCAGGATGCAGGTGAACATCAGCGCCTTAATCAAATTGCCTTTGATGGTGAAAATCTCTTCCAACTCCCCCGCCTGTTTGATCTCGACATTGGGATATTGCCGAGCCAGCTCGGGGACTAAACTGTCAAACACTTGCGCGCCCAGCTCCGACGGTGAGACCAGCTGCTTGTCTAACGACGCAGAAATGGTGTTGACCCGCTTGCCGTCCCGACGGGCGACATAATCGGTCACGTAAGAAGACTCAATCTGAGCCACCGCTGTAATGGGAAACCATCGCCCCTGATCATTCATTACCCGAAGATCAAACAAATCCGCTAAAGAATCCCGTGCGTCCTTACCGTCTTCCACCATCACCTTCACTTCGTCCGAGCCTCGTTGAACGCGCTGGGCTTCTATGCCGCCAAAACGACCACCGATTTGAGCGGCCAAACGTTCATCACTGAACCCCAGGTGGCGGGCTTCCGGCTTTAGTCGAAAACGCAGTTCCGGCTGACCGGGTTTTAAATCCTGACGAACATTGCTAGTGCCACGAATGGCCCTTAATTGGTCAGCCAACAGATCACTGACTTCTCGTAACGCTTGTTCGTTTTTACTGAACACTTGCAACGCGAAACCGCCACCGGTTTCTTCCGACGCGCTGAAACTCAGTTCTGTCGCGCCTTCCAATTGCCCAACACGCTCTCGCCATTGAGCCACTATGTCATCAGCCAACAGCCCGTTACGCTGCCCTGGCGGCGTTAACTCGGCGTAGACTTCAACGGCGGAGGCGTCCATCACCACGGTCAGAATGTGTTTGATCGGCGGCTGTTCTAACCCGTATTCACTTTGCCAACGACGGTTCAATTGATGTGCTTTTTGTTCAATGGCCTGGGTATTCGCAACCGTCAAACGATGCGGCGAACGAGGGTCCATCTCCATCTGAATGGTGATCACCTGGCCGGGAATGTCCGGAAAAAAGACTGTGCGAATACTGCCGTTTTCAATCAGCCCCAGCCCTAACACCGCCATCGACAGAAAGAGCACAAACACGGCGTATCGTTGCGCTAAGGCAAACTGAAGCACAGGCAAATAGCAGCGCAGTTTCACCCAATCCAAACTGGCCTGGGCCCAACCTTGTAGGCCTCTTCCCAAGCCGACAATAATCCCCCAAATTGAGCGATGCGGTTTGGGCTCAATTGAAATCGCCGCCAAGTGCGATGGCAGGATGAACTTACTTTCAAACAACGAGAACAACAGTGTCAGGATCACCACCCCGGCAAAACTGGCCATCACCTTGCCCATAGCATTATCAATCAATAGCATCGGGAAGAAGGCGGCAACCGTAGTCAACACCCCATAAATGGTAGCGGTAGCGACTTTACTGACCCCTTGTTCAGTGCCTGAGATTGGCTCCGGGTTATGCGTCCGGGCTTCAAAGACACTTTCCCCCACCACCACAGCATCATCCACCAAGATACCCAGCGCGATGATCAAACCAAAGGTGGTGATGTCGTTGAGTGAAAAGCCCACCCAATCAGACCCCATCACAGCTAGCGCTCCGGCAATAGAGATGGGAATGCCCATCGCCACCCAAAAGGCCAACTTGATATTGAGGAACAAGGCCAACAGCACAAACACCAACAACAAGCCTTGAATGGCGTTGTCTTTTAACAACGTCAGTCGCTCTGAAATGTAGCCGCTGCTGTCCGCCCAGGATTCCAGCTGCACACCATCCGGCAGCGCTTTGCGTTGTTTGGCTAAGGAGGCTTTCACAGCTTCGGCAATATCAAGCAGGTTTTCTTTGCGGCCAATCATGATCTCCATACCGATGCCCGGTACACCATTGAAACGCACCACAGACTGGTCGTCTTCGTAGTCATCCACCACCTGGGCGATGTCTTTCAAGGTCAGCTCTTGGCCATTACTTAACGACTTAATGTGCACCTGCTCAAAGTCCAGCCGCCGGTAGCGTTCGTTATCCGCACGTAAGGAAATATTACCGTCACGGGTTTCCAGCGTTCCGGCCTGATAGGAAAGCGACGATTGCTGAATACGGGCTACTACATCATCAGCACTCAACTGATAGGCCAGCAATTTTTCCGGTTTGAGCTCCACCCGAATTTCCGGCTGTCGTTTACCCCAGGTGTTGATTTTTGAGACTTCCGGCAAAGCCAATAAGGTTTCACGCACTTCGCTGGCCACCGTCTGCAAAGTAACTGTATCCACCTCGCCGTAGAGCTGAACGATCATCGCAGCCAGGTCAAAATCGTTACGGGTAATTAAAGGTTTTTCCGCATTCACGGGTAAGCCTTCGATGGCGTCCAATCGTGCTCGTACCTCTTCTGATAAGCGCTGTAAGGAATAGCCTTCCTGCTTTTGTACCTGCA
>JBFHTA010000379.1:0-3247 GCA_041590855.1 Pseudomonadales bacterium
ACCTGGCGTGTTAACCGCACTTGCCTACCCGGATCGGATCGCACAAGTAGCTACTGCTTCAAATTCAGAGCTCACACACACGGTGAAACTCAGTAACGGGCGACAAGCACAACTGAATAGCACCGGCGGACTGGCGAAAGCAAACTATCTTGCCGTTGCACAACTTGGCGGGCGAGTCGGTCAATCCACCGACCGAATTTTTCTGGCGACCAGACTCAACATTAATGCTCTACGCGCTATTGAACCAACGGCATTCAAAGAACGGGTATCCGTGATCTGGAATGACCAACAAGAGCGCCTGATTGCAGAGAAACAAGTCTGTATTGGGAAACTCATCTGTGAATCAAAACCCTTGCATGACATTCCGGAAGAGCAACACCAACAGGCATTACTGAATCTGGTGCAAAGTAAAGGGTTAAGCCTGTTACCCTGGACACAAGAGCTGACCAGTTGGTGCCAACGAATTGAACTGTTAAGAGAAATAGACGATCAACATCCATGGCCGGACATGTCGGAATCTGGCCTGCTGAGAGATGCAACAGAATGGCTTGGCCCTTATCTGTCTGATATTCGCCATATTAATCATTTCAAAAAACTGGATCTGAAGAGCATCCTGGCTGCACGTCTTCACTGGCCTCTTCCCCAACTTCTGGACGAACATGCCCCGGAACGCTATCGAGTGCCCTCCGGTTCCAACATCAAAATCGACTATAGCCAATCGCCACCGGTACTGGCCGTTAAGCTGCAAGAAATGTTCGGACAGACCGACACCCCAAGTATTGCGCAGGGCAAAGTAAAACTGTTAGTGCACCTATTATCACCCGCACAACGCCCATTACAGGTGACACAGGATCTTGCGGGCTTCTGGCACAGCAGTTACGAGCTGGTTAAGAAAGACATGAAAGGTCGTTACCCGAAGCATCACTGGCCGGATAACCCATTAGAAGCAGAAGCGACGGCCAGGGCTAAGCCCAGAAAACACTGACGATAAAATAAATCATCTACTCAAATCCAAAGTATTTTCGCCCCCATTGCACAAACCAAACAGTACTGAACCAGGTTTCACGCCTTTCACTTTATAGGTTATCAACTAAGCTAAAAAGAGTTGTGACAAAACAAGGGGGAAGGTGTGAATATATTGCTCGTAGATGATGATCAAGTCGATCGTGACCTTGTTAAACGCACGCTCAAGAAAAGCAGCCTGGATGCAAACATTGCTGAGGCGCTGACGGTTGATGAAGGCTTATCTCTTTATAGAGCAAGCACGTTTGATTTAATTCTTCTTGACTATCGTATGCCTCAACGGGATGGCATTGAAATGATTGTCGAGCTTAGAAATGAGCCCAAGGATGCCAGCACTGCCATCGTTATGATGAGTGCATCAGAGAATGAAGAGCTGGCGCTGGATTGTATTAAAGCCGGAGCTCAGGATTTTTTAGTTAAATCCGAAATATCGGAAACGCGCCTCAGACGGGCTATTTTGCATGCGACAGCCCGCTTCGAACTGGAAAAACAACTCTACCTTACCTATCAACAAGTTAAACAACTTGCCGAAACCGACGCACTAACCGGTTTATCAAATCGATACATTTTTGATGAGTCACTCAAACAGGCAATTACCAATAACCATCGCAGCAAACACAAGCTGGCATTGATCCTTTTTGGGCTAGACAACTTTAAATACGTAAATGACACCTTTGGCCATGATGCAGGTGATGAATTACTGCAACGAATCGTCGGACGCACTCAGAGTTGTTTAAGGGGTAACGAGCAATTTGCCCGCTTAGGAGGTGATGAGTTTGCCATCATCATTGGCAATCTAACGTCTATCGAAACCGCCAGCCAGGTGGCCCAGCGAATCATAAATGTGCTGGTAGCGCCCATCAAAATAGGAAATAACGACATTCATGTCACCGTCAGCCTGGGAATTGCCGTCCACCCGGACAATGGCGGAACCAGCGAAGAATTATTCAAACACGCCGACATAGCAATGTACCGGGCGAAAAAACAAGGCAAAAACCAGATGTGCTTCTTTGAGTACGAGATGCAGAAGCAATTTATGTCTCGGGTAGTCATAGAACGAGAATTACGTGAGGCCATCCACACCGAACAACTGCAACTCTTTTATCAACCGGTCATCACGTTAGAAACGGGCGAAGTTAAAGGCTTTGAAGCGTTAATCCGCTGGGTGAATAACGGTACAACACGCTCACCGGACGACTTCATACCAGTGGCAGAAGACTCCGGATTAATTAATCCATTAGGCCTGAAAATCATTGATGAGGCGTTATCCAGCGTCAGTGAATGGAACAAAAAACACAATAAGACATTCACGATCGCGATTAATATTTCATCAAAACAACTGATGGATCAACTACTGGTAGACAAGCTCCGTGAAAGCATAGAAGTGTATCAACTGAATCCGGAGATGATTGAACTGGAAATTACGGAAACCGCACTACTTGATGACACAGATACAGTAAGCGAGACCATTCACCAATTACACAATCTGGGGTGTAAACTGGCTCTCGACGACTTTGGCACAGGTTACTCTTCCATTTCCCACTTAAGGCAATTCCCGATTTCTGTTGTAAAGATAGACAAAAGCCTGATGCCTACGTCGGAGGAAGATGCGAAACATATCGCGCTGGTAAAAGGCTTAACATCAATGGTGTCTATCCTAAACCTGGACATTGTTGCAGAAGGAATTGAATACCCTCATCAAGCGGAACTCTGCCAGCAATTGAAGATCAATCGCGTACAAGGCTACTACTATTCAAAACCCCTCCCTAAAGCAGATATTGAACAACATTACATGATGCCGAAAGGCAGCTCATGAAATCAAATCTAAAGTATTTACATTGGTACCACTGGGCGGTATTGGTTGGCTCGGTAATTCTGACCGCTACCGCTTGGTACGTTTCCAAGACCCAGTCCGAATTGAAAGTAAAACTTAAATTTGAATTCCAGGCGAACCAACTCGTTAATCTGGTCAAAGAACGTATGGCTCATTACGAAGATGCGCTGCATGCAGGCGTGGCAGCCATACACGCCCAAAGCGATGGCATAGACGCGATTAAGTGGCAACGTTTTGCTACCAGCTTCAATATTGAACAAAAATACAAAGGCATCAACGGGATTGGCGTCATATTTTATGTTCCTCCGTCAGAACTGGCGTCTTTTCTGGAAAAGGAGCGCAAACTACGACCAGACTTCGCCATTCATCCTCAACACAACATCAACGAAT
>JBFHTA010000380.1:0-3244 GCA_041590855.1 Pseudomonadales bacterium
GGCAAGTTTAATCACGCGTTATTCCTTCACTAAAGCTTATGCATTCCAGAGAATTAATCGGAAGTTGTTTAACGGTTCTCTGCAATCAATCGGTTGGGTGTCTGAAAACCAAACATGAAAACCAAACAGGCTTGAGCACTCGGGTGCTCAAGCCTGAAAGAAATGAGTATAGACGCAGTGCGATGTGCTTACAGCTTGATATCAATGTAAGCGTCGTCTTTTAACTCTTGAAGCCAGTTTTCCAATTCGTCCTGGAATTTACGTTTACGCAGGTAGTTCTTTGCGATGGCTTTTTGGTATTGCGAGGCCATGTTTTCCTGTTTACGTTCCAGCACCTGAAGAATGTGCCAGCCAAATTGGCTTTCAAAGGGTTCACTGATTTCGTTGATCTTGGTGTTGTGCATGGTTCGGGCAAAGCTTGGCACTAACTCTTCACCGCTCATCCAACCCAGGTCACCGCCGTTGACGGCTGAGCCGGTATCGTCGGTATGGGTTCGTGCAAGGGCTGCAAAGTCGGCCCCGTCCATCAATTGTTGATAAAGCTTTTCGGCTTCTTGTTTGGCCTGACTTGAGTCGCGAATCAGATTCGGCTTGATCAGGATATGACGAACGTGGGTTTTCTCGATGACAAAATCATCTCCGCCACGCTTATCCACCAGTTCCAATACGTGGAAGCCAATGTCACTTTTAATAACGTCGCTGAGTTCGCCTTTTTTCATATCGGTAATGGTTTCGGCAAACAGGCTAGGGATATTTTGAACCTTGGCCCAATCCAAGGTGCCTGAGCGGTACTTCGGAAATTTGGCAACTACTTTGCTGAAATCGTTTTCATTTTTGCGCCAGAATTGGATTAACTCTCTGGCTTGTTTGTGCGCTTTGGCAATGGCGTCTGGCGACGCACTTGCAGCCACCGGAATGGTCATATGCGCGATCTTGTATTCCGGCGCAATTTTCTCTTTGCCTTCTTCAGAATCCAGGAATGCAGTGACTTCCTGATCAGTGATCTTGATACGACGGTTCACCTGATTTTGACGAATCCGGCTGACGATCATTTCTCGTTTGATCTGTGCACGAGCGCTGCTGTAGTTGGTGCCTTCGGATTCCAGTGCGGCCTTGAACTGATCCAGTGTCATGCCATTTTTCTTGGCAATGTTGGAGACCGACTGGTTGAGTTCCTGGTCGCTGATGCGAATCCCGGCACGCTGTGCCATTTGCAATTGCAACTCTTCCACTACCAATTGATCAATCACTTGTTGTGTTAGTACGTGCTCTGGCGGTAACGGACGGCCGGAATCGAGAAATTGCATCTTCACCACATCAATGCGCTCGCGTACTTCGCTTTCCATGATGATGTCGTTGTTGATCTGTGCTGCTACTCGATCCAGATACTGTTGCGCCGCAACGGTAGGGGAGCTGACTACTAATCCGGCGCTGAACAGGCTGGCCGATAACAGCAGTGCAGGAAGCCGACGACCCAGCCGCTTGCTGGTGAATGCTCGGTTTGATGCGTTTAATAGCTTAGTAATCATAGATGGTCCGTTGGTTGATTCCTTCAATTAATTCTTCAAGCAGGCTTTCTGTGGAGCTGCCCAACCCTGCTAAACCTTTTAATTCAAACATAAAGAAGATGCCGCTATCGAACTCGTCTTTGAGTCTGAAGCTGCCATTGTCATTGATCAGGTCTTGATTACCCGTGTAGTAATTCCGGTAGACCACAGATGCGCGCCAGCAGCAGTTGTTGTATTCCACGCCGTTGAGAATGTCGGACGTTCGATCCAACGTCAGATCGTATTCCCAACGGTGAAATACTGTCCAGAAAGGTGTGACCTGCCATCCGGTAGAAAATTCCAGAAACTCTTCACGGTTTTTCAGGCCATCTTTCTTTTCGTTGTATCTCAGGGTTGCCACGTGGTCCTGATCCTGTCGGTACAGAATGCCATGGCTGCTCCGTTCGGTTTGATTTAAACGATCGCTCCACTCGAAGTCAAATTGGTAAGACCATTGATCCAACGGGTTATAGCGTACTTCACCAACGTAGTTAGAAACATCGTAGTCGTTGTCTGTATTGGATTTGACCGAATCATGATTGTTGGTGAGATCTACTTTTCGGTCTTTAAGATACAGTATGGTTCCGGCCCGTGCGGTCAGAATCTGGGCGCCTTGCGAATCAATAAATCGGGAGGTTACCCCCAGGCTGACTTGCGAGGTGTCGCCGACGCGATCGCCGCCCCTGAATCGGTTAGGATCAAACAGCTGGTTGTAGTTCAGATCAGCACGCTCCGTATCGAACAATGGGATGTCGCCTTGATCCTGAAACGGAATGTACGCATACATTACTTGGGGCTCCAGCGTTTGGGTAAAGCTGTGGCCGAACAGGGTGGTCGGGCGATCGAGGGTTAATCCACCTTTTACATGGGCCGAAGGCAAGGTATATCCGGTACTTCCTTCAAAGACTTCATCATCGTAGCCGTTCAAGCGGTAGTGCGAACTGTACAAGGTTACGCCAGGAGTGAGATAGCCCCAGGGCTTTCTGAGATCGTATTCCAGCGACGCTTTTGACACACCACGCAACGCAGAACCTACCGTATTGGCTTGTTCCAGTGCTGTCAGGTATTCCTCGTCGCCGACCCGGTCAAAATAGGAGGTCTGGACGAATAACGACGGACGCCAGGCTCCGAATTCGGTCCACAAACCAGACAGCGCCAGATCTGGCATCAACTTATATTGATCGCCTTCTACTTCTTCTTTGTCTGTGATCTGATAACTGCGGAACTGGGTGGTTACTGCGATGTTTTCACCGGCCCAGCTGGCGCGAGCGATTTGATCCACGGTGCCGTCTGCGGAACGACTGAGTAGGCCGTCAAAGTCTGACTTATAGTCATCGTCGCTGACGCGGTTGAAGTCGATCTCGGTTTTCCAATCGTTCAGTTTACCTTGGTGATCGTAGTGGAACGACCAGCGATCTTCACCGGTGGAAGCATTGGTCAGCTCGCGCTCCTCTTCGTCCGGATAATCCTTATCGTTGCCCAAGAAGCCGCCACTGAAACGGTTGTAGCTCCAGTCGTTCATGTAACGAAATTCAGCCTCAAGCATCTCACCGCGATTTTCAAAGTATCTCGGAGTAATGGTGGCGTCGTAGTTTGGTGCT
The DNA here is from genome assembly GCA_041590855.1 of Pseudomonadales bacterium. Classification (GTDB taxonomy): domain Bacteria; phylum Pseudomonadota; class Gammaproteobacteria; order Pseudomonadales; family Litoribrevibacteraceae; genus Litoribrevibacter. The sequence goes on from JBFHTA010000380.1 coordinate 3,149, forward strand.
ATGTTCCAGTAGAAAGGAGTGGAAATGGCGTTTTCGCCCGATTTGATTTCAAACGACGGGTAAAGGAAGCCGGTTTTGCGACGATCATCTAGCGGA
>JBFHTA010000381.1:0-3222 GCA_041590855.1 Pseudomonadales bacterium
CCATATTTCCCGCGACATAGGCTTTGGATTCCTTACGTTTTAATTGCGTTGCCGCCATCTCGGCACGCTCTTCCAGCACAGTATCGGCTAATCGGGGGCGAGCCGGTAACGTCACCGGATGATCAGTAGCTGGTTGTGTAGAATCTAATTCCTGAGTAGCGGTCGAGCCGCTATGGGCAGAACCATTTATGGCCGATCCACTTCTGGCCGAACCACTGCCATTTCCACCCTCTGCAGTTGTCCCGCTATTCGTGATCTGCTGTTCAGCTTCGGATTCACTCGATGGGGCATCATTCAACGCACAGCCTGTACCAACACCCGCTAACGCCAAGGTTATTAACCAAGCCAACGGTTTTTTCTGTATTACACGCGAATCCTGATGTGCTGAAGAAGATTGAGTTCTAAGTCGCTTAGTCATGATGTACTCCAATAATGTTCGTGTTAATGAATCAATAATCTGTCTATTCACTACAAACGGAGCACTTCCAAAAAGAGGTTAAATTTTTTTAAAAAATTTTCATTTCCTTGCTGAAGGTTCAGAGAAGCAGTACTGCCTACTCCAAAGACGATCTGAAAACGATCTGAAAAATAGCGGCGTTTTAACATTTTCATTTGCTGCTAAATATCGCATGATCAGAAAGGTCACCCTCCAAACATCAATAAGGACAGTCTATGTTGAGTCTTCGAGCCAAGCTGGTAAAGAAAGCCCTGATCAAGAGCATCAAGCCCTTGCTAAGTCCGGATACCTCCATAGAGCTACAGCGTCGGGTGATAGATTTAAGCCTACAGTTGAATGTGCTTCCGATGGGCACCGACATCGATCCCGTTGACATCCAGGGCATGCACGCAGAGTGGATATCAAATCGGCTGAGCACACCTTCTGGCAAGGTGATTTTGTATTTTCATGGTGGTGCCTACAACATAGGGTCCGCCAGGTCCCACCGGAATTTAACCGCCCATTTGGCCAAAGCTACAGGCGCTACAGTGCTGTTACTGGACTATAAACTGGCCCCGGAGTTTCCTTTCCCTGCCGCATTGACAGATGCGGTAAACGCGTACCAGTGGCTATTAGCTCATGAACACCAACCCGAAGATATTGTTTTGGTGGGTGACTCTGCCGGTGGCGGTCTGGCGCTTGCAACCGCTTTAACATTACGGGATCAGAACATTCCTCTTCCCGACGCCTTAGGGCTTATTTCACCCTGGGTAGACATGACCATGTCCGGGGAATCAGTGAAGTCCAAAGCGGACATCGACCCTATGATTCGTAAAGACTGGCTGGATGTGATGATCAACAATTACGCAACCGATCTTCCTCCGGAATCGCCCTTGTGTTCTCCTATTTTTGCAGACTTATCGGGATTACCCCCGATCTACATTCAGGTTGGTGGCGATGAAATCTTACTGGACGACGCCATGCGCCTGGCACAAAGGGCCGAATCTCATGGAGTCAGTGTGGTGTTGGAAATCTGGGAAGAGCTCTGGCATGTCTGGCACTTCCAAGCCGGTCTGGTACCCGAATCCGATCAGGCCATAGAACAACTGGCGGATTATTTGTTCCCCTGTGAGCCAGACGACGTACAGAGCTGTCACGCATTACCATAACAGTGACCGCCAGACGCAATCACTGAATCAAATCAACATGACATTATGGCTCGTCATTTCTACTGAAGAACGAATGCTGGTCTATACTCTTCGTCAGTGAGAAATACAAATACTCGTGTCTGTAGATGACACATAAGACCTATAAGATCCAACCATAATGCAAAACATGCTCTCAACTTCCAGGCAATCGCTTGCCCGGCTTTATCCGGTGCCAGCCCCGTGCATTCACCGATTGCTGACGGTAATCTTGCTTATTTGCGGACTACTCAGTGGCATATCCAGTACCACCCTTCATGCGGATACGCTTCGACTGGCCACCACAACCACACTGGAAGAATCGGGGTTATTAAGTTACCTGCTGCCTAAAATAGAACAAGACATCAACGCCAAGATTGAAACGACTGTCACCGTCACACGCAAAGCGATACGGCTGGGTAAAGCAGGAAAAGTCGATGCACTGTTATTACATGCCCCCGCCGAAGAGCGACGTTTTGTGCGTGAGGGTTGGGGCATCGGTCGGTACCCGGTGATGAAAAATGACTTTTTGTTAGTTGGCCCGGCCAATGATCCTATCAAGCTTAAAGGGTCAAAAAACCTGTCGTCCGCCTTCCTGAAATTCACCTCAGGCAAAGTGAAATTTGTATCCCGGGGTGATCAATCCGGTACGCACAAAAAAGAAGTGGATCTATGGAACAAGCACGCACTATTTCCGGTGGGTGCACACTGGTATTACGAAGCCGGTGAGGACATGAAAGCCACCCTGATGCTGGCCAATAAACTGAACGCTTATACCCTGGTGGACCGAGGCACCTGGACCGCCAATCAAAAGAGTACCCAGCTGGCTGAACTGTATTCGGAAGATTCCAGTTTACTGAACGTGTACTCGGTCATTCTGATCAATTCCAACCGACACAGGGTAAACATTAAGGAATCCAATGACTTTTTGGATTGGTTCCTATCCCCGGAAGGCAGCAAGGCCATAGCAGATTACAAGATCAATAACGAAGCGCCGTTCGAGGCCATTTCAAGAAACCAATAATTACCAAGCTCTGTACAGGATGTCTCAGCGATGAAGTTAAACACAAGGCTCATTACTTACCTTGTCGTCAGTTTAATGGCTGTGGTCGCACTCCAGGTGACGCTCCTTGTGTTGTTTCTCAACAATATTCAGCAAGAAACCGAACTAAGAGATCAAGCCACTAAGAACCAAGAAGAAACGCACCTTATTCAATTGTCTCTACTTAAACAGTCCTTCTCACTGAAAAACCTGTTCATTCGCGGTCATGACCCGTCCGCCTATTACTTGTATCTGGAAGCGTTTTTCGATCACGAACGGCAAGTCTACCAATCTCTGGATAAGATCAAACCGACCATCGCCCAATTACCTGAATTACAAGCCAGTTTTAATAAACTGTTAGGCACAGTGCGCTCAAGCAGTCAGGATTACCGGGCAGCCATCGAAGCGTATTCCGACACCAACACCAATGCGCATATGGTTGCTGATCGTTACACCAGCATCGAAGACCTGATTCTGGCAGATCTAAAAGAATTCTCTGATCAAATGAGCCGGCATTCCCAACAAGAAATCGCCCAACTGGTTAACGACATTCATAACGG
>JBFHTA010000382.1:0-3219 GCA_041590855.1 Pseudomonadales bacterium
CCATGTGACGGGCCGATCACAATAAACGGATTGATGGCCACCATATCAAAGCCCAAATCCGGGGTCTTCATGAACTGCCAGGCAGCTTGTTCGGCCTGTGTTTTGGAGTAGTAATAGGGGTTGCGATCTAACGAAGATCGGGTATTCCAGTCGGCTTCAGTGAAGACATGATCGTTGTCCGGCTCGTCCGTGATGGCCGCAATGGATGAGGTCAGTACAACGCGTTTGACCCGTTCGGCTTTTTTACACGCCTCTAACACATTTAATGTACCTTTGACGGCAGGGTCGACCAAGTCCCGTTGCGGGTCTTTAACATCAATGATGTACGGGCTGGCGGTATGCATGACCACATCACACTGTTCGACGATGGCGTCGAATGCCCCGTCGCTCAGTAAGTCGGCCTGAACCAGTTGTAATCCTTCATCGGCTCCTTCCAGGCTTGTCAGGTAGGGGTATTTACTGGCGTCGCCTCGAACGGTACCTATGACCTTATGGCCTTGCTGAAGCAGTTGTTCCACGGCGTGAGCGGCAATAAAGCCGGACGCACCGGTCACGCAGACGGTTTTTGATGTGGTTGATTCCATAACTGTGGTGTCCCTAAGTGTTGTTATTTGACCGTTGTTATTTGGTCGTTGTTATTTGAATGCGGTTATGTGAATGAGTAGACCATGACGTTATTACAATTCATTCTTTCAGAGTAGCTGTATAGTGGCCTTAACGTTCGACAGTCTTCAGAGAATGCTTTATGTTTATTTTGCTTGGATATCTTCCTAATAATTTGTTCTGAATAGAGTGCCGGGATAACTTATGAACTACCGAATCTTAGTGGCCGATGATCATCCGTTGTTTCGTGCTGCCATCAAACAAATCATGACCATGCAATTGGATGATGTGGTGATTGATGAGACGGATTCGGTGTCGGGGTTACAGTCAAAACTCGAACTAAATCAGGACGCCGATCTGATTCTGTTGGATCTGCACATGCCCGGAGCTCAGGGCTTTTCTGCGCTGGTGTTTCTGCGAACCCATTATCCGGACATCCCTGTGGTGGTGATTTCTGCACAGGAAGATCCGGTGGTGATTGCTCGAGCCATGCAGTTTGGGGCGGCCGGGTTTATTCCCAAATCGGCGGAACCCAAAACCATCAAGACCGCAATTGAAACCGTGTTGGAAGGGGATTTATGGTCACCAGAGCCTGTAACCAACATCAATGAACGCTCGCAATATGAGCAGGAAATGGCAGAGAAACTGGCGTCGCTGACACCGTCGCAATTCAAGGTGTTAGTGATGATGAACGAAGGTCTGTTAAATAAGCAGATAGCTTACGAACTGGAAGTGTCGGAAGCCACGATCAAGGCGCACGCCACGGCTATTTTTCAGAAGCTGGGAGTGCGCAATCGTACCCAGGCGGTGATTGCTTTGCATGAGCTGGATATTGAACATCCGGCGCACATTGATACCAACTCTTAAGGCGCTTAAGTTCTTTGATTAAAACCTGCCTTATAAATGACTTCTGATCAGTGCTCGCAGCTTAGCCGGTTTAATGGGTTTGCTGAGTAACTCACACCCCAGTGCTTTTACCTGTTCTTTGACATTGGCGCGACCATCGGCAGAAATGAATACCGCCGGACCTTCGTAGCCTGTGCGATTACGCAGATTAATCAGGGTGTCACTGCCCAATTGGCCTTGGTCGAGGTGGTAATCAATCAGCACCAAACTGAAGGTGTGTTGTTTGGCGAGCTTGATCGCTTCTTCTGAATGGGTGGCTTCAAACACCTGATACCCCCATCGAGATAACAGGGCGTTCATGCCTTTCAATACCTCAGGCTCGTTATCGATACACAAAACTGTTTTGATGGAATCCCATTGGTTGTCGTACTCGATGCCTGTTTGTTCAGTTAACGCTGAGGATTCGGTTGGTGGGTTTTCATTTTCAGCCTGATTAGCTTGATACCCCAGAGTGGGTAATTCCAAGGCAAAGACACTGCCTTTCCCTAACGTGCTGGTGACGTGAATATGTCCGCCGAGCAGATCACTGAAGCCTTTGGCGATGGCCAGACCTAGCCCTAAGCCCCGATCATGAGATCGCTGATGTTGATCCAATTGGGTAAAGGCATTAAAGATATTGTCGAGTTGATCTTGTGCAATGCCGGGGCCGGTATCGGCTACCTGAATGGATACGCGGTCCTGCACTTTTCGGCAGCCCACTAATACCGCACACCCCTGACTGTAACGAATCGCATTGGTCAAAAAGTTCTGCAAAATACGCCTCAGCAATCGTCGGTCGGTGTTGACCATTAAAGTGCTTGTGACATAGCGCAATTGACAATGAGCTTGGTGAGCCAGGGGCTGCAACTCCTGAATCAGTGGATTCAGGAGTTCATCTAAAACGAAAACGTCCTTGGTCACTTTTAACGTACCCGACTCCAGACGGGAAATATCGAGCAGGTCGCTGAGCATATCTTCAGCGGACTTTAAGGACTGATCCACCGATGCTGCCAGCTGGCGCTGTTGTTTTAACGATTCCGGGTGTTGTTCCAAGTCGTCGATCAGGGCAGAGGTAAATAGCCGGGCAGCGTTCATTGGCTGCATCAGGTCGTGGCTGACGGCGGCAATAAAACGGCTTTTACTGGCACTGGTCTGTTCGGCTTTATGGGTCATTTGAATCAGCTGTCGATTCAACTGTCGCAGTTCATCGGTGCGTTCCTGAACACGCTCCTCTAGTGCTTCATTGGCATTAACTAACGCTTGCTCAGCCTGACGGAAGGCAGTGATGTCCGTAAAGCTCATGACGAATCCGCCATCGGGCAGAGGATTACCCCGTAATTGAATCACGGTGCCGTCGGCTCGTTCCCGTTCAGAAACGTGGGCCTTGGGCGACCGAAGATGGCGAATCCGCTTTTGCACCAGGCTTTCCACATCACCCGGGCCGCAGAGTCCGCGTTGAGCGTTGTAGCGAATTAATTTTTCGATGGGGACACCCACCTGAATCAGCTCTTTCGGGTAGTCGAATAACTCCAGGTAGCGACGATTCCAGGCCAGTAGTTTCAGATCTTTATCAATAACGCTGATACCTTGCCCCATGTTTTGGATGGCGTGCTGCAACAGCTCGCGGCTGATTTGCAGGGTTTCAGAGGTTTCGGAGGCGATGGCTTCCACATCATCCCAAGGAACCTGCTGCCCGGAGATGGCCGCGTTAAGTACCGCACGTGCAGACGC
>JBFHTA010000383.1:0-3218 GCA_041590855.1 Pseudomonadales bacterium
ACTGCTTTGCAAGCGTAGCTTGTAAGGAGGTTGAACGATTAAAATCTATGATTTTAAGCTGGACGCTTGCGACCGACACCAAACGAAGTGGCGGTGAGGGAGGGATTACTTCGCCCTTCGGGCCGTTGTCGCAAGCTCCAACGTTGTCTCGCTTCACTCGGCTCGAACCGCGAGGGTTCTCATCCGGCCCTTTTAGTGCTTTCAGGCAAGAAAAAAAGCCCCAGCTAACTGCCGGGGCTTTTATATATTCTGGCGGTGAGGGAGGGATTCGAACCCTCGGTACGTTTCCGTACACACACTTTCCAGGCGTGCTCTTTCGACCACTCAGACACCTCACCATATTGTACGTTACGAATTGCTCGAAGATTTAAGAGCGTGCTCTTTATTCGCAGGCAAGCTGCTCACCCTTCGGGCCGTCGTCGTAAACTCCGACGTTCTCTCCGGCAAGCCTCCGAGTCGACCACTCAGACACCTCACCTTTTGAGGTGCGCTAAGGTATCGAATTCAAACAATAAAATCAATAGTCTTCAAAAAATATTGTCAGAAAGTTTTTACAAAGGAGGTTAGATCTTCCGATTTTGGGGTTTTCGGAGTGCAATCCGGTGTACCAATGTACAAATAACCAACAATTTCTTCCTGTTCATCCAGTTCCAAACCTGCCTTCACCACAGGGTGGTAGGCCATGTCACCTGTCCGCCACATACAGCCGAACCCCTGATCAAACAGAGATATAGATAAGCCATAAGCTGCGCAGGCAGCCGCCATCAGTTGTTCTTCACGCGGTACTTTCGGATGCGCTTGTACACGACCAATCACTATCACAATCATTGGAGCTCTTTTCGGCATAGAAAGCAGTTTCTGTTGGCGAACTTCAGACACTTCCTGGCCCATATTTTTAGCGGCATCAAAGTTTTCTGCATCCAGATAGAGTTGCCCTAACCGATCGAGACCTTCACCTTCTACCTGAATAAATCGCCAAGGCTTAAGGCGACCATGATCAGGCGCCCTCATAGCCGCTTGATAGCATTGCTCCATTATTTGTTGAGTAGGCGCAGGGGCTTTTAATTTAGGGGTCGAAACCCGATTCGTTAACAACTCTATGATTCCCATTCAATCTCTCTACTTTGAAGCATTTTGTAGTGAATTTACGACACATTATATCACGCTCAGTAATTGCGCCCAGCGAGGCTAAAGAGTATATTCTTTAAATCTCAAGTTTGATCTGCGTCACATTTCTGAAGTTTATCCGTTTCTAGGCTCCATCTATTTAAAGTAGCGGATAATACTGAAATGATGATGGAGCTAGGTTTGATCTGGCCAGCATTATAACGATAAAAGGTAATACTATGGCGACAAATCAAGAGTTCACTAGTTTTGCAGAGTTTTACCCTTTTTACCTGGGTGAACACCAGAATGTTATCTGCCGTCGACTGCACATCTTGGGCAGCTTGTTAGTCATCTTTTTATTGAGTTATACCCTTATGACTCAAAGCTATCTTTTGTTACTATGCCTGCCCGTCGTCGGATATGGCTTTGCCTGGATAGGCCATTTCTTTTTTGAGCACAATAAGCCTGCAACATTTAAGTACCCCTTATACAGTTTTCTTGGGGACTGGGTCATGCTTAAAGATGTGCTGACCGGAAAAATTAAGCTTTAGCAGAAGGCCATTGGTTGATGTCTCTACAAAACAATAACAATACAGATCTCAAACATATCACAACCATTGAACAACTCTTCTCTAATGTCGATTACTACATTAGAACCATCGCTTATTTAGCTGGCGCTTTCGCTATTACCGTCGGAATCTTTAGTGATTACTATCCGACTGCAGGTTGGTACATGGTTGCCTTTGCCATTGTTTACCCTCACATACTTCACTCTGTCCTGCAAAGTACCAACATCAAACGAATTTCCACAAGCCGCTTTATATCTCTACATCTGGATGCCGTCTATGCGGGAACTCTGTTGTATTGGATTCATTTTTCCCTGGCCCCGTCCATTCTGTTAATCACCATGCTGTGTTTTGCCTTGATTGTCGCCGGTGGCATTCGTCTTTTACTGACAGGCACAGCAGTTTTAGTAGCGACAACATTACTACTCTCTTCAGTCTTTGGCTTTGATTATCAACAACATGCACCACTTGCAGTAAGCTTTGCCTACAGTATTGGCGCTCTACTCTTTCTATCTGTAGCCGCTTACTTCATTCACATGCAAGCCAATCTGCTTTACAACGCAAAACAAGAAATCGAATCTCAACAGTCCCGAGCCAATGAGCTGTCATTGAAAATGTCAAAGTATCTGGCACCCCAGGTCTGGCAAACCATTTTCTCCGGTAAAAAAGACGTTGCACTTGAAACGCAACGTAAGAAGCTTGTAGTGTTTTTCAGCGACATTAAAGGCTTCACTCAACTTTCGGATGAACTCGAGCCAGAAGTCCTGACAGAACTTCTCAACCAGTATCTGACTGACATGTGTGACATCGCACTTAAACATGGCGGAACAATCGATAAGTTTATCGGTGACAGCCTGATGATTTTCTTTGGTGATCCTACATCTGAAGGTACTAAAGCAGATGCTCAAAAGTGCGTTGCTATGGCCATTGCCATGCGCAAGCACATGAAAGTACTTCAACAAAAATGGAGCAGCCAAGGCATCAAGACTCCACTTCAGATTCGCATGGGCATAAACACCGGATACTGTACTGTCGGCAACTTTGGCGCCGAACAACGGATGGACTACACCATTGTCGGTAAAGAAGTGAACCTTGCCAGTCGCTTGGAGAGCATGGCAGAGGCTGGCGAGATCTTACTCTCTTATGAAACCTTCTCACTGATTAAAGATACGGTCATGTGCCGTGATAAAGGCGAAATTCAGGTAAAAGGCTTCAGCCGCCCACTTCCGATTTATCAAGTCGTTGGCTTTCGGAAAGAGCTTGGTTGTGAAAGCAGCTATATGGAACATCAGCTTGATGGGTTCTCTATGTATCTGGACGAAGAAAAGCTGCAAACGCGCGACAAAGAAAGAGTACTGGCTGCTCTTGAATCCGCGACAGCTAAGATTCGCGAGCAGATAGATCTGGAAAATAACGACCCGTTTAAAGGCCTTATTGACGATGGAAACGATGGGCCAAAAGGTCCTCGGGCAAAGGTCCATTCATTGAACGGTAAGGGTTAATATCCAACCCGCCTCTTCGCAAGTAACGAGCATAAACGACCAA
>JBFHTA010000384.1:0-3167 GCA_041590855.1 Pseudomonadales bacterium
ATTGCAGGTTGGTTCCGTGTGAATGCGTCACTGGGAAATAAGATTGATCCGCCACGATAATTCTTACATTTGTTCACTTTCTTAACACATCTTTGCAGAACCTCTTGGTAGGGTGTCAGTCTTACTTAGTGAGCCTCCTGAAATACAGAACACGAGGCTCCCAAATTACTCAACATGAGGGAAAGACGATGAACATACAAGGCATTCGTAATTTTCTAGCAGGGTTGGTTATGGCTGTAGGTAGCATGTCTGCCGCGTCTGTTTTTGCGGCTGAAGAGATTCGTCATCAGCAGGAAAGCCAACAACGTCTGGCACAGGTGGAAGCCATTGAAGAGAAGCTGGCCTCTGTGGAAAACAAATTCTAACCGATATGAGTTCAGGCCAGGCCTGATACTCTTAAACACTTAAAATTCTAAAGGGCTGCTCTGATCGGGCAGCCCTTTTTTATGGTGCCCTTTTTATGATCTACTCTTTTTTATGCTACTGACTATTGCAGTTTGGTGAATTCTTGCGGGGTAATTCCGATGGATTTCAGTTGTTCATAGAGTTGCTGGTCTTTAGTGGTTTGCCAACGATCGAGCAGGGCAAAGATGTCTTCGGCATCAAACGAGAGTTGGTGAGTACAGGCGCTGGCAATCACTTGTAGCAGTCGGGGAAAACGTTCTGCCATTTCCTGAAAGACATGTGGATTCCGGCTATAGTCATCGTCAGCCAGGGCACTGTAAGCCCCGCCTCCCATTCCTATGAAGTAATCCTTGTTGATGCCTCGTTTGGCTGAGTGATCTGAAAACAGAGCGCCCATGAATAAAGCACAGTCACCCAGCTGCCGGAGCATCATATGTCGATGATGAGTGGTGTGAGCAGTTCGTGCTTCGTGGTAAAGCAGTGCTAATACCGGGGTCGAAGGGCCATCGTGGGTGTCTATCAGGAAATGTTTACTTTGCGCAAAACGCACTAGTAGCTGGGTGAGATAGTGCTGTGTGTCTTCATTCAATGCCGGGGAAATGGCCTGCGATTGGGCTTCGATTCTGTCTTTGAATAACTCGCTCAGATGTTGTTGTGAAATCCGCGACGCGTGCTCCTTCATGTTGTCCTCCAGAACCTGAAAAATTTTTTCTCTTTGACCTCTTGAATGTGCTTTTTAGTGTCCCTAAATAATTCTCCGGGAAGGCTAGGATCACTAGTTTCCTGTCTTTATTTGTCCATGGTTATCAATCATTTTAGGAGGAATTTTATGGCTTTAAAACCTCTCTATGATCGAGTGGTTGTGCGCCGTCTAGAGGCAGAAACCACCACCAAGAGCGGTATTATCATTCCTGAAAAATCCGCTGAACAACCAACACAAGGGGAAGTCATCGCCGTTGGTGAGGGCGCTGTTTCTGAGTCTGGCGAACTTCGCACGTTGTTGGTAAACGTCGGGGATCGGGTTCTGTTTGGTCAATACTCTGGTACGAAAGTAAAAGTCGATGGTGAAGAGCTATTGATCATGAAGGAATCCGATATTTTGGCCATTGTTGAACAAACAGAAATAGAGGAGAAAGCAGCATGAGTGCCAAAGCCGTAATATTTTCTGATGATGCAAGGGAAAGAATGCTCACAGGCGTTAATATTCTGGCCGATGCAGTCAAAGCCACATTGGGCCCCAAAGGGCGTAATGTGGTGTTGGATAAAAGCTTTGGTGCACCTCGTGTGACAAAAGACGGGGTGTCCGTTGCGAAAGAAATCGAGCTGTCCGACAAGTTCCAAAACATGGGTGCTCAAATGGTGAAAGAAGTTTCTTCCAAAACCGCTGATGTAGCGGGTGACGGAACCACGACAGCGACCGTGTTGGCTCAGGCATTAGTTCGTGAGGGGCATAAGGCCATTGCCGCAGGGATGAATCCGATGGACTTGAAGCGAGGCATTGACGCAGTCGTTAAAGCTTCCACAGAAGAGATCCAGCGCCTAGCCAAACCATGTGACGATAATAAATCCATTGGTCAGGTGGCTACCGTTTCTGCAAACTGGAATACCGACATCGGTGATATTCTGGCGGAAGCCATGGAGAAAGTCGGTAAAGACGGGGTGATTACCGTAGAAGAAGGTAAGTCGCTGGAGAACGAACTGGATGTTGTCGAAGGCATGCAGTTCGACCGTGGTTATCTTTCCCCTTATTTCATCAACAATCAGGAAAAAATGCAGGCGGAGTTGGATAATCCATACATCCTGCTTTATGACCAAAAAATCAGCAGTTTAAGAAACCTGTTGCCTTTGCTTGAAACCGTTGCCAAAGAAGGCCGTCCGTTGTTATTGATTGCGGAAGATGTGGAAGGCGAAGCGCTCTCTACTCTGGTGGTGAACCAATTGCGTGGCATCATTAAAGTGGCGGCCGTTAAGGCTCCTGGTTTTGGTGATCGCCGTAAAGCCATGCTTCAGGATATTGCGGTATTAACCGGTGGCACCGTAATCAGCGAAGAAGTGGGCTTGTCTTTGGAAGGTGTTGAGCTGTCTCAGTTGGGCACAGCAAAACGTGTAATTATCGCTAAAGACACAACTACGGTTGTTGACGGTGCGGGTGACAGCAGTGCGGTCAGTGCCCGGGTAGATCAAATCAAGGCCGAGATTGAACGCAGTACTTCCGATTACGACAAAGAGAAATTGCAGGAGCGCATCGCCAAACTGGCAGGTGGCGTGGCCGTAATCAAAGTAGGGGCTGCCACTGAAATCGAAATGAAGGAGAAGAAAGATCTGGTGGATGATGCATTCCACGCAACACGAGCTGCTGTGGAAGAAGGCATAGTGCCAGGTGGTGGTGTGAGTCTGATTCGGGTTGCCGATGCGGTTAAAGCTCGTGATCTGACGTTTGCCAATGATGATCAGAAAGTGGGAGCCCGCATTGCCTTAAGGGCGATGGAAGAGCCTTTCCGTCAGATCATTACTAATGCCGGTACGGAAGCCAGTGTCGTGCTTGAGCAGGTGCGTTCCCAAGAGGGTGCTTATGGGTACAACGCTCAAACCGGTGAGTATGGCGATATGCTGGAAATGGGCATCATTGATCCGGCTAAGGTGACCCGTTCTGCTTTACAGAATGCCTGTTCGATTGCAGGTTTAATGTTAACCACTGAGGCAATGGTGACGGATGCGCCCAAGGAGCAGGAATCGGCGCCAGCCATGCCCGGAGCCGGTGA
>JBFHTA010000385.1:0-3151 GCA_041590855.1 Pseudomonadales bacterium
AGAACATCCTATCGAAAGACCTTCAATAAATATGTAAGAGATTCCCTTAAAACGACAGTAGAAAATCTCTATCAAAAAAAAATTAAGTCACAATAAACTCTATTTGTGTTTTAGAACAGGTTTGCTAGAAGCGCTCAAAGGAACTGTTGAAAGATACCTGAACAACAAGCCGACACGCAGGCAAACCGGGCGCTGAATTGTAAGGGAAAATTCAGCAAGTGCAATGGATGAATTTTATGATGGAATCAAGGATAATCAGCCTTCCCTTGGTTTCTCAGAGCAAAGTAAAGAAATGAGTCGATACTGGAGCCCGCTAGTTAAGTCCTTGAGCCCCTACGTGCCTGGCGAACAGCCAAAAATCACCAACTTGGTTAAATTGAATACCAATGAAAACCCGTATGGCCCTTCCCCTAAAGTACTGGAAGCCATACGCGCCGAAGCCAGCGATAACCTTCGACTCTACCCTGACCCAAACGCTGACCATCTGAAACAAACCATTGCAGATTATCATCAGGTCGCCAAAGAACAGGTTTTTGTTGGCAACGGATCAGACGAAGTCATTGCCATCGCATTCCAGGCTCTGCTTTCTCATCAGCAACCGATACTTTTTCCTGACATCACCTACAGTTTCTACCCGGTATGGAGCGATATGTATCAAGTCGCGTATAAAACCGTTCCGGTAACCGATGACTTTGAAATTGATGTCTCACGTTTTGATACCAACAATGGTGGCATTATCTTCCCGAACCCTAACGCCCCAACAGGTCGTTTATTGCATCTGGATCAAATCAAAGCCCTGCTTCGTCAAAACACCGATTCCGTTGTGATGGTCGATGAAGCCTACATTGACTTTGGTGGTGACAGCGCCATCCCATTGGTCAATGAATTTCCTAACTTATTAGTGGTTCAAACCCTATCCAAGTCTCGCTCACTGGCCGGTATGCGCGTTGGCTTTGCGATTGGTCACGCAGATTTGATTGACGGAATGGAGCGAGTAAAAAACAGCTTTAATTCCTACCCACTGGACCGCCCCGCGCAAGCTGCCGCAATTGCATCATTTGAAGATGAGGATTACTTCCAGGATTGCTGCAATAAAGTGATTCAGTCACGAGAGCAACTCACCGAGGCATTAGAAAAACTGGGCTTTCAGGTTATCCCTTCAGCGGCCAACTTTGTGTTTGCCAAACACACCACTGAGGATGCTGAACAGTTAGCCAATCAACTTCGGGAACGCGCGGTTATTGTGCGCTATTTTAATAAACCCAAAATTGATCAGTACCTGCGCATCAGCATAGGTACAGAACAAGAATGCCAACAATTGATTGACGCGCTCAAAGACATTTTGAACTAACAAGCAGGCCCTTCTACCGAAGGGCGTGTTGTTCAAAGGTTTCCTAGGGAGCCTCTGAATAAGTCCCTCTCTGCTCTGGCCTATAAGAGAAATGGCTATTTGAGGCGCGGTTTTGAAGGCATAACGGGTTACGTCAAAAAGCCGCAACAAAAAAGAGACATTTCTCTTAAGGCCCCAGAGGGCGGGGCTTTAAAACGTTAGAACGGTGTTGAACTTCTTGAAAAGGTCTCGACATTCTCTACGAAGCTCGCCTTGTTCTAACGTTTTTCTAGCGCCCGCAGAGCTAGAGCGGACTTGTTCAGAGGCTCCCTAGAACGGCCATTGCTCCAGCACTTTGATCCACAAGGTATAAGCAATGGCCCACATCATGACACACACCAGAGTATCCAACACCATCCACGATTTAGGCTTCTCAAAGAAGGGCGCCAGCACGCCTGCACCATAACTCAAGCTGAAGAACCAAAGCACCGACGACAGAGTTGCACCACTGGCGAACCACCAACGTTCAGGTACAGCGAACTGCCCCCCGACACTGCCTATCAGAACCACCGTATCCAAATAAACATGTGGGTTTAATAAACTGATCGATGCTGTTACCGCGACAGCTTGACCAAGCGACGTCAGCCCACGAGCCTCAGCCTTTAGCTGCCCGCCGGAGAAAGCCGACATTAACGACCTTGCTCCGTAAGCCGTTAAGAAAAGCGCCCCCAAAAGAGCAATTAGCCACATGGCTAACGGATTGCTGGAAATCAGCACCCCCATGCCAGCCACACCCGCAAAAATCAGCAAGGCATCTAACGAACAACACACCATTGCGATCTCAAAGTTGTACTTCTTTCGCATGCCTTGCGCCAGTACAAATGCATTCTGGGCTCCAATAGCCATAATCAAAGCAATACTGGTTGCCATTCCTGTGGTAAAGGCTGCATAACTGTCCATCAAAAAATTCTCACCTAGCCCGATTTATTGTTGATTACGTGTTGATTGATACGAGCACTATAGTCAGGGCACAATAATTAGTTAAATTAATCATTTTTAACTATCATTAAATTTTCTTATTAATATATTTTAAATGATGAAACTGAATCTCAGCCTATTAGAAACGCTTGCCGCCATTGTCGAAGAGCAGAGCTTTGAAGCCGCCGCAGAGAAGCTCTGCTTGACGCAATCAGCCGTCTCTCAGAGACTAAGGCAGCTTGAAACTTCGCTTGGTCAAACCTTATTGGTTCGCTCGACCCCTATTGTATTAACCGATGCTGGCCACTCAGCCTTGCGATACTTTCAACAAGCCACCTTGCTTCAGGATGAGTTTCTTGCCTCTGTCCAGCACGTCAATCAAACGCAGAAAACCTTGCACCTGGGGGTGAACGCCGACAGCCTTGCCACCTGGCTGTTTGATGCATTAGATGAGCTATTGAAACGTGAAGCCGTGTTGCTCCACATCAAAGTGGATGATCAGGACAAAACCCGTGAACTCATGACCAAAGGCGAAGTGATGGGCTGCATCAGCTCTGACGAGGTGCCGATCAAGGGATGTAACTGTTTCTACCTGGGGAAGATGACGTATCGTTGCCTGGTATCTCCTGACTTCAAAAAACGTCATTTCAGTGATGTGCCGAAACAAGAAGAAATGCTGAAAGCACCCGCCATTCAATTCAATCACAAAGACGACCTCCAAAAACATTACATGGAGCGATACTTCAAAACCTCAGACATCGGCCTTAAACACCGTATTCCATCGACAGAATCGTATCTTGATTTGATTTGCCGTGGTTACGGCTGGGGAATGGCGCCGGACAT
>JBFHTA010000386.1:0-3140 GCA_041590855.1 Pseudomonadales bacterium
CAAAAAGCTGGAGTTGTTGCGTTCTCATGGTATTCGGATTGCAATGGACGATTTTGGTACCGGTTATTCTTCCTTGTCTTATTTGAAACGTATTCCGTTGGATGTGCTTAAAATCGACCAATCTTTTGTACGCGACATCACGGTGGACCGTACCGATAAGGCAATCGTAGAAGCAATATTGTCTATGTCTAAATATCTGGAACTCGATGTTGTGGCCGAAGGCATAGAAACGGAAGAACACTACAAGTTTTTCCAAGGCACCAGTTGCCAGCGCTATCAAGGGTATTTATACAGCCCACCTGTGGATTGCGAACGCTTTGAAGACATGCTGCGTGAGCGCGTCGTTGCTTAAATGATAGTGCTTAAGTGATAGTGCTTAAGTGAAGTGCTTAAGTGAAGTGCTGAATAAGTGAACGCGCTTAAAAGCGAACCTTGCATATTTGTGCGTAAAAATTATAAAAAAATAGAGTACCAGGGTGAGGGCGATCAGTAGAGTTATTGCTGAGAACGTTTGCCTGTGGGTAGAAAGGTGAGTGAACACGCCAGTAACTGGGTATAAGAGGTGTCACAGGCAGGCTCCCTACTTCCCTATGGGGGGCAGGTCACTTATGTGTTCACTCGGAACTATATGGTACGGATATTTTCAGGAATGAAAAGGTTTTTAAGTGCCCAATCGTTAAGAAGTGCTTCCTTTCATAACCCCTATGGGGAAGCTGAGCTAATGTTTACTGTACATAAGATTGCCCGAAGCCCCGATTCTATCTGGCCTTCGGCTAGTTAAAGCAGGGGATTGCTCCATACTGAAATACCTTTTCAAGATAGCTGATCTTTTTCGATTTGTTGGGTTAACTCTTCCAAGCGATCTCTTTCCGATGGCTGCAACGTACAATGCTGGCCGACATAATCCAGGGTTTTTATCACGGATCGCCAACGCGGCCGCTTTGGTAAACTCTTTTCGTTCAGGTATTTATCCAGGGTACGGGTTTTTAGCGTGCCGCCGTCAATGTACACCCGCCAGAGGTTACTTTCTTCCGCCAGTTCGGCTTTTGATTTTCCGGTGTACTTTTCCCAGAGCCTGAGCGCCAGACGGGTGCCTTCGACCAAATTGTGTCTCGCAATCAATGTTGGGTCGGTGCTGTCATTTTGTGGATAAGCTCGTTGATCACTCTGGTGTTTATCAGCAGGGTGGGATGGTGGTGCTTCTAGTGAGCTTATATTGTTTCCGTTATGTTGTGGTTGTTGTTCATTGAAGGGGAGTTCGGCGCTGCCTTCTTTTTTGGCCTCTTTGCCAGTTGAACCATTGTCCTGAGCGTCAAAATCGTTTGCGTTGTTGCCTTGAGCCTGTTGGTTCGCAGGCTCTGACATAGGCGCAGGATGATGTAACGAGTCCGTATTGTGCTGTGTACCAGCCCCATTAATATGAGCGAGTTGAGAGACCAGGTCTTCCAGTAATCGGACTCGCTCTTCTAACTGGTAATCCAGGGTTTGGGCTGCCGGATTGGTTTCGATCATCAGTGAATAACTGATCTGGTCCGAATGATTACAGGGATGGACGATGACCAGATGCTCTGAATCCGGTAGGGGATGTTGCCAGGGTTTGGATGCTGCGCCCGGTTGTTGATTTTGAGTATCTTTCCAATGCTGCTCCCACTTATGATTTACCAGCGCCATTAAATCCGCAGCGGAGTGAATGGGTTGGTGATCTGGTAAATCTAATAACCACTGCGTCATGGCAGGGTTTTGGTAACTGACCTGACGTTGTTCATTCAGTACAGCGAAAGGAATGGCTGTGTTATCCAAAGTATGAGTTAACAAGGCATTTCTATGATTAAGCTGACGTTCTAACTGCTCTTTCTGTGCGATTTCAGCCATCAGTTGTTCATTGTTTAAAAATAATTGATGACTGAGACCAACATGTATTTGGGCCTCCACTCGTACTTTCAATTCGGCCTGGTCATAAGGTTTGGCCAGGTAGTCGGAGGCACCGGCTTCGAAGGCTTGAACGATGTCGCTAATTTGCTGACGGGCCGTTAGCATAATGACTGGCAGCTCCAGTGGGGAGTAGTGTTGCCGAATGACTTTACATACTTCCAGACCGTTGATGCCTGGCATCATAATGTCCAACAGAATCAGGTCTGGTTGTTCTTCTTTTTCCAAGGCATCAAGTAAGTGATGGCCGAGAGTGAAACTTCGGCATTGGTATCCGAATAGGGTCAATTGATTTTCTATGATTTGCAGGTTTACCGGTTCGTCGTCCACTGCCCAGATCATAAAAGGGTGCGCTTTTTGCTCAGAAGCATGGCCCGGGCGGACTCGATGGAATAGGCGCCGCTCGTGAGATTCCTGGGGGATATCTGGCTTATCTTGAAGTGCGTGATTGGCGATGAAATCAGAAGCGTCCAGGTTTGCGGTTTGTACATCCCGGCGGGTGATTTCCTGAACCGATAATGGTAAATGAGTGGCGGTGTCCAAATCGAAATAGAAGGTGCTGCCATGTCCGGGAATGCTTTTTACCTTAAGTTCGCTTTGATGTAAGCGTAACAGGTTGCGGGTAATGGTGAGCCCCAGTCCGTGACCGTTAACGGTATTGCCCTGTTGTTTGCCTTGGTGAAAGGCTTCAAAAATTTCTTCAGATTCAGAAAGATCAATGCCTAAGCCGGTGTCTTTTACACGCAATTGCACTTTCTCTTTCTCGACCATTTCCACTTGTATCAGAATTTCCCCTTTCGGGGTGAACTTGATGGCATTACCGATCAGATTGAAAAGGACTTGTTGCAGACGACTTTCATCAGCCAGCACTTTAGGTATCCAGTCCGGACATTGGATTTGTAAGGTAACGTCCCTGCCTCTCAATAAGGGGCGAAGGCTTTGTACCACTTGTTCAATCACTGGTGTCAGCGGGACGGCGCTGAAGTTAAGTTTCAAGCGATGGTGCTGGATGCTTGATAAGTCCAATATGTCGTTCACAAGATTAGCAAGCCGGATGGCAGAGGAATGAATCAACCGAAGATTGGTGGAAGACTCTTTGTCCAGCTGGTTTTCCTGAGATAGCACCAGTTCTGACAGCGAGGCAATGCCATGGATCGGCGTGCGTAGTTCATGAGAAGTCTGGGCCAGAAAATCATCTTTCATTGCGTCCA
>JBFHTA010000387.1:0-3134 GCA_041590855.1 Pseudomonadales bacterium
GACATCGCCTTAGATCAATCAACAACAGAAATCCAGCACGCTGTACTGGCTTTCTTTGCTTAAAGATCAGATGAGAACTTACCCTTTGGCTTGAATCAAAGCACGTCGGGCTTCGTTAACACCGTCTGCTGCTTGCTTAATCAGTGCCGGGCCTTCGTACACAAAGCCGCTGTAGATTTGAACCAAAGACGCACCAGCTTCGATTTTTGCTGCTGCGGTTTCTTTGTCGGTAATGCCGCCAACGCCAATGATTGGCAATTTACCATCCAGTGCTTTAGCGAGTTTTTCGGTCACTTCGGTGGAGGATTCAAACACAGGTGCGCCGCTTAAACCGCCCTGTTCCTTACCGTATTGCAGGTTTTCTACCTTATCTCTGGCAATGGTAGTATTGGTTGCGATAACGCCGTCAATTTCGTGTTTGATGAGCGTTTCGGCCACCCACTCAACACCGGCATCGTCCATGTCCGGTGCAATTTTTACCGCAATCGGAACATAGCGATTGGTTTTACCCGCCAGTTTGGTTTGTTCTTCTTTGACCGCTACGATCAGGGATTCCAACGAATCGCCCATTTGAAGATCACGCAATCCAGGTGTGTTCGGAGAAGAGATATTCACGGTAACGTATGAAGCGTGATCGTAAACCTTTTGAAGGCATTTCACGTAGTCGCTGTTAGCGTCTTCCACGGAAGTATCAAAGTTCTTTCCAATGTTGATGCCTAACACGCCTTCGAATTTGGCTTTTTTAACGCGTTCAACCAAATAATCTACGCCTTTATTATTAAAGCCCATTCGGTTGATGATGCCTTGTGCTTCAGGCAAGCGGAACATGCGAGGCTTAGGATTTCCAGGCTGA
Source organism: Pseudomonadales bacterium (assembly GCA_041590855.1). Lineage (GTDB taxonomy): Bacteria > Pseudomonadota > Gammaproteobacteria > Pseudomonadales > Litoribrevibacteraceae > Litoribrevibacter. The sequence continues at coordinate 854 of JBFHTA010000387.1, forward strand.
GGACGAGGTGTAACAGTACCGATTTCAATGAAGCCAAAACCCAGTGCTGCTAGCCCATCAATACACTCACCGTTTTTATCCAGACCTGCAGCCAGCCCTACCGGATTAGGGAACTCAATACCCATCGCGTCCACCGGGTTAAACGGGATGTTCTGATTTAACAAACCGGCAATGCCCATCCGACTCAAGGCTTGAAGCCCTTCCAGAGTCAGTTCATGAGCAGTTTCAGGAGACAGTTTGAACAACAGTGAACGCAAGGCGGGATAAATCATTAACGTATCCTAACGGGTGAATTTAAATTGTGCGATAGTTTAGCCACTTTCTGAGGGATTTACACCCACTGACTCAGGGATTTACACCCGATGAACATGGGGTTTCAACCTTATAGTCGCTCTATTCGGTCAAACTTGCCGTCGGGCTTAAAATAAATACAGAACGTCCCCTGAATCCCTTCGCGAGTAACGAAAGGCTGGAGAATATTCGCCGGAAAGCGTACCGACCGACCGTCAATGCTGGTAGCTAGAACCGTACGAGCGGTTCCGGTATACCAATAGGTGTACTCTTCCGGCGAGATGTTTAAGTTAACGATAATATGTTTGGACCCGTTCATAAGCCCAAACATTACTACACGTGAGCCAGGTTACTCAACTCCCTCATTGCAACGGTGAACATAGCCAATTCGGGGTTAGGGGTATTCCTGACTTCATTAAGTAAGGTCAACCAACGCTGAACCATGGGGCTGCTCTCATCAAACCAGTTGACCAGACACATTTTCACATCGTGTTCCGGCCCTTCAGCTACTTCACAGTTCATGATATGAATGAGCAGCGCTTTTTGCTGCCAATCCATGTCATCCATCAAGGCTTCACGAGCCAAGCCTTGCCAATGGTTATTCACTTCCAAGCCATTAACCTGCTGAATGAACCAATGAAGGCCCAGCTTCTCACGTAATTTAAAGAACAAGCCCGCAGTGGTGTCGATATCGGTTCCGGTTTCTCGTGCGGCATCGCAAATTGTCAATGCGCCGTATAAGGAAGGCGTGCCTGTCACAAAACGGGCAAGCCCATCCGGCACACCGGAATCGGTAAACTCATGTTTCTGATTCATCCATTCTTCACGAACGCTGTCGCTAAGATGGTCGTCCAGATGATCAAACAGCGAATCCATCACAGGCCGGTAGGTCTGTACAATCTGCTCTAACGGTTGATCCAGATTAGTATTGCGCAGGAACCAGCGTGTAGCACGACGAATCAAACGCATCAGGCGTTCATGGCAAACAAACTGCATTTTACTGTTGACCTTGTGATCCAGGTCATCCACCTGTTGCCACCATTCACGTAGACGGAACACATCACGCGCCACGATAAAGGCTTTGGCAATTTGACCGTCTGGTAATCCAGTCGAATTGCGCATCCGGTGAACAAATAAATCACCCATCAGGTTGACAATTTCGTTGGCCAATTGAGTCGCAACTATCTCCCGATTGAGACGAAGCGACATAATTTCTTCAAAGTACTTTTCCTGAAGACGCACAGGAAACTCGTGCAGCGCCTCTTTTAGTACGTAAGGGTCATCCAACCCCTCTGCATCAGACAAGGTGTCTTTCAGCTCATTCTTGGCATAGGAAATCACGACCGACAATTCAGGGCGGGTTAAACCAATTTCCAAACGGCGGCGCTCTTCCAGTACTTCGTTGTTGGGCAGGAATTCCAACTCACGATTCAGCCGTCCCACCTCTTCCAGGTGCGCGATGTAACGCATGTATTCATTGATCTTGGCATAATTGCGTTGTGAAGCATTAGAGATCGAGGTAGCTTGACGATAGTTGTTCTTCAATACCAGATTCGCCACTTCGTCGGTCATATCCACCAGCATCTCATTACGCTGCTTAAGCGTAAGCTCGCCTTTTTCCATCAAGTGCTGAAGCAGAATTTTGATGTTCACTTCGTGGTCTGAACAATCCACACCGCCAGCGTTATCAATGGAATCGGTGAAACACGCACCGCCATTCAGTGCATACTCAATCCGACCTCGCTGAGTGAAGCCCAGATTGCCACCTTCACCAATCACTTTCGCACGTAACTCATTACCATTAATCCGAAGCGAATCATTGGCTCTGTCGCCCACTTGCGAATTGGTTTCTTCGGAAGATTTCACGTAAGTACCAATACCACCGTTCCAGATCAAATCCACTTCTGCTTTTAACAAATGCTGAATCATATCGTTCGGCGATAAACGATCTGCCTCGATACCAAAGGTGGCTTTCATTTCCGGAGTGATC
>JBFHTA010000388.1:0-3108 GCA_041590855.1 Pseudomonadales bacterium
GCTCTATCCAGTCGGCCGGCGCTTGTATCTGCCTGCCTGAGCGTGTGTAGAGTTTCTTGCCATCCCAATAGGCACGAACGCCATCGTATTTTTCGCTGACCCAATAGTGTTGCAGGTTTTCGTTGGCTTGATAGAGTTTCGAGAGAGTGAGTGGAGGGGTGTTGTTGGCGTAGCTGATGACAGGCCACAGACAGAGGGCGACCAGCAGTAAAATGGGAAGATAAGTCATGAGCGCAATCCATTGTTGTTCGTAGCTGCTCACCAATCCAGGGTGGGCTATAGAGATACTAGGTGAACTACAGGTATAAAAAGACCGCTCGGTTCTGGCAATCGGAAGAAGGAGTGAAAGTCCTGATAGGATGATGAATCTCTCGCCCTTTTGGCAGGAGGTGTGGGGCTAATCTGGGCGCTTCAGTCTTTGTTCGTACGAAAAAAGACTGAGCGAGAGCCAGCTTGCTTTGCTGTCTGCAGAGGCTTAAATTTACATCAAATGTCCGTTTTCAGAAAAACTCATCCAACAAGCGTCGAGCGCCGCGCTCGATCAGCTCGTCCTGAATCTTATCGGTCAAACCATCCTCATCGTCTTCCTCTTCGGAAAGGCTGGTATCGACCCTGGGCGCTTGATAACCCGAATTGTTGATGGATTGGCCGTTAATTGATTGATGATGGTAATTAGCAGCCGGAGCGACCTGTTGTCGGTCGGAGAGCATCTCTTGCTGACGATTAAACTCTTCCCGTTGCTTGTGCAATGAATCCACCCTGTCGCCTTTGTAGTAGCGACATTCCTCCGGCGTGCCCTGATAAAAGCAAATGCCGGAGCCATGGGCCAAGCCGTCCTGAAACTTACCTTCGTAAATTTGTTCGTCGTCTTTATAGAGCACGCCCTCAATCATGATGCCGTCCACAATCAATCCATCGAATTTCAATGACTGATAAGGGTTGAGGGCAACCCCATTGCCTTGGGCATAATCATTAAGGCAATCGTCGCCGATATAGAACCAGTCAATAGTGTCCATGGCGCAGGCTTGATCCGCTTCAAGTTCTTTGGCTCTGCGCTCGGCGGGATCTTCAGCGGCCATGCTGGAGGAGCCTGTCATGGAAGAAGGTTCGGACTGTCCTGTGCCGTGGGTGTAGACCTTTTCGGCTTTGCCTGTTTTGGTGTTGAACTGCCAGACAAAATCTTGACCTCCGCCTTGATGGTTTTCAATGACGTCGATGGTGTCACGATATTGTTGCTTGGTGGTGTTGTAGATGGGGTCTGACCCCAAGTAATTTAAGGCGTTTCTAAGGTGCTGTGCTGGCGTATTGCCGGACACATTACGTGCCTCAGGATCAGCGCCGTTATCCAGTAGTACCCGGGCGACGTCCGGTTTGGTGGCATTGTGCAAGGGGGTGCCTTGGGCAACATCCCGTGTATCCACCCGTGCACCTGCTTCTATCAGGGCTTGAGCGCCTTCAGCAGTGCTCACGAATTGTAGGGGGACCATCTTGGCATTGTTCAACGTCAGGTTTGGATCAGCCCCGTATTCTACTAATAGCTTGATCATTTCCCTGTTTCGCCCCATTTGGCTGGCAGCGGCCCAATGCAACGGGGTGAAGTCGCTGTTGTCTGCCTCGTTAGGATTGGCCCCTTCCGCCAGCAGTTGCTTCATTTTATCCACATCACTGACCAACGCGGCCTGGTGTAAGGCCGGTCGTTCCTGACTGACGGAACTGACACTGTCCGATGTTGTGCCTGAACTGCTGGCACAACCATTCAATAACAGACTGCTTGAGATAAGGGTGATGACGCTAAACAGTACGATCTTCCACGAATAATGAGGTTGGCAAATCATGGGCTCGAATCCTTAGCTGAAGGCGGATGCATAGCACCACCATGGCATCCCCAACAGATGCCATGGTGATGATTGGTTAATAATTAACCTACTAAGTTTAGCGCCATTTTTGAGTGCTGCGCCTGGATTTCAGAGATATCCCTGTGGATCAGCCGTTTGTCTCTGACCTGCCATTGTCCGGCCACCATTACCTGGTCGGCCTGATGGGCTCCGCACAATACCAGGGCTGCTAACGGATCATGCGCACCCGAGAATCGTGGCTCATCCAGAGTGAATAGCGCAATGTCGGCTTGTTTACCGGCGGCCAGCTCACCTATGTCCTGACGACCAATTACTTGGGCCGAGCCTTTGGTGGCCCAGTACAAGGCATCTAGATGGCTGACTTCATCTGCTTGGTAGCGTAAGCGATTGATCATCATCGCCTGCCGAACTTCCTGAATCATGTTTGAACAATCGTTGGAGGCCGAGCCATCCACACCCAAGCCCACGTACGCACCGGCGGCTTGCAGTTCTTTGGTTCGACAAATGCCGGAGGCCAATACCATGTTGGATGATGGGCAGTGGCAGATGCCGGTTTTTGCTTGGCCTAAGCGTCGAACCTCTTCGTCATTGAAATGAATGCCATGGGCCAACCAAACATCGTCGGCCAGCCAGTCAACCGATTCCAGATAATCCAGCGGGCGCAAACCAAAGGTCTTCAGGCAGAAGTTATTTTCATCTTCGGTTTCGGCTAAATGCGTATGAAGCCGAACGCCATGTTGACGGGCTAGAGCGGCTGTTTGCTGCATTAATTCCGTAGTGACAGAGAAGGGTGAGCAAGGCGCTAGTGCAATCTGCACCATGGCCCCTTCATGCGGCTGGTGGAAGGCGTTAATCACGCGTTCGCAATCCCTGAGAATCACTTCATCGGTTTGAACTGTAGACTGAGGCGGTAACCCGCCTTGATCCTGCCCTAAACTCATCGAGCCGCGTGTAAATAGCACCCGATTACCGATCTCCCGAGCCGCCTCAACCTGAACGTCAATGGCTTCCGTCAGGGCTTCGGGAAATAAGTAGTGGTGATCTGCTACGGTAGTACAGCCGGACAACATCAGCTCGGCTAAGCCCAACTGAGTGGCCGCAGACAGCATCTCTGGTTGCAACTTAGCCCACACCGGATACAGGGTCTGCAACCAAGGGAAGAGTCTCTTGTTTAATGCCGGGGGGAATGCCCGCGTTAAAGTTTGATACAAGTGGTGATGGGTATTGATCAAGCCGGGAATCACCACATGCC
>JBFHTA010000389.1:0-3107 GCA_041590855.1 Pseudomonadales bacterium
ACCGGTTAGGGCTTTTGGTCCTAAATATTAGCATAAGGAGTGTTTATGCAAAGTATTGAAGTAGGTAAATTACATACAAAGGGCCAATGGGAAGAGCTTATCGCTAGCTTAAAGCAATGTGAGCTGAAAGACGTAGATGGTTCATTGAACGTGTTTGGTGAGGGTGATGATATTTATCTAGTCGTTAACCTGTATCAGAGCGACTCTTGCACAACAGAATACGTCTTTAAATCCAATACTGAAGAAAACCCACGAGCTGCTTTGTTCTCTTTGCTAGAGAATAAAGGCTTTTCTCTTGCTTCGTTGTTGGAGCTGATTACAACAGCAAACTACGTTGATGAAGAGATGGGGGAGGTGCTGATTTCGGGTCAAATTAAGATCTTCCGTGAGCAAGTTACTTCAAGTTAAAGGATATTGTATATGCAAAACGGCCAGACCTACCTTTAAACGATCAATCATCATCCTGCGTAGGCATCGAATACTTGCCTGCATCCAGCCTAGCCAGGCGTTCAGCAATCCCCGTCTTTTCTGTGCTTGATAAGCTGATGGATTCGTCAGTAGAGTAGAAAATGTGCTTTTCTTTGGCGCTATCAAATCGTATTTTTCCGAGAATACGGCCTTCATCATTAATGCAATCCAGTTCGTCTTGGCAAGGTAAGAACAGCATTTTCTTAAGTTTCCTTTAATAAACAGATTTTCCGGCGGATGATAATCGCAAAGTGAACTTGTCTCAATGTCTCTTGATCCAGTTGCATTAACTTGGGTGAAAGGTTACAGGCCATAAAATTGTGGTTCATCGCAATTGTGGACTAATTGGCCACGAAACCTCTGGCATTTTATCCCTGTTCTGTCGTTAGATAGGTCTTAATAAAAATAATTACATGCACTGTTGAGCAATGGGCGTCGTGAGAGCCGTGTTCGCAGATGGAGGGACCTTCTATGGAATCAGGTGTATTAACGCAAGTCATTTTACCTTTGTGCCTTTTTATCATCATGGTCGGCATGGGGATGTCGCTGGTGCTGGCCGACTTCAGTCGGGTGTTGCTGTATCCGAAAGCCGTCATCTTGGGGCTGATCGGGCAATTACTCATATTGCCTTTATGTGGTTTTTTCATCGCGGCGTTTTTTGTGAGTGATCCGGTATTAGCCTTGGGCATTATGCTGTTGGCAGTGTGCCCGGGTGGGACGACGTCGAATATGGTCACTCATCTGGCGAAAGGGGATTTGGCGCTTTCAATCACATTAACTGCTGTCAGTAGTTTGTTTACTTTTATTTCGATTCCTTTGGTGATGGCGTTTGCGTTTGACTATTTTTCTAACGAAACCACGCACTTTGAGTTACCTATCTTACAAACCATTGGTGGGTTGTTTTTGATAACCCTGTTGCCAGTGAGCATAGGCATGTTGATCCGTCATTTTAAACAAACTTTTTCGGTTAGGATGGAGCCCTACCTGAATCGCTTCGCCATGGTTTTTCTGGTGGTACTTATTATTGGGGTTGGCGCGAAACAACATCAGGTGCTTATCCCGGCGCTTCAACAGGTGGGGCCGTCGGTGTTTATGTTGAATGTGATCACTATGATGATTGGTTTTTTGATCGCAAGACGCTTCAGGTTGAGCTCGGCTCAAACTACGTCGATCAGCTTGGAGGTAGGTATTCAAAATTCCACCTTGGCGATGCTGATTGCGACCACCTTGCTGCATAGCCCGGAGATGGCTTTGCCAGCGGCCATTTATTCGTTGGTGATGTATATCACCGGCGGTTTTGTTGTGGGGCTGCGTTATCGTAGTCGTTCAAGTGATGATGAACATACGCCTGGAACTGTGCTTAACAAAAACGAATTAGAATCAGCGTAATTTAGGCTCTAGTAATTAATGTAAGGGTATTTCTCAAGAAGCTGTTGATGAGCTTTGCTGGCTTTGACATGCTTCATAGCCCGTGCAAATTCTACACTCAGGCTTTCTGTGTCTCTGGCCCTCGAAAAGGCCAGGTAATTGGAAAACTGATTAATAGCCGGTGTAAGAAATTCAATACCATCAACTTGTTTTCGGTGTTCCGCTAACTTGTATTCTTGAAGCGTGAGTAATGCCAAATCAATTCGTCCGGCTTTGAGCGTGGAAACCAGCTTTTGTACGCTGGACAGCTCAACTTTGTGGATGTGGGTGGCTGCGTCAAATTCACTGCCGTAATTGAAACCCAGCTGAATGCCTATGGTCAGATGTTCAACACTGCCCAGGGTGCCATCATATTGTTTGCTGGGAGCGGAATCTTGAAGACCGATTAATCCACTAACCGAGGTGCTTAGAATATTGTCGTCCTGAAAAATGGCAAATACTTCTCGCTCAGGTGTTCGGGTCATGAAGGTAATTGCATCGGCGTCACCGTGTTCGATCATAGCAACGCCGCGTTTCCACGGGGTGTCTCTAAATTCGATGGGTATAGAAAGATATTCCGCTGCCATTTCAATGAGTTCAATGTGGTAGCCTACCAGTTTCATGTCTTGATGGAATTCATGCGGAGGATATTCGCCTTCGCCTCGTAAGATAGTAAGAGGCCCGCCCTGAGCTGCGTGTATATGGGCCGCGTTCTCTAGGTGATTGGAGTTTTCCGGGGGATGTGCCCAGCTGAAAGGCATAACTAACATCAGGCTTATCAGACTAAGCCTTAAACAACAGAGCACGAAGTGCAAAGTACAGCCCAACACATAGTTAATCAATTCGCACCTCTGAATGCTCGTGGATCAGCTGACCAGCCCAAAATATTCGATTAATTTCAGCGTGATCAGATACCCGATCGTAGTGATCACAGCGGAAATAAACAGTGCAGGGTAAAACTCCAGTTTCAGCGTGATTAGCCAAGGAAAACAAATAAAGAATAACAAAGAGGGCAAAACCAACCAGACAATATTCTGGGAAAGTTGAACGACCTGGGTCAGGTCTTGGGTTTCTTTGAATAGCCAAATCATCGAAAGAATGTATACAACTGGCAGTGAGGCAATGAGGGCGCCTATAACGCTGGATCGTCGGGCCACTTCAGAGATAACCACCACCATTAAAGTGGTAATGAGAATTTTTTGAAGATAAATACTCATGGTTCACCTACGTAA
>JBFHTA010000390.1:0-3082 GCA_041590855.1 Pseudomonadales bacterium
ACGAGCCTGAATATCGCCCGCCGCCCAGGCAAGATCCCCCACCCGTTGGAAACCAAACATGGAATAGAAGATATAGAAAGGCACCATCGGATAATTATTACTACTGTAGGAGGTAGCAGCCGCAATCCAGGCGGCCATGGCACCGGCTTCATTTATGCCTTCTTCGAGAATCCGGCCTTTGATATCCTCTTTGTAATACATCAACTGACCGGAATCGTGTGGATCATACAGCTGCCCCACTGCCGAATAGATGCCTAACTGACGGAACATGCCTTCCATCCCAAAGGTGCGCGCTTCATCAGGAATAATAGGCACTATGCGTTCACCGATTTTCTTATCTTTTACTAACGTTGACAGCAAGCGAACAAACGCCATCGTGGTAGAAATTTCGCGCCCGCCGGAACCTTTCAAATGCGTTTTTAAAGACGCCAGGGTTGGAATGGTCAGGGCTTCCGACTGCTCACGACGCACTGGGTAATGCCCACCCAGTTTTTCCCGCTGTGCATTCATATAGCGCATTTCTGCAGAATTGGCTTCCGGCCGGTAATACGGCAGCGATTCCAACTGCTCATCTGACACCGGAATATCAAAACGATCACGGAAAGCTTTTAGCGACTCCAATTCGAGCTTCTTAACCGAGTGGGTTTTGTTCTGTGCTTCACCCGCTTGGCCCATGCCATAACCTTTGACCGTCTTCGCAAGAATGACCGTCGGCTGCCCTTTATGGCTGGCCGCAGCGGCGTAAGCGGCATAGATCTTATACGGATCATGACCACCCCGATTAAGCTGATACAACTGCTCATCGGTGTAATCCTTCACTAATTCAAGCAATTCAGGGTTGGCACCGAAAAAATGTTCGCGGGTGTAGGCACCGCCTTTGGTTTTGTAGTTTTGGTATTCACCATCCACCACTTCATCCATCCGGCGTTCCAGCACCCCGTTCTTATCTTTTTCCAGCAGTGGGTCCCAATGACGCCCCCACACTACTTTAATAACGTTCCATCCGGCACCACGGAACTGCCCTTCCAATTCCTGAATAATCTTGCCGTTGCCTCGTACTGGTCCATCCAAACGCTGTAGGTTACAGTTCACCACAAAAATCAGATTATCTAGCTTTTCTCGACCGGCCAGAGCAATCGCACCCAGAGTTTCCGGCTCATCTGTTTCACCGTCCCCGATATAAGCCCAGACTTTACGATCCTGATTATCCACCAACCCCCGGTTTGTCAGGTATTTCATAAAATGCGCCTGATAGATCGCCTGTAACGGCCCCAAGCCCATCGACACGGTTGGAAATTGCCAGTAATCCGGCATTAACCAAGGGTGAGGGTAAGACGACAAACCACCGCCATCGACTTCACGACGGAAATGATCTAATTGCTCTTCGCTTAACCGCCCTTCCAGAAACGAACGAGCGTACACGCCTGGTGAACTATGGCCTTGTACGTACACCAAATCACCGCCGTGTTTATCAGACGGCGCCCGGAAAAAGTGATTAAACCCGATGTCGTAGAGGGTTGCACTGGATGAAAAACTGGCAATATGGCCGCCGATGTCCGACGACTCCTTGTTTGCCCGCATCACCATGGCTAAGGCATTCCAGCGAATGATCGAGCGAATCCGGCGCTCCATAAATACATCACCCGGGTATGGCGGCTCCGCCTCCTTCGGGATGGAATTACGATAAGGGGTTGTCAGTGCATAAGGCGTCATTGAGCCTAATTGACTGGCTTTATTAAGAAGTGTATCGAGTAGAAATTGTGCGCGTTGTTTACCGCTGTATTGAATAACCGATTGAAAAGCTGCTAACCATTCTTCCGTTTCTGTAGGATCAATATCGTGTTGACTCATGAGTTCTCCAAATCCTTTGTCAGGACAATGAACAAAAAACAACCAGCCTTTTGTTCATCAAAAAAACCAATGGCTTTCAGTATAGACAACTCTATGAATTAGAAAGGATATTGAAGCAAAAGTTTACAATTTTTGACCAGATAGTCAGATTTAATAATTATTACTGCTAAGAAGGAAGAATTAATGATTCTAACCAGAAACTATCTTAAGGTATGCAAACACCTCTCGGACAGATAAACATGAGCACTGACAAACATATTTTAATCACAGGCGCATCGCAACGATTAGGTGCCGCCATGGCTCGCGCATTTCATCAGCGTGGATTTACCGTTATTTTGCATTACTATCGTTCACAGCAAGCGGCCGAAGCCCTGGCTGACACATTGAACCATCAGCGAGCCGGTTCTGCTCATCTTTGCCAGGGAAAGCTCAGCGACGTCGACGTAATCAGTAAGCAGGTTCATGCCATCACGGATCGGCTGGATGTGCTCATCAATAACGCCTCCAGTTTTTATCCGACTCCAGCAGGCGAGATGAGCGAATCCCAGTGGGAAGACTTATTTGAGAGTAACGCGAAAGCGCCATTGTTTCTGACCCAAGCCTTACTGCCCCTATTGCGTAAAAGCTACTCAGAACAGACTAAGCCAAGCAGCGTCATCAATATGCTGGACATCCACGCTCAACGTCCCTTGGCTCAGCACACCTTGTATTGCATGGCAAAAGCAGCCAATCAGATGATGACACTCTCGTTGGCAAAAGAATTAGCACCGCAAATACGAGTCAACGGCATCGCCCCGGGGGCTATTCTCTGGCCGGATCAAGATGGCTCGGTCAGTGAGAACTATAAACAGCAAACGTTAGAGAAGATTCCCAGCCAACGTTTAGGCAAGGTCAGTGATATTGTGGATACGGCGCTTTTTTTAGGGGATGGCCCCGATTACATTACCGGGGAAATCATTTCGGTGGACGGCGGTCGACGCCTCTACAGCTAGACAGCGAATAACCCGATCACTAGCTGTGCAAAGAGGCGTGAATTCTTGGAATACCTAGAACGGGATCAAGAGGCTTTGGAAATGAGCTGGCCCTGCCATTCAAAGTCCACCGACCACAGCTTTTGCTTGGACTTGTCGTAATCGGCCCACATCTGCGCATAAGAGCCTTCATACGCCGGGTGTTGAACATCCGGAGCAATCTCCGACAGTGGCAGTAATACAAAGGCGTTTTTGGAGAC
>JBFHTA010000391.1:0-3043 GCA_041590855.1 Pseudomonadales bacterium
ATAAAGACGAATGCCTCAGAATCAATTACTCACAATCCCCTGACGCCGTTGCCAAAGGTCTGTCGCTGATCTGTGAAGAACTGCACGCATTGTACGCCTAAGAGTTAATACGCTCTTTATTTAGTCCGCGCCCACCCGTTGGGCTCGGGCGCTTTTGCGATATCCCCAGACACCTTCGACGCTCACGATCAGCAATGCCAGCCATATTAAACCAAAGGTGTAGTAACGCTGATCAGGCACCTCTTCGCCAAACCAACCGATGGCTAATACAAAAACCATCGACGGGGCTATGTATTGGGCAAATCCGGCGACCGTCAGACTTACTCCCGGCAACCCGGAAACATAGAGCAACAGAGGCACTACAGTAACAATCCCGGCCAACATTAACGGCAAGGCATATTCCTCTGGGTTCGATAAAAATACGAAATCCAGACTGACGCTGCCATACAGCATCACTGCCAAAGCCACAGGCACCATCCAGGTTGTTTCAGCAGCTAATGCCACAGTCGGATGTATGCTGTGCTTTTTTCTGGCTAAGCCATACAAGGCAAAGCTGATGGCCAAAGAACAAGCCACCCAAGACAATTGGCCCACCGTCCATACTTCAGCAATCACCCCCACCAGCGCCATCACTACAGCAAACCACTGCACGTTTGAAAGCCGTTCACCGAGAAATAAACCGCCCAATGCAATACTCACCAAGGGGTTAATGTAATATCCCAGGCTGGCTTCTACCGTTTGATGTGTTAACACCGCATACACAAACACTAACCAGTTCCCGGTAATTAACAGACTGGTTATCAATAAGCGGTTTCGGACAGCCCTGTTTTTCCATAACTCCAAAAACGCCGACCACAAGCCGGAATACCATAGTAATCCCCACAGCACAAATGAAGACCAAATCACCCGATGTGCGACCAGCTCAACAGCCGGAACCTCACCCAGCCACTTGAAGTACAGGGGGGTAATTCCCCAGGTAAAGAAGGCTAATAACACCAAAGAGAGATGCATTACATTAGATTGGGTTTTCATCTTTTTTCACAACCAACGGTTAAACCTGGTAACAGAACAGTTACCAGAAATTCAGCAAATTTCGTATAAAAATAACAATGGGCAGAACTGCCAGAGACAACAAAAAAGGCCTTCCAACAACTTGGAAGGCCTTTTAGAATTTTAGTGGTTATCTACTTGACTAAAAAGTAGTGACGAAGCAATTAATTAATCGATCGTCAATAACCGAATGATCGATTCGATTAAACGAAGCGAGCACGCAATTGATTCAACTTGGATACCAATGGCTTAGCCGCAGGAACGTATTTGCCAGCCAGGTTTTCAACTTTCTTACCTGCCTGATCCACTTGATCCGTCACTAATTCAGTCAATTGTTGACGACCTTCCGGTTTTGCCAGATTTAGTTGCTTGAAGGTTTCTACGCCTTGCTCAACGCGAACACGTGCGGTGTTGATACGTACCTGAAGGCTTTCCTTCTCACCGTTATAACGCTGCATTGAATCAAAAACACCCGCCATCAGGTTGTGACGGTTCACCTTATCGGTTACGCCATATACAGACAAATAGAAACCGATGTTATCAACTTGAGTAAGAGCAGTATCTGCCAGTGCTTTAGGATTCATTTTCATAACTTCTTCTCGCTTACTAGTTCGCTATTGATGAGCACCCTATTTAATATTTCTAGAACCCACAACCTAATTATAGGGTGACCGATCAGCAGTGACTGATTAGATGGCCGAAAACCTATGTCATTCGTCGCCTATTCTGTTGACCAATAACAACACCGAATATCTAACCCTCGCGCCCGATACGCCTTATATCGGCTGATTACCTCTTGAGAAAGCACAGTTGTCGTCTTCGGGCTCATCGTTTCGTCCGATGCCTCACGAAAGCCATGTTGACCATAAAAGCCGGTTAATTCTGACCAGGGGAAACAATACAACCCCGCGAGCGATTCGTGACTAACACTCATTTGCTGCATTTGCGGTGACAGTTGCTTCAATAAAGCATGCCCAATTCCCTGTCGACGATATTCTTTGGCCACCAGCATGTTTCTCAACAACCAACTGCCATCGGGTAAGGCCGTAAACTTTACTGCAGCCAAGGGCAAATCGGAGGCGGTGTCTTTCAGAAGAAAGCAACGATCCGATTTTTGAACTTTGATCTTTTCTCGCTGATTCTTATAGAATTGCACCAAGATCTGACGATCAGCATAAGGAATTGAAGATACCGCCCATGATATTTGCGGCTCTGACCTATGGATCATCTTATTCACCTCTTCTGTAGTGTAACTAACTGTCGACGATGAAATCCTTTTGCCAAACCTGCCTTCGTCCTTTGTCCCGCTGTTTATGTTCATTTGTTCGCAAGGTTCCAAACCAAACCCAGGTGTTTATTCTGCAACACTCAAAAGAGCGGTTACACCCAAAAGGCACAGCCAAATTAGCCCAACTATGCCTGAACAAGTGCGAACTCTTGGTGGATAAAAGTTTTTCTGACACTTTGCAGAACATCATTCAACACTATCGTGCCGTGTTGCTTTGGCCGTCTTCGGAAGAGACAAGCTCGGATAAAGATCAACCGGAATGGAACACCCCGGGCTCTGCTTCCCATTTGGACAAGGCCCCCCTCAATCCCGTGGCAATTATTGCCATTGACGGAACCTGGAAGAAAGCCGCCAAGATTTTTCATACTCATCCGGAATTACAGACGTTACCAAGACTTAGCGTCACCGGCCAACATAACCGGTACCATCACAGAAAGTCGCCCAGTGACCAACATCTCTCGACATTGGAAGCCATTTTCTATGCATTGGAAACGATGGAAGGAGAGACGCACCCGGAAAATCAGCTGGCCGCATTACTTGACGCCCAGGCTGACATGATCGCCCACTGGCACTCAAACCTGGCGGAAAACCAAGGGAACCTCTGAATAAGTCCCTCTCTGCTCAGGCCTATAAGAGAAATGTCTATTTGAGGCGCGGTTTTGAAGGCATAACGGGTTCGAGCCGAAGGGTTACGTCAAAAAGCCG
>JBFHTA010000392.1:0-3037 GCA_041590855.1 Pseudomonadales bacterium
AAGACATTATATTTGATCCACCGCGCTGCGAATAATTAGGTAGATTGAAGCATTAGACATTGTGAAGGTTGGCATAGATTTCATCCGCCAAAGCTTTACTAATACCCGGCACTTTAGCCAACTCTTCAGCACTGGCGTTATGTATTTCCTGAATACCACCAAAGAAGCTGATCAAGGCTTTACGGCGCTTCGGCCCTACCCCTTCAATGTCTTCCAGCACTGAGCGCGTTCGAGCCTTGCCTCGACGCCAACGGTGTTTACTGACTGCAAATCGGTGCGCCTCATCACGAATGTGTTGCAACAGTAAAAAGCCCGGATGGTTAGCATCCAACTCAAGCTCTTGATCCACACCGTTTAGAAAAATGGTTTCAAAGCCGGATTTACGTTCCGGACCTTTTGCCAAACCAACCACATCAATCCCGGTCACTTGAAGTTCAGTTAATACATTTAAAGCCTGATTAATCTGGCCTTTACCACCATCAATTACGAGAATATCAGGGATCTTCCCTTCCCCTTTTTTAAGCTTGGTAAAACGTCGTGTCAGAGCCTGGTTCATCGCAGCGTAGTCATCACCACCGGTAATGTCTTCAATATTGTAGGAACGGTATTCATTCTTAGCCGGTCCGTTCTGATCAAACACAACACAACTGGCGACAGTGGCCTCACCGGAACTGTGGCTGATGTCGAAACATTCCAAACGCATCGGCACTTCATCCAGCTCAAGTGCATCCTGCAAAGAACGAAAGCGTTGCATCATGTTTTGCTTGTTGTTCAATAAAGACTGAAGGCTTTGTTCGGCATTCTTTAACGACAATTCAAGCCACTTGGACTTCTGCGAACGAACACTGTGTCGGATAGTCACCTTGGTTTGCGCAAGGCTCTGAAACGCAGACACCAGCAAACTTTTATCATTCGGTTCGTGAGAACAAATTAATTCCTGGGGAATTTCACGTGTCGCACCTTCCGTTAAATAAAGTTGCGTAATCAGGGTAGACAACAACTCGCTTTCCGATTCATCCAAGCGAATATTGGGGTAATAAACTTTATTCCCTAACACCTGACCAGAACGCACATACAACACAGAGATACACACGCCGCCCGGCTGCATTGCCACTGCAATGACATCTGCATTGATATTTGAGCCTTCACCCGCCACGTACTGCTGTTCCTGAACTTTACGCAATGCAGAAATCTGATCTCTCAGCTCTGCGGCCAATTCAAAATTCAGCTCGGTTGACGCCTGTTCCATCTCGGCCATCAACTCATGGATGATTTCATTATTCTTACCCTGCAAGAACATGGCAGTGTGACGAACGTCTTCCTGATATCGCTCTGGTGTCACATAGCCCACACAGGGCGCAGAACATCGCTTAATCTGATACTGCAAACACGGGCGTGATCGGTTTTTAAAATAGGCATCATCGCATTGCCGAACCTTAAACAGCTTTTGTAATAAAGCCAGGCTTTCTTTAACTGCACCACTGCTGGGGTAAGGACCAAAGTACTGCCCCTTGCCCCGCTTTAAACCGCGTCTGAACGCAAAATAAGGGTAATCGTCATGCTCAGAGAGATACACGTATGGGTAAGACTTATCATCCCGCAATAAGACATTGTACGGTGGGCGATGTTTCTTAATCAGGTTTTGTTCCAATAGCAAGGCTTCAGTCTCGCTATTGGTGACGGTGACCTGAATATCCGCGATTTTACTCACCAGCACACGCGTCTTTACTGGCAATCCGGAACTTCTGAAATAACTCGACAACCGCTTTTTAAGATTTTTAGCCTTACCTACATACAACAATGCCTGTTGCTCATCGAACATACGATAAACACCAGGCAATTCAGTGACACTTTTTAGGAAGCTTTTTGCATCAAAAACAAGTTCAGAGGGATGGTCTGTTTTGTCTGTAGCAATTACATCAGAAGTCATAAAGGTAAAATTAACACTCACCCAAAATAAAACGCTCACCCTGGCTTTCGATCACCATAAGGTTACGGCCGTCTTCTTGCTCTTCCAGGCTAGCCAACTCAACCAACTCATAGAAGACATTGCGTGATATTAAGGCTTTAAGATTGGTACGAACCAACGCATAAGGGCTGGGTTCGCCATCACTCCCTGCTTTGTATTCCACCTCAAGCGGATGCTCTGCGCCAAGCACAAAGGTCTCCCCGGTTTTGGTGGTTAATTGCAGTGCAGATCCACTCTCAGTTTGTTGCTGTTCAAGCGACACCACCACGAACGGGGCGTCTTCGACCTGAATCCGCCACTTTTCTACCGGCGTTATCAGGTAATACTCACCATCTTCATATTTGAGAATATTACTGAATACTTTAACGATCTCAGCACGCTTGATCTCAGACCCTTCATGGAACCAGCGACCGTCGCGTTTTACTACGATGTCTATGTCGCCCGACAGTTCCGGATTCCACAACTCAACCGGAGCCGGTTTACTGCCCTTGGTGGCATTGTCTTTAATCAGTTCTGAAACCTTATTTTCAAGGTCTTTCATCTGGTTAATCCTTTACTGAGCGCTTTCGTTACAAGCCACGCTGCCATTCTTGTCTTAGCGGAATCGCGCCAGGCTGATTAATCGCTGTATCGACTTTCGCAAGCAGTCTTTGTTTGTCCGCACCTAAAGTGCCTTTCAATACCAGATAATTGGACGCGTGATCCGAGCGGAACACAGTATTTTCCAGCTCCAGATTTGCTAACAAGGTTCGGATCTCTTGAAACAAATCCGCTTGAGTTAACGGCTCAAACTCACCACCAAAACCTTCTCTGAAACGTTCTTCCCCCATCGGGAAAGAAACCACCAGGGTTGAGACAAACTCCGGCTGCGTTTCATTCATCAGTTTGGCGCTGTTAATGGCATGCTGTTCAGAGAACTTCCGGCCACCTAAGCCATTAAGAATCATCACCGACGATTTAATGCCTGCTGCTTTCAGTTTTAGCAAAGCCTCTTTCGACGTCTCGAAAGTTTCGCCTTTCTGGACTTTTTCCAATACCGTATCGTCACCGGATTCACAGCCCACATAC
>JBFHTA010000393.1:0-3008 GCA_041590855.1 Pseudomonadales bacterium
AACTTCATCAGCGCGCCTGTGGTCACAGGGTTTATTTCTGCCTCAGCCATTGTCATTGCTGGGAGCCAACTGCCTAACCTATTGGGATTAACCGAAACGAGCCCAGCTTGGCCTGAATTGCTTCAAGGTTCTATCACAGACCACATTAATGGCGCTACCGTTATTTTGGCAGGCGCTATGGTTTTAGTGCTGCTCTTTCTGCCCAAGATATTGCATCGACTCATTTTAAAATCTACTCAATCCGATTTTTTAGCGGATACGCTCAATAAAGCCACTCCGGTACTGGCCATGTTGATATCCATCGGGTTGGTTCAGATACTGGAACTGGAAACACTTGGGGTTGCGGTGATTGGCGACATTCCTGCCGGATTACCTGAATTGTCGTTGCCTGACAGTCAGATCACCGCTTGGTCTGCCGACATGTGGCAGCACTTGGTCGTATCGGCACTGCTGATCAGCATCATCAGCTTTGTTAGCTCTGTCTCGGTTGCTCAAGCATTTGCGGCTAAAGATCGGCAACGCATCGATCCAAACCAGGAGGCCATAGGTTTAGGCATGGCCAATGTGATGTCCGGGCTGTCCGGAGCCTTCCCGGTCTCCGCCAGCCTATCCCGTTCTTCTGTGGCAATGAAAGCCGGAGCAAAAACGCCAGCTACCAGCGCTTTTACCGCCATTGGCATAACCGTGAGTTGTCTGTTTTTGACACCGTTTTTGTATTACCTGCCTATTGCCACCTTAGCAGCCATGATTCTTACGGCGGTCTTTTCCTTGTTCGATTGGGCCGCTATCAAACGAACACTGCAGTACAGCCGAAAAGACTTTTCGGCGTTGGCTTTAACAATGATATTAACGCTGACTCTCGGCGTTCAATGGGGTCTAATTGGTGGCGTGATCCTGTCGATTTGTTTGCACTTGTATCGTTCAAGCCATCCGCATGTAGCGATTCTCGGACGTGTGCCCGATACAGAACACTTCAGAAACATCGAGCGCTACACCGGCATTACTCACCCCAGCATTATTTCATTCAGGATTGATGCGAGCCTGTATTTTGCGAACGCTCGATTTCTGGAAGATCAGATCAATGCCTTGGTAGCGAGACATGAATCAGCCAAGCATCTGGTGCTGATGTGTTCCAGCATTAACGACATTGATGCCAGTGCTCTGGAAAGCTTAGTGGACATCAATCATTATCTGGAAGAAGCCGGAGTCACCTTCCACTTATCCGAAGTGAAAGGGCCGGTGTTGGATCGGTTAAAGCGAAGCGACTTTTTGGAGTTGATGACAGGAAACGTCTACCTTAGCCATTATCACGCCTGGACAGATCTGCTCGGAGAGGAGAAAACCAATGAATAGAAGTAAAAGTATTAAACAGCAAGAACCACACAAGGTGGTTCTGGTAAGACAATCAGTTCTCTTCGTCTGATCTGAAAATACAGTGCTTAGCGTAATCACCTGCTTCATTCATTGACCAATCACCTTTTGGCTTTTCTTCCATATCCAGGCACCACGCCTTACTACCAACTTCCGGAGCACATCCATTCAAAAACACAGCAGCCACTAACACACTAAGAGAGAACACTTTGTTCATAACATACCTAATTGAAAACATTGGGAAAAAACACATTAAATCAGAGCCGATTATCTAAAGGAACCTCTGACCGCTCATAAAACTACAGATCACCAGCCAGTCTTACTGATGGCCAGATACATAATACAAAGCACCGAGATTGGAATCACAATCAAGGCAACCCGTGTAAATAAGCCATGATAAAACGCATAGCCGATACCTTCCCACGAAGTTAACGGCAGACCCGCATGGCGCTTTTGAGACGCTCTAGCCGCAATCCAATTGCCCAGTAATACGTCAATTACTTCTAGCGGCACCACGACCAGTAGAACAATCCATAACTTTTGTTGTAACCAATCGGCCCCCATCAAACCGTACTTCAAAGCCAATGTGAAACCTGTAGCTAGTAGCACAGCAAAAGCTATGTGCTCCAAAAAAACCATCCAATAAAACACCTTACTTACTTTGGCAGCTACCGGATCAGAAAGACTGGCGTCTTTCTCAACAACCTTTAACACCAACCAAGCACCTAACGGAGGACCTAACCAAAATATCAAAGCGCCAAGATGAAACAGTTTTAGCAACGAATACTCAATCACGCACGTAACACCTTATAGGCAAAAATCAGCATCCACAGTGTGCTGAGAACCATGCTAGTTGCAGTAAAGAATTCCGCCCCTTTCATTGAGCCCATCGCTACGGAAACAGAAAGCAATAACCCTAGCGTCCAGGAAATGACACCCCAAGCCGCCACCCATGACGTCACCACTCGTTCCCGAATTGCAATAACGGTCAGTAGCATCCCGCCAAGATTATACAAACCGTTGCCCAGATACCCCGTTAGATGCGTTGCGATCACTTCCAAAGTCAAAATGATGTTGTGACCTACGTTACTGGCAATCAGTTTCGGCATTACAAAGGCATAGAGAACCTCCGCGATCAAATCCGGCGCGATTCCCATCGCAACAATTGCTAACCCTATCACACGCAAGAAAGAAGGTTTCAGCTCATCCGCCAAGATTGAACAAAACACAAACAGCCCCAATGCGGACGCCATCCAAACACACCAGGAAAGCGACCAAAGCAAGGTATTTTCGGAAATAAAGATTATGCGCTCTGCCAAGGTGGTATCCAAAGGCAGGCCACCTCTCATAGGGCCATTCATCAAAAGGCAGGCTAAAGTGATTACAGCGACGATGCCGTGAACAATGTAAAATTTAAGAACGTTATGCTGTGTGTTCATTTGAGGTCCTTCTCGTATAGTTCAACACTAAACAGACAAGATTAATTCGAGCGTTTCACCATCTGCTCAAACCGTGCCTCATCAAATCCGCTCATTTTTTGTTTACCAACCAAAATCAAAGGCACACCCCGGCCACCAAGTGCATCAAAACGGCGTTTGGCCTGAGCATTCTTTTCTATGTCGTATTCAACAAAGTTA
>JBFHTA010000394.1:0-2975 GCA_041590855.1 Pseudomonadales bacterium
CTATCAGATCCGACGCATAGTGTCGTGCTCGATAATCAGCATCCAAAATTGTCTCGAGACATTCAGAAGTTTGATTACTGATTCCGTTGAGAGTTCCTTCAACCACCTCAGAGATCGCCAAAAACGAAATTCGCTCATTAAGAAACGCATCCACAGCCACTTCATTGGCCGCATTTAAAATCGCAGGCGCACAACCTCCAGTTTGGAACGATTGCTTCGCCAATTTAAGGCAAGGAAATCGGTCGACGTCCGGCTGTTCAAAGTTAAGCTGAGCTACTTCAAACAAATTCAGAGGTGCTACACCGGATTCCAAACGCTCAGGCCACGCCATTCCGTAGGCAATCGGCGTTCTCATATCAGGATTTCCTAACTGTGCCAGTACTGACCCATCGACATAAGACACCATTGAATGAATCACACTTTCCGGGTGTACCACCACATCCACCTGGTCCGCATCACAATCAAATAACCAACATGCCTCAATGAACTCCAAACCTTTATTCATTAAAGATGCGGAATCCACCGAAATTTTGTGCCCCATAGACCAATTAGGGTGAGCCACTGCCTGAGCCGGCGTTACTTGCTGGAGTTGTTCAATACTGAATTCTCTGAAAGGGCCACCCGAAGCCGTCAGTAATATTTTATCAACCCCGGAATCGCGAGACATTTCACCATTCGGCAAACATTGATAAATCGCATTATGCTCACTATCAATCGGCAACAATGTTGCCCCGTGATCCTCAACAGTTTGCATAAACAACTGCCCTGACATCACCAGGGATTCTTTGTTCGCTAGCAGAACCTTCTTTCCTGTTCTGGCTGCCGCCAAGTTCGGCAACAAACCTGCGGCACCTACAATCGCCGCCATAACGATATCCACTTTCTCATGACTAGCCACATCTTCAAGTGCTTTTGCACCAGAAAGAACAGTCACTGAAAGATCTGAAACCAAGGAGCTAAGCTCGGCCTCGCGCGATTCATCAGAAACAACGACAAACTCGGGTTGAAATTCGTGACACAACCGGGCCAATTCCTGAACCTGAGAGTGCCCGGTCAGAGCAAATACGCGATATCGATCAGAATGACGACGAATGACATCCAGAGTGCTCAGACCAATACTGCCCGTAGCCCCCAGAATCGATACCGTTTGAACACCTGATTTCATGACTTAAAAACTAATCCCTGAAATCAACAATAAAAGAGCAAATACCGGAACAGCTGACGTCAAACTATCAATGCGATCTAAAACACCACCATGCCCAGGCAATAGCTGACTGCTGTCTTTGATACCTCGAAAACGTTTAAACATACTTTCCGTCAAATCACCCAAAACAGACACAGCAACAGTCACCGCACTCACCAACATCAACACAACCAGTTGATTGGTTGGCATATCGACATAAATTCCAACACTTAAACCTATTAGCAGGGCGCTGATCATGCCTCCCCAAAAACCAGCCCATGACTTTCCAGGGCTAACTTTAGGAGCCAATTTACTAACACCCCACTTCCGTCCCGCAAAATAAGCACCGACATCAGCTCCCCAAACCATCAAACAGATATACAATAATACGATTTCACTGTTTGGCTGTTGTTTTAGAAGCAGCAAGCCTTTCCAACAAGGAACCAGTATCAGAAAACCAAGCACCAACCGAACCCACTGGGAAGACCAGGCTTTCGACATCCCCGGATAAGAAAGTACAAAGACCAAAGCAAGAATCCACCATACAGCACCTACCGACAGCACACCGATTTCAGGCAGCTTATACAAGCCCAGCAAACTCAGACCAACTAGGAGAGCGTAACCCACGCGCGCGCCCTGCTGAGGAAACCCTGCCAAGTTTGCCCACTCCCAGGCCCCTAACATCACAATGGCGGCTGTAAAAAGTGCAAAATATTCAAACGGTAAAAAGAAAATACCGCCAATCGCCAAAGGCGCTAACCATAACGCAGTAATAATCCGCTGCTTTAACATGAATAACTTCCTTAATCCCTAACTATCTGGTTTCTACTTGTTCGCTGGTCATCCCATACCGGCGTTGTCTTCGGCCATAATCAGCAATAGCTGCCAATAATGCCTCTTCTTGAAAATCGGGCCAATACAGATCACTAAAATACAGTTCTGAGTAGGCTGCCTGCCAAAGCATAAAATTACTGACGCGAGTCTCTCCGCCAGTACGAATATACAAGTCCGGTGCTGACATACCAGGCAAACCAATATACTGCTCGAAATAGTCGCGAGTAATTTGATCCGGAGACACCCTACCTTGCTGAACATCTCTGGCACATTGCTGCGCGGCATTGACGATGTCCCACTCCCCACCATAATTCGCTGCAATCACTAACGTCATCGCATCATTATTGGCAGTTTTTTCTTCGGCCTCACGAATGTGGGCTTGCAATGTTTCGCTAAAACGACTTTTATCGCCCATTACACGCAGACGGATATTATTTTTATGAAGTTTTCTGACTTCATTTTTAAGCGCCATCAGAAACAAGGACATTAAGCCTTTAACTTCATCTTCCGGTCGCTTCCAGTTTTCACTGCTGAAAGCAAATAACGTCAGGCACTTAACCTGTTGCTTCAAACATGTTTCTACAACGTTTCTAACCGCATCCAGACCAGCCTTATGACCAGCCAACTTAGGTAAGTGACGCTGCTTTGCCCAACGATTGTTACCGTCCATGATGATAGCTATGTGATTTGGCACTTGAGCCGCTGCAGCTATTTCAGAAGTCATGGTTGAAGACACACCTTTTATTACTACGTATTCCGTTAGGGCTTAAATACCCCCAATGCTTAGATACAAAAGTGCAGGTGAGAATTAACAGCCAATGCCATCAATCAAACACCTGCAACCTGAATCCAGCGAATAAGGAAATTAGATTTCCATCAAATCCTTTTCTTTCTTGGCAAGATCCGCATCCACCTGAGCGATGAACTTATCTGTGATCTTTTGAATCTCGTCTTCACC
>JBFHTA010000395.1:0-2949 GCA_041590855.1 Pseudomonadales bacterium
CTACTCAATGAAGAGGGAAATTCTCTCTCTTTAAGTTCTAAGAGTTCGGCCAACGCATGTTCCAGTGTGCTCAATAAGGTGTGTATGCAATCTTCGCTATTCGCACTTTCGGAAAGCAGGCTTTTCGCGCATAACTCTAATTCGCTAACTACCCTTTGAACCTTGGGAAGGCAAAGGCTACCGGCCTGCCCCTTCATTTTATGGCTGAGTGTGTAGACCAATTCAAAGTCAGACTTATTGACCGCCTCGGTTAACTCATCCAAGAGTTGCGTACATTTCTGGCAAAAATTATTTAAATATTGAAAGTAGATGTCATCTTGGCCTTGCCACTGTGAAAGTGCCGCCTCGAAATCCACCACAGGCATTTCATTTATCTGGCCGTTTATAATTTCGACACCGGTGAGTTCCTGACAATCAAGTATCTTACTATCAACTAACTGGCTATCAACTGTTGGACTATTAACTGCCGGACTATCAACTACCCGACCTTTAGAATCAACATAAGTGGCTGTCTGGATTTTCGGTAGCCAATTCATAACCACTTTCAATAAATCATCAGGGTTAAAGGGCTTAGAGATAAAATCATTCATGCCAGCTTGAATACATAAATCCCGATCCTCCTGCATGGCATGGGCAGTCAGTGCCACAATCGGAGAATACTTTGATTTCGAGTTCATTCGGATAATTTCGGTTGCCTTCAAGCCATCCATAACAGGCATATTTATATCCATAAATATCAAATCATAGTGACGCGCTTTCGCTTTTTGCACGGCCTGCTCACCATCGCCAACCAACTCCACGTTTACCCCGAGCTGTTTAAGCATCAACTGAACGAGTAATCGATTTTCTTCCACATCGTCCGCAACCAGAACCTGAGCTCCCACGGAGGCTTTTAGGTCTGTGTCCTGGCTATTAGAGTACGAATCATGTCGTTCAGAAAAAACGCCTTTCACTAAATCAGTGGGTCTGACAGGCTTGGTAATGACTTTTTCAATATTCACATCGCAAAGCAGCCTGTTATTCTGAGTACCGCCAGATCTGGCAAAAAGTAGCACCCGGCTGTCTGTCAAACGATGATGTAACGAACTCCCCGAAACCACCGGATCATTGCTGAGTAATGCTTCATCCAACATAAACAGGATGTTTGATTCTTCAGGGAACCCCATGTTTTCCAGCTCTTCCAGTGTCGAAACAGTAAGAGCCTGAACCCCTAACAGATTCAGTAACTGTTGCAGAGCGTTTCGGATACATGGATTTTCATATGCCAGGACAACGACGCTATCTGCAGACAACGTACGTCCTGTTTTTCTTTTCTGAAAGTACTGACTGATGGTTTTCGATGGGTCTGCGTTCATCAGGGCAGTAATATGAAAGGTCGTTCCCTTCCCTTCTTCACTGATTAACGAGATGTCTCCGCCCATTAATTCAAGTATTTGCCGCGTAATCGCCAACCCAAGCCCCGTACCACCAAATTTACGAGTGGTGCTTGCATCGGCCTGGGTAAAGGACTCGAAAATATCCTCAAATTTTTCGTGAGGGATGCCAATTCCGGTATCCCGAATGTCAATCATCAGTTGTACCTGATCGGGCTTAACACGTTCAAAATCTACCTTGATTTCTACTTCACCACCTTGGGTAAACTTAAAAGCGTTACCGAGCAGATTCGTCAGTACTTGAGAGAACCTGTCTGCGTCGCCATAAAGAGCCACCGGAATATCACGGTTAAAAACACAGCCAAACTCAATCTCTTTTTGATTTGCCCTAAGACTAAACAGGTTCAACTGGGCTTCCAAAAGCTCGATAAGATTGAAACTCGTAGGCGACAACTCCAGTTTCCCCGCCTCCACTTTTGAAATATCCAGAATATCGTTGATGATAGTCAGCAAGGCACGAGACGAACTACTTATTCGATGAACATAGTCGAGCTGCGACTTTGATAAGGGCTCTTCGGATAAAACGCTTGAAAAGCCAATGATGGAATTCATGGGCGTTCGTATCTCATGGCTCATATTGGCCAGAAAGTTAGACTTTGCTCTTGATGCCTCTTCTGCCTTCGCCTGAAGATCAAGTGCTCTGTTCGCAAGGCTCTTAAGACGCCGACCAAGAATAAACTGGAAGAAAATCACCAACCCGGTTACGAAAACAATAACGAACACAACGATACGCTGAAGGTTGTGTAAGGCATCATCAATGACCCGTCCATTCGCAATCACCTGATCGATAGAAGATAAACTGACAAGACGTTCCTGATTTACGGTATTAGCAATGTTTTGACTGATGTCTTTGAACGCCGCTCTTACTCTTTGCAATACATCAAAACTGTCTTCAGCCAGGTAACGCAGCTCTCCGCTTGAGGCTTCTTTACCTTCCTCTATGATGGCATGGATGATGGCCACCCCTTCCTGAATTTCTGTCAAAGAAATGGAGAATTCAGTATGACTCCATAACTCATCCAACTGTTGTTGATTGGCATCCAGTTGATCAACCATTTGATCAAACAATTGCCAGTCAGGTGATAAATCCGGATCAGTAGAAACCAAAGTAAACTGCTGATTAAAGGTATCAATCAGGCTCACCTGATCGCGAAGCAAGTCTTTGATTTCGAGATTTACATCCAAAAGCGCCTGAACCTTTTCAAGTTGCTTGGAAGATAATCGGTTATTACTGACGCTTTGATTAGCAATGTCGTCCAACACAAAATAAACAAAGGCAGCAAGCACAAACAGCAAAACCGCAAGCACGATTACACTTCCAATCAAGGAACGGGCAATTTCACGGCGTTCAGACAGTGTATCCAGCATTGTTAGCAGCCCATGATTATTTGCTAGCAGCTAGAATTTAAAGATTAATGTGTCGGAGATGGTGTGATCGTCATCCCCTGTACCGTCAAAGACAGCAATTCCGCCTTTCACCGCTTTTCCTACGTTAAACACAACATCGTCGTCATTC
>JBFHTA010000396.1:0-2899 GCA_041590855.1 Pseudomonadales bacterium
TCCATATTTATGGTCCAAATTCACTGGCAATTAGGCGCTAAACTAGGTTGGCACGGCTGTCACAGGACTGACATAGATGACATTTATGTTAGTGCTTACTTCGGATGTATGTTAGGTAAATAAAGGGTCTTTGCTTTAGTTTGACCTATGATACGGATTCAAAATCCGATGGCTTCACGGCCGTGGCGGTTCGAGTCCGCCCACTGGTACCATGTTTTTATTTCATATTCTTTTATTTTCCTGATTTAATCTTTATCTAATCATTTCAAAGTGAAAACTTTGCCACCTATCAGAACAAAAGTTTCTGAACTAAAGTCTTTTCTGGATGTTTTTAAAGAGGGTCACTAAGCCCGCAGAGCAGGCTCAGGACGAGTGAGAGGTTATCGGGCGCGTTTCAGGCTGTTTTTGTTGAAGTCACCTTCGTCCAATCCGTTTTTGAAGGTAAAGTCACTCATTACTAGGTCAGTGCTCTTTCCTGTCTGGTGATTCACCATAGTTGAGTGATGTGGGCGCCAGTATTGATCTAAATATTCCTTCCATTCAGAAGCGGTAAGTGTTTTCAGTAAGGATTGCTTACGGTCGTAAAACTCGACTTTCAGCGTGCGGTATTCTTCCTGGTCTACCCAGGCGATTTGTTTGGTGTAGCCAGAATATTTATCCACTGGGTAGCGTTCTACTACAAAGCATTTTTGTCCGTTTAGTTCTTCTTCTTTGATGAACTTATAGGTGTATTTTTCAACTTCTTGCGGCGTCATGTCTTCAAACGCAAATTCACTGCCCATGAATGGGCCGGATTTGTTTCGGCTGGCAATGCGTTTTACTCGGCCGAGTTTAGGAAGATATAGCCACTGGTCGTCCGGGTCTACTTTGTGTGAGAAGGAAAGTAGTGCTGTGCCCTTTACGTCGCGTGGGGAGTTAAACACAGTCAGGCTTTTATCTCCGTCGTCTTGCATTTCTAATGCCTTCACAGAAAGCTCTCGTGAAGTTTCATCGCCGCGCTTGTTTCTCAAAATCATGGTCATATTGGCTGTCGAGTCTTGCCAGCCGGTGTTACGGCGATCGGCTTCTTGCGCAATTGCCAGGCCTTTCTCTTCCGGGGTTTGTGCATATACGCTGGTAATTTGGGTAAGTGCAGTACTTAGCACTAACCCTGCAACTGCGGTTGCGCGTCGTATTGTGTGATTAGACCAGTTCATGCTCAGGCTCCTTATTGAGGGTCTGGTGGGTAGAAGGTTTGATTACTGTTTCAGTTTCTTTATTGGGGTCTTCCGGATCTTGCTTGCGATTCTTTTGGCGTTCCGAGAGGAATTTTAACAAGGCAGGAAGGAAGAGGAAGTCAATGACAAGTGCAATCACAATGGTAATCGCAGTCATAAGTCCCATTTGCGAGTTCATACTGAAATCGGAGAAGGCGAGGATGCCAAAGTTAACACACAAAATAGCCGTCGTCACAATCAAGGCAATGCCAACGGTGTTGAATGCGTAATGAATTGCTTCGTCTGTGGACAGCCCTTGTTCACGTTTTGCGCGCAAGTATTTACTGAGCAAGTGAACGGTATAGTCGACAACAATCCCGAGAGTCATGCAGGTCACAATCGATAGGGAGACGCCGACCCGGCCAGAGAAAATGCCCCAAATTCCAAAAGCAATGGCGGCGGGAGCAATGTTAGGAATCAAACTCAAAATACCGTATTGCCAAGATTTCAGTGCAATGGCCAATACCAATGAAATCAACACAATGGCCAGCGCAGTGCCTTGTAACATGCTGTCGATGTTACGCTCGCCAATATGAGCAAACATAATGTCGCGGCTGGAGCCGTGATCCATCATGTGTTCGGGTAGGTTCTCTTGCATCCAGGCGTAGGCTCGGTCTGCAAAGGCCAGAAGATCGACGGTGCTCAATCGGTGAATGCTGACGATGACACGAGTGGCAGACTTATCCAAATTGACTTGGTTATTTAAATCCAGGCCAAACGGTAGAGAGAGTTCATACAGTAGTAGGTACTGAGCGGCCAGCTCGCGATCCATAGGGACTTTGTACCACGCAGGGTCGTCAGCATGCATGTTTTTATTCAAACGCTTCATTACATGAATAAAGCTGTTTACATGAGCCACTTCGGGTTGAGCTGCCAGCCAATCGGTGAATTTTTCCAGGCCCTTTAAATACGCAGGGTCGGTTACACCGTTTTCTTCTTTGGCGGCGAGAGAATACTCTACGGTTGCCACGCCGGTCAGATTGAACTGTGTGAAATCAATGGCTTTACGAACCGGCATACTCTCGTCGAAGTATTCTGCCCAAACATCGTAGAGTTCATTTTTAGGAACGAAGGCGCCAAACCCAATAATTACAGCAAGCACGCCTATTAATATAGGGCGGTACTGATTAATGGTTAAGGTAGCAATATTTTGCATCAAAGGTAGACCGGCATCGTCCTTTACTTTGACAGGGAAGGGCAGTAGCAGGATCAATGCAGGCAGAAGCACAACCGAATATATCCAGGCAAAAATAACTCCCATAGCCACTACGTTCCCCATATCACGGAATGGCGGAGAATCACTGAAATTAAGCGTCAGAAAGCCAATCATGGTGGTCAGGCTGGTTAAGAACACGGGTTGGAAATTAAGACGTAAGCTTTCTTTTACTGCGTCTGTTTTGTTGAGGCCTCGTTGGCTGGCCAGGAAGAAGGACACAAGAATATGGATACTGTCTGCGATGGCAAGGGTCAATATCATTGTTGGTGCATTGGACGCTGGAGGCGATAAGCTAATGCCCAGCCAGCCCGCTACGCCTTCGGCTGTCCAGATGGACGCTACAATTATAACAACTGTGGCAAGGGTGCCTGATAGGGTGGTTAGAATACTACGGCTGGCGATGTACATGTAAATTGCGATGCCAACA
>JBFHTA010000397.1:0-2898 GCA_041590855.1 Pseudomonadales bacterium
ATGGTTTTCAGCAGTTCTTGATAGCTGTGCTTGATGGCTTGCGAACGTTCACTCACCATCGCATATAGACACCAGATCGCGACAGGAATGATAAACCAGGCAGCAAGAAGAGATATCCATCCACCAGCATATACAACAATAGGCGCTATATGGCTCGCCTTCAGCAGGCGCTGCTGGGTATCAAATATCTTATTCATACTAAGAATACCTAGAGATTCTCTGGATCAGTCCAGCGGTAACTAGGCAGCTCTGATCGATCGATATTGTATTTTTCTCCATCGTATTTGAAGATGTAAGTGTGGCTTCGGGATTTCTCAAACCCTTTTCTGCTTTCTTTTCTGTGGTCTGACTTACTTTCAAAAACACCCTTGGACTTCAGTTTGATGTCTGCAAACCCGTAATGCTTGGTTGGCAATATCTGCAGATGAGACTTGGCAACTTCTTTTTCCCACTCAACACTATTGTCACACATAGACCCTTCATGAACTCGTGAGTATTCCGTTGGCAAGTTTTCAACCAACCGAGTCAGAATGTGGTTTTGATAGACAAATAAATTCAAGAACTGTCCACGAGACTCTCGTTCACAGCCAAGATCAGCGCCTGTATTGAGCCGAACACCGAATGCTCTGACCTGATCATTCAAGGCATAATTGGCCGTATCCAACCAGATACTGTCCGGACGAATTTTTGCCTGTTTCCCTTCATGGATGAATTCACGATGGACCGCTTGTACCTTATGGCGCTTACTGTCGAGAATCACCGTATTCCACTGATATGTGCGTTCACCCGGCTTTGCACCATCCGTCCAGACAAAGTAAGACGCCAGTGTCAGCTCCGGACGATTAGGCAGTGCTTTACATACCGGCCAAGAAAGCGGACCAAACAGGTGCTTGCTCTCTTCTAACGATTCCAATTGCTCGGGTGAACAGGTCTGAGCAGCCATCACTGCAGAAGCAGAAAACAGAGTGCCTACAGCCATTAACTTCAAGGTGTTATATAAAGATCTCATAACTGCCACCATTCCTTAGCCGGAAGCTCTTCCCACTTCACCGGATACCTATGACCATCAAATTTTAATGTCGTTTTATAGACCTTGGTTTCTATCCCTGACGATTCTTCTTCCAACATTTCCCCCTCGCTTAGGTCTTCCATACTGGATTGATCGTACACATCAGTTACAGTTTCGGTGCTTAGTATTAAATCCCGATAACCATTAGTCTTGGTATCCGCCAAACTTAATTGCCCTTGACCGTGTAATGTTTTCTTATCGCCATAACGATCACAAGCAGTTCCCTCTACCACGTATCTTTGCTGCAATGGCAAGTGTTTTAGCACAGGCTTCAATGTCTTACCTTCACGCACAAATAAGGTAACAAACTGATCACGAACAATGTCGCTACAATAATCGTCGCCCGCAATATCCGCTCGAATAGCAAAGGCATTGGTTGATTCGTTTAACGGGTAATTGGTGTTGTCGATAGTGAACGCTTCTGGATCATAATCTCCCTCACGCACCCTAATATTTGGCCCTTCCCAAATATGCAAATTGCCCGAAGCAACCACTTCCGGGGTTTCTGTTTTGACCAACAACACCCGTAACATTAAATGACGCTCACCGTCTTTTCCGTCAACCCATGTGTGATACAACATCATCTCTAACGAGTCATCTGCCGGATAAGAATCACACGTCCAAAAACGAGAGTTCCGAAACTGGTTAGAATCTCTTTCCAAGGCCCGATAGGCATTATCCGAACAGGTAGAATCTGCAAAGGCACTGCCACAAAACAACAATGCCGACATCAAAAAAAACTTTTTCATAAAACTCTCTTATTCCTTATGCAACTCAAGGACGCACGATCTGTTTAACGTACCAAAACACAGACATGAGCACTCAAACGCGCTGCTTTATCAGCGCACGGTCGAAGAAAAAATAGGAAGGGGAAACAGATCTACACGGAACATCGTGCATTGAGTAGGCATACAACATCGTCCTTGGTAAACCTAAAGGTACGGAATTGTATGAAACTGATGAATAATGTAAATACGAGGGGGATGATCTGAGACAAATTTAATGTTTTAAAATGTTAACCGGTTGATCAAGCAGCAAGATTTTGGCACTTCATACCAAAAACCTGTGCACATAAAAAAACAGCCCAGTACAACTTCAACGTTGAGCTAACTTAGCAGAAAAAGATTAATCTCCAGATGCCAACATCCCCTTTAATACCTGAAGATCCGGCAGAGTTTCAAAAGACTCAACATTGGCATCCAAAGTATGCCAACTAGAAGCTGTGTTTACACACAAATGAGCGACCACCTTAGCCTCGACATCCACAGGAAGTAAACCAAAAGGCACCCAATATAACCCCAAACCTCTCAAAGGATTTGGCACAGGAGAGCCACACTTGGAACAAAAATCCGACCTGAAGCCAGATTCCTTCACCCAGGAGGATATCAACTCACTGCCCTTCAGAAATCGGAACTGAGCATCGCTGACAATAGTGGCCGAATTTGAGGTTGTCCCGCTTTGCTTTTTACAAAGCGAACAATGACATTGGTAGATGTTGAATTCGTTACCATCGACTTCAAACTCAACGCTTTCGCACAAGCAGCTTCCTTTCATATTTTCATCCTTGATTTACGAAATAGATACAATCCATATTCAAAGACTCTACAGCCTATCAGGCTGCTTCATCTTTCAATTTTGTGACCTTAGTGAACAATAAAAACATCATAATAAATAGTGCTACAGCAACAAAATAGGTATGAATATTATCCTGGGAAATATTCCAAAATGAACGTGCTAAACGACTATCAACCAAGACCATTCTATTCGTAAAATATACGGATAATAGAGACATGCAGATCGGAGCGACCAAAGAAGAATAAACGATCAAC
>JBFHTA010000398.1:0-2885 GCA_041590855.1 Pseudomonadales bacterium
ACAAATAAACCGCTTCAAATCAGCTTCAATTAAATAACCAGCGCATTAATTGATCACTTTTCGAACAGATTATATGTAGCTCAACCATACAGTCGCCATCAACCAAGCAGGTTCTTTATGCCCGTAGCACAGCGCCACCCGTCATCCAGAACGCCGTCTTCCCTTGTGTTGTGCCTGTTTGCTGTGATCCTGACAGCCTGTTCCAGCAACTACACGCTGACCATTAAAAGTGATCCGCCCGGTGCAAAAGTTACCGATCTGAAAAAAGGATATCTGGGAGAAACCGACTTTGAATACAAGGCACAGGACACTCTGACCACTCAAGGCAAGCGCCATGAATCCTTAAATCTCACCTTCTCTAAACCCGGCTATCTTGAAGAAAAACGCGATATTCTCAACATCAAACACAATCAAACGGTGCTGGTGACCTTACACTCCGCTCCCACCTATCTGTACATCGAATCCATTCCCGCCGGAGCCGAGATGAAACTCCACGATAAACACGGCGGACAACTGGACTTTGAAAACACTTCCCGGCTGTCAAGACAGGTTTACTTCGCTAACCGCCGCTACGAAATCCCGGATACAACCCGAACCCTGTGGGTCGAACTGGAACACAAGGGCTACGAACCACTGAGCCGCGAAATCAAGATTGAGCCCCATAAGGAAAACCGCTTTTCGTTTCAACTCAACGAAGTGGTAGCCACCCTACAAATCAGTTCCATGCCCAGAGGCGCAGAAGTCTACGAACGTACCTTGGGATTTCTTGGCCGCACCCCTCTGAAGCTCGATTTCAAATGGGACAAGCTGGTACGGCTGTCACAAGATTACGATGCGCTGGAAACCTCGTCGGTGAACCTGCAACTGACGGTGAAGAAAGCCAACTACAAAGAGAAAAATTTCATTCAGGAGTTTTTTCTCTATAAGCACAATCCGGAAACACTGATCGAACTGGAAGAAGAGTGACCTTTTCTGGCCGGCATCATTTACCGCGCCAGCAATGCGCTCCCTTTCTTACAAACGCCTAACAGGAGGAGCTACCCATGTCTAACAGACTCACAGTCGCGTTGGCTGCACTGATTGCGATTTTCCTCACCAGCTGTGCCACCACCGCCGTTACCATCAAAACCAAGCCGTCAGGCGCCAAGGTGGTGTTGATTAACCAGAAAGGGGAACAGAAAGGCAGTGTCATCTCCGACAATAACTTTGAAATCCGGAACAAAGAGGATTTCTTTGCGTCAGGGGAAGAACGTACCAGCCTGTTGTTGCTGGCCGTGAAAGAGGGCTACAAGCCTCAGCTTAAATACCTCAGTGGCATTGAAGTGGGTAAGAAAAACGAGAACACACCCATCATCAACCTGAGCCGCCTGAGTACGGACATTTCCATCGAAACCAGCCCGCCCGGCGCATCGGTTCGCTTTTACGACGCCAACCATCGCGAAGTGCCTTTCCTTACCAAGGAATTTGTGTCAGTAAGAAATTCCACGGTCGCCGGATTGGTGGAGAGTCATCTCAGGGACATCGACCATTCGTTAAAAGCCTCACGGCTGGACACCATTACCACCCCGTTCGATCAGAAGTATACCGAAAGCACTGCCAATGCCTTCTTTGGCCGGATCGCTAAAATCCGCATTGAGAAAGAAGGCTACACGCCGGAGCAACACGAGATTTCCATTCGCCCGGACGAGTCCAACAGTTTCTCCTACAAACTGAAACCGTTTAACACCAGCATTAAGATCATCAGCGACATCGATGGCGTGGAAGTGGAAGACGTCAGCAACGCCTCCGGGGCCAGCTTCGGCTATCTGGGCAAAACCCCCTTCATTCGTAAATTCACCTACGACGAAGTGTACAAACGAAAAGCCTTTTGGAATACCGGTAAACTGAACTTAACGCTGAAATCCACCCAGCCGGGTTATGAAACCGAATTCCAGAACGTGACCGTGCCCATTGGCGAAGAAATCACCATCAAGATTTCCATGCGCAGCCAGCCGAAAGAAATCTCCTTCCAGTCCGACCCGCAAGGCTCGCACGTGTATGTCTTCCGCCAAAAAGAGCGAGACGTCTTTAATCCGGACACCAACCAGATTGAAACCAAAGTACTGGATCACTGGAAACACTTGGGCGTTACCCCTTTCACCTACTACATGGATACGTCGGACCCGTTGAAACACACCGATCAACTCAAGTTCAGCCGCCCTGGTTATCGGGACGGTTTCGATCAATTTAAATCCGGCATCAATAACTATCACCTGGTGCTGACACCCGCCGGAGACATCATTCAGCGTCAAGATCTGAAAGATTAATTGCCACAGCGTTTGGTGTTGATATGCCCTGCTGGCAAGCACGCCTACTGACGGCAGCCCTGATCGGGCTGCTGTCGTTTTCTGCACTCTGCGACCCTGCTTCCCGGAACAAAACGCAGGCAAGAACAGCACTGTTGATCGGGAACAGTCTCTACCCACAGGCGCCGTTGGCAAATCCGGCACAAGACGTTGAGGATATCGTCCCAATCCTTGAGCAGCTCGGTTTTCAGGTGCATTTATTGTTGAACGCCGATCAACGACAAATGGAGCACGCCATTGATGACTTTGAGCATCAACTTCGGCAACGGGGCGGCGTCGGGCTGTTTTACTTCGCCGGTCACGGCATCCAGTCCAAGGGCACGAATTATTTACTGCCCATTGCCGAGCAAATCACCCAAGAACGGGATTTGAAATACGATGCAGTAAATCTGGATAAAGTGATCGATGCCATGGAAGCGGCCAACAATCCGCTGAACCTGGTGATTCTCGACGCCTGCCGTAACAACCCGCTGGCTCGGGAGTCACGCTCCGCTGCTCGGGGGCTGGCCCGCCCCAGTCGCACCCCCAAAGACTTATTGA
>JBFHTA010000399.1:0-2880 GCA_041590855.1 Pseudomonadales bacterium
CATTTGACCTGAAGTTAACTTGAGGTTTTATGCTGTTTCGTCTCAACAGTCAAGGAGACGATCTTTCATGGAAACTATCAACGTGGAACACAGTAGTGTGGAAAATCCTAATGCAGAAACCACCGCTGCAACCATAGGCAGTCATCAGCCCCGAACCTTAATTATCTTTTCCAGCGCCCGAGAAGATGGCAATACCGCCCAATTGGTACAGGACGTTCAACAGCAATGTCAGAACGCAAAGCTGGTACATCTAGATCATCTGAACATCACCCCGTATAACTATCAGAATGAATATCCAACGGATGATTTCTACCCGCTGGTGGAAGAGATTTTAGCCGCAGAGAATATCGTTTTCGCCAGCCCGGTGTATTGGGCAGGTGTGACAGCCAACATCAAGGCACTGATTGACCGGATTACCGAGCTTTGCGACGTGCCGGAACTCAAGCACAAAGGCCGGGCGCTTAAAGGAAAGCGGGGATTTTATCTGGCGACTTCCGTTAAGAATGAGGTTTCACCGGCATTTCATGAATTCTTCCGTCACGTGTACAGCTATTTTGATATCGAACTTGCCGGGCAACTGCATCTCAATTGCGGTGAGGGCTATGAGGCGTCTAAATATCGCAACGAGGTTAACTCGTTTATTGAACTGTTGGCATCGGAGAGCTCTTCTGAGGTGATGGTTTAGTAATAAGGGGATGGATCTTTGGAATGGTATGTAGCTGTGCTATGTAACATTTTCCAGATATCCGTATACTACCCGCCCTTTCCCAGCCACCTCATGAGTATCCGTAGTATGAGTACGCCTTTTTCTCGTCGTTTCCAGTTAGTAGTTGATCAAATTTGTCAGGGCAATAAAAAGCAGTTTGCCGAATTAACTGGTAAGTCGGCCTCTCATATCTATCGTATTTGTCGGGGTGCGAGCCGCCCATCGATGGCGTATCTGCAAGAGTTGTATGATGAATTCAAAGTAGACTTGAATTGGCTGCTGACAGGGGAAGAGAGCGGCGGGCAGAAAGCAGGCACTGCGTCCAGTAAAGACTTGGTATTTGCGCCCATGTTTGATGTGGAAGCCAGTGCCGGAGCAGGGGCGCTTGTACAAAGTGAAGATATAGTCGAACACTTTGGCTTCAATAAAAACTGGCTGTCTTCGCATCTGAGAGTGTCGTCTGAGAACTTGGCATTTGTCACTGTGAATGGCGATAGCATGGTTCCAACGCTTGAAGACGGCGACATGATTCTGGTGGACATGTCTCAACAACAGGTTAACCGAGAAGGTATTTACCTGATTACCACTGAAGATGGCTTGGTCACCAAACGATTGAAGTCTGACAAAAACGCCATTCAGGTGATCAGTGACAACCCGGATTACCCATCTTGGATGATTGACCCGCAGAACGCAGAGCAGTACCGAGTCGCGGGCAAAGTGATCTGGAACGGAAGGAAGGTTTAGTTGTTGCCCTAGGCGGTATTTTCTTATGTGTTGCCCAAAATCCCTTTCAACTCCAAGCTGGCTTCGTAATACCACCGGTTAATTTCCTCGCTTGGATCATCCTCGTAGTCGGCTTTATTAGACGCGATTACTTCATCCATGTAAGCAGCATATTGAGGGTGATTAGTTAGACGTAAGACAACTGCTTTCAGGAGGAAGGCATCATAATCGTCTTCAAATTGAATCAACATATCATCGAATGAAACACCGGCTAAGAACTGGGCAAAATTCTGTAACGTCCCAAACTCTTCAAAGAAAACCAACGCTTCTTGTTTATAGAAGTTAATGAAGTGATCCAGAAATACTTGGGCTTCGGTTTCGTTGCTGACAATGATTTCTTGGTTGTTGCGGAGATTAGGATTATGCGGGTAGATGGCCTTACTAACGTGCTTGTAAAAACGAGAGTCGATAGTCGTTGGTAAGAGCTTTAAATGATTGCTGCTTAAAAGCTGGTGCTTAACCAACAGCGGGGTCAATATCTCAGCCACTTTCGGGAATGTAATACTTGCTCCAAAGCCTAGGCATCCAAATGACGTGTTGTAATCACTGAAGGTTGTGCCCACACCAAAACTGACATCATCAACGACATACTTGAAACCGATGCATTTGGGAATGTTATCAAATGAGCCCCCTTTCTCTGTAACGAGGGGGAGTAAATGTTTTTCGCTTAATGCTTTCAGTTCCGGAAATTTCATGTCTTGGCTTTATCTATGAACAGAATTACGAAAGTGCGTTTTCTGAAGCATCGTTTTATGGATGTTTCAGTATCAGCACGACACCACCGATAGTGTGCTTCCAATGGCTGTTAATATGCCATTGATAATCTCGGTCGTTACTTTGGCTGAGTTAAACACAATGTCGCAGAGAAAGGCAAAAACGAGCAGTAAGTAGGTGATGAAACTTAATCCGGTGTAGTCGTTGTATAAAATCGTATAGAACCAGTTTTGTTCGAAGAGGTAAAAATAGGAGCAAATCAGGGTGGAGATCAACAGCATGGCACTGGGTAAGAACAGGTGATTCACAGCTCTCGGTTTTAAGCAGGATACGAGTAGCAACAAGAGAAATACCAAGGCATTTGTGCCCAGAAAAATTCTTACGTCGAGCGTTAGCTTTTGCACAACGTCCATGTATTTGGCCTGGGTGAATGTTTCCAGTGTTTGTTGGGCATCCTCAATGGATTTAATGTGAAGAATAAGCGATTGCCTGAGAGTATCTTCCCACTTTTTACGACATTCGCAGTCCAGGTTTCTTGCTTCTGCAATGCGTTTGGCGATCATTGCCGGGGCATCATTTTTTAATCGCTGTTTATAGACCTCAAGCTCTTTTTCGGCTTTAGCATGAAGGGCTTTTGCTTTATCGCCAAGCATTCTTTCCAATGAAAAACTGCTAGG
>JBFHTA010000400.1:0-2866 GCA_041590855.1 Pseudomonadales bacterium
CGTCTTTTGGCCCCTTATGGCCAAGTTGAGTGTCTTTGATTGCTTCTATCGTTTGGTGACTAGTGAACAATCGCCACAGATTTAATCTGAGCCCAGGCGGAGTCGTCTGTTTTTAATCCAAGATGATCAAGTGATTTGTTGGTCACGCGGGCGACCAGAAAGGCGTTGCCTGATTTCAATCTGACCAGCGACATGGCTTTATTTCGGCAGGGTTGGATGTCGTCGATGATGATCGGAAGTCTGTTGACGATGCTCATGTCATCGTGGGATGAGAGCGACAGGCTAACGTCTTTCGCCAAAATGCGGATGCGTACGGCTTGATTGAGGTGCTCCCCGCTGTCGCAGACCCAGACTTCGCCACCGTCGAAGGCGATTTTGTTCAGCAACCATTGCTCATCGCGTTCTGTCACTGAGCCTTCAAGCACCACGCCGGTATCGTCGCCAAACTCCATCGGTAAATCCATACGCGAGAACACTTCCGTTGGTGTGCCCTGTGCGATGACTTTACCTTCTTGTAACGTGACGGCGTAATCAGCGAGTCGGGCCACTTCGTCCATAGAATGACTGACGTAAAGAATCGGTAAGTTGAAACTCTTCAGACGTTCCAGGTACGGTAGAATTTCGTGCTTACGGGCCAGATCCAAGGAGGCCAGTGGCTCATCCATCAACAGTAATCGGGGTTGAATAAGCAAGGCTCTGGCAATGGCCACTCGCTGTCGTTCTCCGCCTGACAGTTGTGCCGGGTAGCGTTTCAGTAATGATTGAATCCCCATGGTTTCGATCACCCGCTGGTAAAGATCGCGTGGGGTGTTCTGGCCGGAACGCTTGATCGCGTAGTTCAGGTTTCCTTGCGCCGTTAGATGCGGAAACAGACTGGATTCCTGAAACACATAACCGATAGGCCGTTTGTGTGTGGGTACGAATTCAGCATCCTTCTGCCAGGTATCGCCGTTAACGATGAGTTGTCCGCTGTCTGCGCGTTCCAGACCGGCGATACAGCGTAGCAGGCTGGTTTTACCCGAACCGGAATGCCCAAAAATGGCTGTGATGCCAGAACCTGGGAGCATCAGATCAACATCTAAAGAAAACGCTGCTTGCCCAGACTGCGTTTGGTGCAATTGGAAACGCGCCTGAATAGCGCTTGGGTTGGCAATGGCTTGGGACAAACTCACCTCGGTCTTTTGAATATCCATTTGGGTAACGTTTTACTTCAATTAGATGCCCGTATTATTTCAACATAAAAGGCGCATGTTTACGTTGGAACCAATAAAGGGCTAACAATACCACGAATGAGAAGGCCACCATCAAACCGGCCAAGGCATGCGCCTGGGTGTATTCCAATGCTTCCACATGGTCGTAAATCTGCACCGACACCACGCGGGTTTCTTCCGGGATATTTCCGCCAATCATCAAGACTACACCAAATTCGCCAACAGTATGGGCAAACCCCAATACTGCTGCTGTGATGAAGCCGGGTTTCGCCAGAGGCAATACCACGGTAAAGAAACGGTCGATGGGGCCAGCTCTGAGGGTGGCTGCCACTTCCAGTGGTCGGTTGCCCAGCGCTTCGATGGCATTTTGAATGGGCTGAACGACGAATGGCAAAGAATAAAATACAGAGGCAACCACCAACCCCCAGAAGGTGAAAGGCAGAGTTCCCAGCCCAAGGCTTTGGGTCAGTTCACCAATAAAGCCACTTGGCCCCATGGCAATCAATAAATAAAAGCCGAGGACGGTCGGAGGAAGTACCAAGGGTAACGCGACGATCGCAGCAATCGGCCCTTTCAACCAGGATTGGGTACGAGCTAACCAGTAGGCAATAGGGGTGCCGACCACCAATAAAATAAGGGTAACCGTGGTTGCTAAACGTAAGGTTAACCAGAGTGCGGCTAGGTCAGCGTCTGAAAAGCTCATAAGTTACTTTAGGCCTTGGGGCGTCTGCGTTGGGTTATTCAGCGTGGTATACCCAAAAGATTCAATAATAGCGCGCGCTTTCGGGCTTTGCACAAAGGCATGGAAGGCCAGCGCCGTGGTGTTCTCTTGTCCGCGCTTCAATAACACAACATCTTGTTTAATGGGCGAATAGAGGGTTTGAGGTATCACCCAGCTGGAACCCTGTTTAGCGCGCGGTGTTTGTTTGAGTTGTGCTAAAGAAACAAACCCCAACTCAGCATTACCTGTGCTGATGAATTGATAGGTTTGGGCGATGTTTTCCCCTTGTATCCATCGTTTTCGGGTGGTTTCAACCAGGTTTAAATGGGTCAAGACTTCCATTGCAGCAGTACCATACGGTGCCAGTTTCGGGTTGGCTAACGCCAGTTTATTGAATGCGTTTGCTTTGAGAATGGCACCTTGATCATCCACAAGGTTAGTTTGTACAGACCACAACACTAAGGCTCCAACAGCGTAGGTAAAGCGGCTACCATCAACGATAAGTTGTTTCTCCTCTAATGCCATTGGTTTGGCTTGATCCGCTGAGAAGAACACGTCAAAGGGCGCGCCGTGGGTGATTTGCGCGTAAATCTTTCCGGAAGAACCGTAAGAGGCTTTGACTGAATGCCCCGTGGTTTCTTTAAACTCCGCAATTAACGCTTTCATGGCAAAGGTAAAGTTGGACGCCACTGCGATGTGCACGGGTTGCGATGACGTTGAGGTGTCAGTCTTCGCCTGAAGAAGCGTGCTGGTTACGAATAAAGTTACTGTAAAGCAACAGGTGAATAAGAGCCGGAATAACGTCATTTAGATTCCAAAAGCGTATGTGATCGCGTGCGTGTGATCGGGGTTCTGAACAGACGCAATATGATGATCTATCTGGGACGCCAGCTCAAGAAAATACGCTATCGGTGATATTGAAAATATCAGGGTA
>JBFHTA010000401.1:0-2863 GCA_041590855.1 Pseudomonadales bacterium
AAAATCGCGGTGTCTGAATTGGCGGGTGGTCGGATTGGTATAGGTTCGTTAGCACTTGGATTAGGTGAGAAAGCCATCGAGTTGGCGATTGATCATGTCAAAGAACGTCAGCAGTTCGGCCAGAGCATTGCTGATTTTCAAGGCGTGCAGTGGATGTTGGCCGAAGCCAAAACCGATATGGAAGCCGCTCGTTTACTGCTGCTGAAGGCGGCGTTTGAGAAGGAACAAGGTCGGCCGTTCGGACCTCAAGCGTCGATGGCGAAATGGTTCGCTACGGAGAAAGCCAATCAAGCTTGCTATACCGCGCAGCAGCTGTTCGGTGGGCAAGGGTATTTGAAAGATTCACCCATCGAACGTTTGGTTCGAGACGTTCGTGTTACCAGCATTTACGAAGGGACTAGCGAAATCCAAAAAGTGATCATTAGTCGCGATGTACTGAATGAGTAGTTGGGTTTTCATTTGATATCTTTGTTGACTTTACCATGCATATGCATGTTTAATTGTTTACATACTCTGTAAACCGTTTCTATGAAGGAAAAGTAATGGACCTGTGTTTGAATTTATCACTCAGAAAAGCCAGTCGTGTGATGACTCAGATATACGACGATTACTTGTCTGTTGTCGGTCTCAGGGTAGGGCAGTTCTCAATCTTGCGTGCTACCCATTTTACGCAGCCAACTACGAACAGTGCATTGCAGGAGGTTCTCGTCCTGGATCAGACCACGCTAACCCGAAACTTAAAGCCATTGATTCGGGATGGCTATATCCAGGTTCGGCCGAGCGATGAAGACAAGAGAGTAAAGGAGTTGTCTTTGTCTGAAACCGGAGAGGCGTTGTACCAAAAGGCACTGCCGTTATGGCAAGAAGCTCAGAGCAAAATCAAAGACGAGCTGGGGGAGTCGTGCGTGGAGAATTTGTTGGCGGTAAGCAGTGCGATTGTAGATATCCGGTGATATTTATTTGATATAAATATGCATATGCATGAAATTGTGCTCTCTTAGACTGATTTCGCGGACATGTATGGGATAAGTTCAAGGATCGATATCATCTTGTCTTCTGTTTCAGAATAAAACATGTATATGCATTTAAAAATTAAAACAAGAGGTGAACTAATGAACCCCAAAAATCCCAAACTTGTTGATCAGTTCTTCGAGCTGATAGTTCGTTATCCCAAAACCATGGTCATTTTAAGCCTGGTATTGATGATTGCTACCCTCAGTCAAATTCCCAAGCTTTATAAAGACACTCGCTCGGATGCCTTTTTGGAGGCCGATAACCCGGCATTACTCTATCGCAATAAGGTGAAGGCTCAGTTCGGCCTGGCAGATCCGATTGTGATTGCGGTGGTGAACGAAGGGGAAACCGGGGTGTTTAACCCAGAAACCCTGGTCACAATTGAGTCGATTACCGAAGCCATCACCGCATTGGATAACATCGACTCGGACCGGGTGATGAGCCTTGCCAC
Organism: Pseudomonadales bacterium; assembly: GCA_041590855.1. Lineage (GTDB taxonomy): Bacteria > Pseudomonadota > Gammaproteobacteria > Pseudomonadales > Litoribrevibacteraceae > Litoribrevibacter. The sequence goes on from JBFHTA010000401.1 coordinate 1,466, forward strand.
AGAGAACAACATCACTGGCACAGACGAAGGGATGGACGTTACTCCGTTCTTTGATCCCTTCCCATCGACCCAGACCGACGCTGACCGAATGCGATCTGCGGTGAATGATTTTCCGCTGTACCTCGGATCATTAGTGTCCGAGTCCGGGCAGGCGACCATGATTGTGGCTGAGGTGTTGGATGAAAAACAGGTTGAGGAAACCTATCAGCAAGTGGTGGCGACCGTAAACAGTGTAGCTTTGCCAGACGGTGTATCTGTTCATGTGGCAGGTGAGGGGGCCATTGCCGGTTTCCTGGGGGGCTACATTGATGCGGATGCGTCCCGGTTGAATCCGATGGCTGGTTTGGTGATTACCATCATGATTGGTTTGGCCTTTCGTAGATTCAGCCCTGCCATCCTGGGCAATGTGATTATTGCGGCTTCGGTGCTGATGACCTTATCCATCATGGCCGCCAGTGATGTGGCTTTCTTTGTGATTACCAATGCCTTACCGGTGATTCTAATCGGTATTTCAGTGGCCGATGCCATACACGTTTACAGTCACTATTTTGAACTGCAAGCGGCTAAACCGGATCAGGATCGTCGTTCTTTGGTGGTCGAAACCATGCAGGAAATCTGGCGCCCGATCACGCTCACCTCATTAACCACTATCGCGGGCTTTCTGGGGCTGTACTTTGCGGCATATATGCCGCCGTTTAAATACTTTGGCTTGTTCACAGCGGTTGGTGTGGCTATCGCCTGGATCTATTCATTGATCTTTCTACCTGCAGCCATAGCGCTTTTAAAGCCTTCCGCAAGTCAACAGTTCGTGACTTTGCATAAAACCGGAAAACACGACTTCTTTTCACGCTTTATGGTGTGGATTGGGGGAATCAGTTTGGCGAAACCGGCCATCACTGTGGGCTTGGGCGTGGTGATTATTCTGTCGGGTGTGAAAGCGGCCACTGAATTGCGGGTCAATGAAAACCGGATTGAAACCTTTGATCACTCGGAATCCATCTATCAGGCTGATCAGGTGATCAATCGTTTCTTCGACGGTACCAATAATATTGATGTGGTGTTTGAAGCCAAAGACAACGAAGGCTTGTTTAAACCGGAAAACCTAAACGCGATGGCGGCTTTTCAGGAATACGCCTTGTCACTGGCCAACGTGGAAGGGGCCACCTCGATTGTCGATTACCTCAAACAGATGAATCGTTCGTTGAACGAAGGGCGTGCCAGCGAATATCGCTTACCGGATTCCAAGGAATTAGCTGCTCAGTATTTCCTGATCTATTCAGCTTCAGGAGAACCCACCGACTTTGAAGAGGAAGTGGATTACGATTACCGCATGGCCAATGTGCGCATTACCCTCAACCAGGGATCGTTTGTGGAAACCAAGCCTGTGGTGGAAGCTCT
>JBFHTA010000402.1:0-2828 GCA_041590855.1 Pseudomonadales bacterium
GAGCATTTGGACATGTTGATGGTATGTCATCACCTTGATCCAAACATTCCGGAAGACGTGGCCTTTGCGGATTCCCGTATTCGTCGTGAAACCATTGCGGCGGAAGACATTCTTCATGATCTTGGTGCGTTCAGCATGATCTCTTCCGACTCCCAAGCCATGGGGCGTGTAGGTGAAGTGATTACTCGCACCTGGCAAACGGCACATAAGATGAAGGTGCAGCGTGGCGCACTGCCTGAGGATGTGGATACCCCTACCGTATCGGGTGCGGATAACTTCCGCGCGCGTCGTTACATCGCCAAGTACACCATTAACCCGGCGATTACTCACGGCATTGCCGATCATGTGGGCTCGGTTGAAGTCGGTAAGCTGGCGGACTTGGTGTTGTGGAAACCTGCGTTCTTTGCAACCAAACCGTCGTTGATTATCAAGGGTGGAATGATCGCGGCGGCGCCTATGGGTGATCCGAATGCGTCCATCCCAACGCCTCAGCCTGTCCATTACCGTTTTATGTTTGGTGCCTTGGGCAAAGCGGTATCGGCCACCAGTTTGGCGTTTGTTTCGAAATCGGCCATTGAGAAGGACACCTTGTCGCATCTTGGTTTGGAGAAGACGTTAACGCCGGTTCAGAACTGTCGCTCGGTGCGTAAATCGGACATGGTTTTGAACGATTATCAGCCAACGGTGGAGGTGGACCCGCAAACTTATGTGGTGAAAGCCGATGGCGTTGAGTTGAAGTGCGAGCCTGCGGAAGAGCTGCCATTGGCGCAGCGGTATTATCTTTTTTAATGGTCAAGTTGTTTTAGTGGGCAAGTTTTCTAGCCAGTAATTCAAATAGGTTAGAAAAGATAAGAAATATTATGGAAAGTTAACAGGATTCAGCTTTTCTTTGCTCGATCAGAAGGCACATCCGTGTGCCTCTGATCGCTCACGACATCCATGTCGTTCGGCAGAAAATCTTAAATCCTGTCATCTTTCTGGTGAACTTTCCCGAACGGATAGCTGTGTGAAAACAAAGTATTTGTATAGGAAAAGGTTATTTAAATATCTGGATATTTATGATCACAATTTCAGAAAAACTGACCCTAGCTGAGAGCGAAGGGGCAGAGATCAAAGACACCATTTGTTTGCCTTTTGATGAGCGCAAACGAGGTCGCTTAAAAGCCGTATCGGCAGGCGGCTTGGATGTGGGTATTTTTGTCGAGCGTGGTGAAGTGATGCGCGACGGCACTGTGTTAAAAGCTGAGTCGGGTGAATGCTTTAAAGTGGTTGCGGCAGATGAAGAGGTCACTACGGCGTCAACCGCAGACACGCACCTGTTTGCTCGTGCCTGTTATCACTTGGGTAATCGTCATGTGCCTTTGCAAGTAGGCGACGGTTGGTTGCGTTATCAGAACGATTACGTGCTGGATGACATGTTGCGTCAGTTGGGTCTGGACGTGAAACACGAGCAAGCTCCGTTTGAACCAGAGAATGGCGCGTACGGTGAGCATGGTGGTCATTCTCACGGAGGCCACTCGCATGGGCATTCTCATTCTGATGGTCATGATCATTCCCATAGCCATTCACACGATCATCAACACTAGAGTGCCGTTCGAATGAAAACCACCAGTTTATTGAGCCTGTTGCACATCTCCAGTCCAGCCTTGCCGGTTGGGGCCTTTGCCTATTCGCAAGGGTTGGAATATACGCTGGATGCAGGCTGGTGTAAGACGGCGAAGGATGTCGAGCAGTGGATTGAGTCGGTACTGCGATTCGGTATTGCAGGCGTTGATCTGCCGATTCTAAAGCGTTTGCATCAGGCTTGGCAGGCGGAAGATCGGGAAGCGATTATTCATTGGAATGACATGCTGTTGGCGTTTCGGGAAACCAAGGAGTTGTATCTCGAAGACGTGCAAGTGGGCGATGCCTTCAAGCAATGGCATTTGGCTCAACTTAAAGACGCTGATGCTTCCAGCCAGGAAGAAAAGCTTGAGTGGCTGGATAAACCGTCGGTGGTGGCGATGTACGCCTTGCATGGCGTGTTGACCGAGATTCCTGTGGGGGAATGTCTGATTGGTTTCAGTTGGGCGTGGTTGGAAAACCAGATTGCAGCAGCCAGTAAAGCCATGCCAATGGGGCAGACGGATGGGCAGAAAATCATGCGACGCTTAATCCCGGTGATTGATGAGGTGGTGATTCAAGCAATGACGTTATCGGATGAAGAAATAGGGTCGGGCTTGGTTGGCCTAGCGATGTCGTCGTCCTTACATGAGCATCAGTATTCGCGACTATTCAGGTCTTAAAACTATCTGCGTTGCCGCTACTGTGTTAAAAACTGGCTCAAAATGCTCATTTATAGTTATAAATTGGATGGCCAACCCCGTCCACGTTTTCGCCAGTCTTTGCCTTGTATCGCCTGCCTCGATAACGTTTTAAAGTACATTGAATACATTGAGAAATTTTAAACAAATAATTTAGAGTTTTAGAGAGAAAAAGTTATGAGCAGTAAACAAACATTACGCGTGGGTGTCGGCGGTCCGGTGGGGTCAGGTAAAACGGCCTTGTTAACTACCTTGTGTCGCGAGATGCGTGAACACTACAACATTGCGGTCGTTACCAATGATATCTACACCAAAGAAGACGCGCAGTTCTTAACGCGCAATGAAGCCTTGAGTGAAGACCGTATTTTGGGCGTCGAAACCGGTGGTTGTCCGCATACGGCGATTCGCGAAGATGCCTCAATGAATCTGGCAGCTGTGAAAGAGCTTCAGGATCGTCATGAAGGCTTGGAAATGGTGTTGGTGGAGTCGGGCGGTGATAACTTGTCGGCTACCTTTAGCCCGGAA
>JBFHTA010000403.1:0-2819 GCA_041590855.1 Pseudomonadales bacterium
AAGCGTAAGGCGGTAGGATTGGCATAGACGATGGAAGTATCCCAACGGTGGATTACCACACCGATATGGGCGTGTTCCAGAAGTTCTCGTAAATCCAGATGCTCAAATTCCATTGCGCAGACCTGATGTAGAAATGCCTGGCACAACCGGACTCGTTAACTACAGGCATGGCACTGGCGCTAACCCAAGATCAGCGCAATGCGATCCAGCGCTCTTCCATTGAATCAGTAGTTTTCGAGTTCAATGCACCCAGACAAAAGTGAAGGAACCAGACATTAAGCATAGTTCATCATAGATAGGTTCATCGTAGAAAGATTCAGCATAAGAGAAACAAAAGGATTACGCAGTAAGATTCAACAGATCATCCGGTTGATCAACATCCTGCAAAACACCCGGATCATCCAACAAAACATTGATCACAGCATCCTGATGTTGTCGAACGATGTCTCGACCGCCTTGATCCTGATTAAGGCTCATCAAACCATCAAAGAACGCCTGACCAAACACCACCGGATTACCTCGCTTACGTTGATCCGGAGCGGTTAAGGTTTCCGGCACAACAATGCCATACGGCAAAGCAGCCTTCAGCAGGGCTTGATAACTTTCCGGTTGAATAAATGGCATGTCACCCAAGGCAATCATAGCGGCATCCCAACGGTCCTTAACGGCCTGGATACCACAGGCTAATGAACCACCTAACCCCAACTGAGCTTGCGGATTAACTACATACTCCACCTTTAGGGCATCCAGATAGTCGATCACCTGGGTCTGTTGTGCATCCACCACCACTAATAGCTGATCGGTTATTTGCTGAATGGTTTCAATCGTCCAGCCCAGCATGGGTTGTTCCGGTCGCTGGGAATCCATTCGAAGGGGAAACAACAACTTCTGACGGCCAAAACGTCTCGATTGCCCGGCAGCCAACAACACCACTCCAACCTTGTTCATAATGCTTTGCTCTTTTCCAAATACTCGCCCAACTGACGATGTTTCTGTCACACACAGTAATCACAAACGATAACCACAAACGATAATCACAAATGTTCCGTGTTTATACTGCAGATGTGTTACAGAATGCAGGCAATTCATTCAAAACTCTCTTAACGAATATTCAAACAATCAGAATAATATCGTCATCTCAAATGAATCACCCGCATTCTATTACGTATGAAAAGACAAAGATCTAGGCACCAAGTTCCAATGGCAGACGTCTCAGACGCTGACCCGTTGCATTAAACAAGGCATCCGCCAAAGCCGGGGCTAATGGCGGTACTCCTGGTTCACCGACACCGGTTGGCGACTCGGCACTGGCAATGATGTCCACCACTATGTCCGGGGACTCATTCATTCGAAGCATTTGGTAATCATGGAAGTTACTCTGCTTCACCTTGCCTTGTTCAAGCTCAATGTTGCCGTACTTGGCCGCTGTTAACGCAAAGATAACACCGCTTTCCATTTGAGACGTTACAATCGCAGGGTTCACCACCAAGCCACAATCGACCACACAATAGACTTTCTTGACATCATAGTGCGTGCCCCGAACGTCTACTTCGACCACATGAGCCACCCAACTGCCAAAGCTTTGATGTACAGCCAAGCCCAGGGCTCGCTGATCATTCTGAGCTGAGTGCCAGCCGGATAATTCAACAACCCGATCCAACACCGCCAAGCCTCTGGGTTGACCTTTCAACATTTCGCGACGGAACTGGTAAGGGTCTTTGCCCGCAGCGTGCGCCACTTCATTCATGAAACCTTCAACCACAAAGGCGTTTTGTGAATGGCCCACCGAACGCCAGTAGCTGACCGGAACGCCTGCATCCACATGGGTATAACGCACATCGATATTAGGCACCTGATAGGGGTAAGATTCTGCCCCTTCAAACGGCGAGTGATCTTCCGGAGCCAATACCCCTTCACCCGCTAATCCGGTCTTTGCCAGGGAGTCATACATAAATTTTGGGGCCCAGGGAAACTGAGCCGGAGCAGCGTCCCAAACATACCAGCTCAAAATCTTCGGACAGGCAATTTGATGTTGCCATCCCAAAAGCTCGCCCTGATCAGATAAGACTGCACCCAGCTTGTGTAAAGATGCCGGACGATATACATCGTGACGGGTGTCGTCTTCGCGGCTCCAAATCAGTTTAATCGGCATTTGGGCTTTCGCAGAAATCTCAGCTGCTTCGGCCACGAAGTCCTGCGTTAAACGTCGACCAAAGCCACCACCAATGAAAGTGGTGTGAACAAACACTTGATCCAGAGATAAATCCGTCACTTTAGCCACGGCTACCTGAGCAACATCCGGCGCTTGGGTCGGGGCCCAAATATCGCACCGATCCGCCTGCACATGAGCAACGCAGTTTTGCGGTTCCATGGTAGCATGCGCCAAAAACGGTGCTTGATATTCCACCGATAATTGTTGGCCGGAAGCAGCCACAGTCTCATAGCTGCCTTCGTCTCGTCGGCTGTCGCCATCGTCTTCAGCCAGTGCATTTCGGTACAACTCAAACACACCCTCTGTAGTTAGATTGGCATTCGCCCCTTCATCCCACTGAACCTCAAGCAACTGCGCTGCTTTTTTGGCACGCCAATATTTATCGGCCACCACAGCAACGCCCGAGGCAATGCCCACCACCTTCAGCACACCCTTTTGACTCAATGCATTCGCAGCATTGAACGAAGCCACACGCCCACCGAGCACTGGGCAACGAACCACCACGGCATATGCCATTCCATCAACCCGGGTATCTATCCCGAAATTGGCCTGACCAGTGGATTTCATAGGTGAGTCCAAGCGCTTGGAAGTCTTGCCTATGTACTTA
>JBFHTA010000404.1:0-2802 GCA_041590855.1 Pseudomonadales bacterium
CTTGCCATTGCGTATGAATGATGCGCCCGAGTTGGATATTGAATTGGTCGAAAGTGATCAGGTGCCAACCGGACTCGGTGAGCCAGGCGTGATCGGCGTAGCTCCGGCCATTGGTAATGCGGTGTTTAACGCTGTGGGTGTCCGTCTGCGTGATTTACCAATGAAGCCGCAGCATGTACTTGATGCATTAAATAAGGAGACGGTGTGATGGTTTCTTTGTTTACTCTCGCTCGGCGTTATCTACTGGCAATCCTTAGTGTCTTTGTCTTGTCTAACACGGCTTTTAGTGATGCTTATAAGGACTATAAGGCGTCACCAAGTGGTGAAACGGCATTTGAATATCTGCATCAAGTGGCTACACATCCGAGGTGCAGTAATTGTCATGGCGTTATGGACGGTGGTGTTCATCGGCCAACCGTGGGCGACGAACGTCGGCCGCATCCAATGAACATCAGCAGTGCCAATAATCTTAGGTTAACCCTAGAAAACCATCACTTTGTTCAGGTGCCCAACTCGACCCAGCCGGTCAATTGCAGAAGTTGTCACCAAAACAAGAATGGCGCTTCACCCGGAATGCCACCGGGGGCAGCGAACGATCTGATGCCGGGCTTTGTCTGGCACATGCCGCCACCGACCATGATAGTGCCTGCCGATATTTCGCCGCAGCAGTTGTGTGAAAACTGGTTAGACCCAGGCAAGAACAGCTTTTTGGCTTTCCGTGGTAGCCGTGATGATATGAAGACCTTTGAAAAAGAGTTCGTTCATCATGTCAGTGACGATCCTTTGATTCGTTGGGCATGGAATCCTGGACCAGGGCGGTCGCCTGCTCCTGGTACACATCAAGAGTTTGTCACTGCTATGCAGCTTTGGATCGACCAAGGTGCCCCTTGTCCTAACTAAACAGGTGATTTATGAAGGCACATCATCCATGTATTTATCTGGACTATGCGGCCACGACACCGGTTGACCCTGCAGTGATTCAGGCAATGAATCACTGCATGTCATTTGACGGTTCGTTTGGCAACGCTGCGTCTGTGTATCATCCTTTTGGTTGGGACTCAGCAGAACTTATTGACGGCGCTAAAGTGCAAGTGGCTAAGTTGATAGGTGCTGCTCCTTCTGAATTGGTGTTTACTTCCGGTGCGACTGAATCCATCAATCTGGCGTTGAAAGGTCTGGCGTTGCATCCTGACAACAGCAAGCGTCATATCATAACCTCTGCGACTGAACATAAAGCGGTGTTGGATGTCTGTGCTTTTCTAGAGCAAAAGGGATTCAGTATCACCTATTTGACCCCGGATCAGCAGGGGACAATCAGCAAGGATCAAGTGCTCTCTGCGATGCGGGACGATACCTTGTTGGTTAGTCTGATGCATGTAAACAACGAAACGGGCGTGATTCAGAACATAACCGAGATTGGTGATTTGTGCCGATCAAGATCAGTATTGGTTCATGTGGATGCAGCACAAAGCGCTGGCAAACTGAACATTGACGTGAATGCTTCAAACATTGATTTGCTGTCTTTGTCTGCTCATAAATTCTATGGGCCAAAAGGTGTTGGGGCATTGTTTGTAAGAAAAGAGGTTCATTCTCTTTTGATGCCCTTGATTCATGGGGGAGGTCATCAGAAGGGTATGCGCTCTGGCACGCTTCCGACACAACAAATTGTTGGCCTGGGTAAGGCCTGTGAGATTGCAATGGAGCGCATGGATGCCGATTTGAACATCACACAAGCGCATTATGATCGGGTGGTTGACGCAGTGTTTGGTTTGTCCGGTATGATCATAAACGGAGATCAAGACCGTCATTATCCAGGCATTCTAAATCTATCGTTTCCTGGTAGAGACAGTGAAGAGCTGATGATGCGCTTGAAACGCTTCGCGGTATCGTCAGGCTCTGCGTGTTCATCTGCAGATCGGAAGCCTTCACATGTACTACTGGCCATGGGGTGCTTGCATGATGTTGCTCATTCTTCGTTACGAATCAGTTTTGGGCGTTATACCTCTGATGAGGATGTGGAGCATCTGATTCAAGCCCTTAGTGCGCTGTTTCTTTGATGGCATCCTAGGGGGCAAATAACCTACCTTTGCTATGCTAGTTCTACCAGTCTCTAAAATTGAGGCGATTCTGATTAGAACTCATAGCGATGAAAAACGTGATAGCAAGATTGGTTTTAATTCTTTGCGCACTAGGGGCGCCTCTTGTTTATGCTGAGCGTTGTGACACGATAAACGCGTTCGGGGCACAAGGGTGGTTGCCAGTGTCTTACATAAATGAAGAAACCGGCCAACCTGAAGGCATTGCCTATGATGTGATCAGGTACGCAGCCAAGGAATTGAACATAACTCTTAATGTCGATACGAAAACGCCCTGGAAACGGGGTGTGGCTTCATTAAAACGGGGATACCTGGATCTGGTTGTAGCCATTTACTATACCGAAGCCCGCTCGCATGATTTTGTGTATACGGAGCCGTTTTATCATAATGAGGCCAGAGTCTTTATCAAATCGGATCAGCGATTCGAATTTAATGATCTCGCCGATCTGTTGGAATATTCGGGGGGAATCTTTCTCGGTGGCAGTTACGGTGATCAATTTGATCGTTTTGTCTTAGAAAATAATATGCCGGTGCAGAAAGTAAAAACAAAGAAGCAGCTGATTGGTATGATGCTTTTGGGTAGGACCGATTATTTTATCCTGGATTATTTAGACGGCATGACTTACCTGAAAAAGGAAGGATTAGAGTCTCAAATACAGGTGTTAGAAACCCCCGTTGCTGTAAATCCGGTGCACTTTGCAGTGTC
>JBFHTA010000405.1:0-2784 GCA_041590855.1 Pseudomonadales bacterium
GTGGCTTAAAACTGTATGTGCAGCGCGTTTTTATCATGGATAAGGCGGATCAGTTCCTGCCAATGTATCTACGCTTTATCAAAGGTGTTATTGATTCTAACGATCTTTCTTTGAATGTCTCTCGTGAGATTCTTCAGGAAGACCGTGCTGTTACCACTATGAAAACAGCGTTAACCAAGCGTGTTTTGGACATGCTGTCCAAGCTGGCGAACAATGAACCAGAAAAATACGCGACATTCTGGAAAGCCTTTGGTCAAGTATTGAAAGAAGGTCCGGGCGAAGATTTTGCGAACAAAGAGAAAATTGCCAAATTACTACGATTTGCAACTACGCACGATGATGTAGCTGAGCAAACCCACAGTCTAGAGCAATACATTGAACGCATGAAGGAAGGCCAGGACAAGATTTACTATGTCGTAGCCGAGAACCATAACACCGCTAAGAACAGCCCGCACCTTGAAGTTTTCCGCAAGAAAGGCATTGAGGTCTTGTTGCTGTCTGACCGTGTAGACGAGTGGTTAATGAGTCACCTGAGCGAGTTCGATGGTAAACAACTGGTTGACATCGCTAAAGGTGAGCTGGATCTGGATTCGTTTGATTCAGAAGAAGACAAGAAGGCTAAAGAAGAGGCAGAGAAGACTTATGAGAGCCTTATTACTCAGTTAAAAGAGTCTTTAACTGAGAAAGTACAAGACGTTCGCGTTACTAATCGCCTAACGGATTCACCTGCTTGCCTGGTGGTTGGGCAGTACGATATGGGGCTGCAAATGCGCCGTCTGATGGAAGCAGCAGGTCAAAAACTTCCAGAGTCAAAACCATCGCTTGAAATCAATACTGAGCACCCGCTAATTCAACGTTTAAATGAAGAGTCGGATGACGCTCGTTTTAACGATATGGCGCAGATTATCTTTGATCAGGCATCCTTGGCAGAAGGTGGTCAATTAGACGACCCTGCAAGCTATGTAGCACGCATGAACAAGTTGGTGCTTGATTTAATGAAGTAACCCTTGTTCATTCTCCCCTTAAACCGAGGCAATCTGCCTCGGTTTTTTTGTGTCTGAAAATTGTCAACAATCCCGAATTAATCAAGACGGTCTGTCGCTTTAAAGGCAAAATTAAATAGTACTTTGTTGACAATCTGACTTTGTTGTCTACAATCTTCATCCAAATAACGCCATTTCTCAGTTATCTCTTATGAATAGTAAGCATGTTGTCAACAATCAAACGCTGGCGGATCAGGTATTGACGAAGATCCAGGAAGATATTGTTACAGGTGATATTGCACCTGGTACGAAAATATCCGAATCGGCGTTAGCAGCAAAGTATGGAGTGAGTCGGGGGCCGCTCAGAGAGGCCATTTCTCGTTTGGAGTCACGAGGACTGATTGAACGTGCACCTAATGTGGGAGCTCGTGTTGTTTCGTTATCCCATCAGGAGTTAATTGAGTTATATCAGATTAGGGAAAATCTTGAGGGGTTGGCTTGTCGACTTGCCGCTGAAAATATGACAGAGGCTGACATTCAAGAGCTGGAAACCCTGCTTCAAAAACATAAACAAGACAAAGATTTCAAAGATGGCACGTCATATTACAAACAACAAGGTGACCTAGACTTTCATTACTGCATCATTCATGGCAGTAAAAACAAGAAGCTCATCCATCTGTTATGTGAAGAGCTTTATCATTTGATATTAATGTATCGTCACCAGTTCAGTGCTATTTCTACGTCCAAACTGACCCGTCACCCAGAAAAAGCCTTTATCCATCACCAACGCATTATTGAAGCCATTGCCGATCGTGATGGTGAATTAGCTGAAATGCTAATGAAAAAACACATCCAGAATTCTCGACGAGCTGTTGAGACTTTTTTTGACCAGCTAACCGCACAGGAGAAACATGATGACAAGTAATTTGTCTCCGGGCGCCAAGTTCCGCAAGGCCATTGAAAATAGCAACCCATTACAGGTCGTAGGTACTATCAATGCTTACACAGCGCTTATGGCTGAGCGAGTAGGACATCAGGCCATTTACTTATCTGGCGGTGGCGTTGCAAATGCCTCTTATGGTTTGCCGGATCTTGGCATGACCAGCCTTAATGACGTGCTTGAAGATGTCAGACGAATTACCTCAGCAAGCAGCTTACCTTTGCTTGTGGACATCGATACCGGTTGGGGTGGTGCGTTTAACATTGATCGTACTATCAAGCAGATGGAAAAAGCGGGTGCTGCAGCAGTCCATATTGAAGATCAGGTTGCGCAGAAGCGTTGTGGCCATCGTCCTAATAAAGAGATTGTATCCAAAGACGAAATGGTTGATCGAATTAAAGCGTGCGTCGATGCCCGTACGGATGAAAACTTCTTCATCATGGCACGCACTGATGCATTCGCCCAGGAAGGCTTAGAGGCTGCTATAGAACGTGCTCAGGCGTGTATTGACGCAGGCGCGGATGGTATTTTTGCCGAAGCCGTTAATGAATTGGAACACTATCGTGCATTCAAAGATGCTCTGAATGTACCAATCTTGGCTAATATTACTGAATTTGGTCAGACGCCTTTGTATAACCGAGCTGAGCTAGCCGAAGCAGGTGCTGATATGGTGTTGTATCCATTGAGTGCCTTCCGGGCAATGAATAAAGCAGCTCTTGCTGTGTATGAGAACATCCTTGAAAAGGGTGATCAGAAAGATGTGGTCGATCTGATGCAGACTCGTATGGAGCTTTATGATTTTCTTGGTTATCACGACTACGAGCAAAAACTTGATGCGTTGTTTGCTCAAGGTAAAAACAA
>JBFHTA010000406.1:0-2772 GCA_041590855.1 Pseudomonadales bacterium
CAGCAATAGCCAAACTGCACGTTTTTGTTGAAGTTCGATCGCCATAATTTCTGGTAAGTTCGCTTATGCGAACTTACGTTGCTCTCCTTGACCGTCCACATTCACCACGCAACGCCCACACAAAGAAGGATGTGTTTCGTTGGCGCCAACATCATCACTGTGATGCCAACAACGTTCACACTTCTCTTTCTCAGTCTTGGTCACTTCGATAGACAAACCTTCCACACCTGACGGCTGACCACCTTGTTCGCCCTCTGCCACAGCCACAACTTTTGCAGCCGAAGTGATTAAGACAAAACGCAACTCTTCTTCCAAGCGATCAAGCACCACCTTCACTGATTCACTACAGTACAAGGTTACTTCTGCAGTAAGGCTTCCCTTCACCACATTGTCGTTTCGCGCTTGCTCAATAGCTTTGTTGACCTCTGTTTTGATGGTCATCACCTGACGCCAGAAATCATCACCCAACTCTTGCTCAGGCAACTCAGGGAAACCTTCAAACCATTCGGTTAGGAAGACGGATTCCGCAGTTTCACCCGGTGTAAATTCCAACATTTCTTCCGCCGTAAACGACAGAATTGGCGCAACCCAACGAGTCATCGCTTGCAGGACATAATAAAGAGCCGTCTGGCAGCTTCGACGCGCCAGGCTGTCCGCCTTAGTGGTGTACTGACGATCTTTAATGATGTCCAGATAGAAACCACCCAACTCAATCACACAGAAATTATGTACTTTCTGATAAATACTGTGGAACGCGTAATCATCGTAGGCCGCAATCACTTCTTTCTGTAGTTTTTCAGTTTCAGCAATCGCCCAAGCGTCCAACGGCAACAAATCAGCAGGTGCTACCATATCCGTTTCCGGATTAAAGCCTTTCAGGTTCGCCAACAAGAAACGTGCCGTGTTTCGGATTCGGCGATAAGAATCCGCCGTACGCTTCAAGATCTCATCCGATACCGTCATTTCGCCGGAGTAATCCGTCGATGCAACCCACAAGCGAAGGATATCTGCACCTAACTGGTCTACTTTTTCCTGCGGAGCAATCACATTCCCCAAAGACTTAGACATCTTGCGGCCGTCTTTGTCCACAGTGAAACCGTGCGTTAATACCGTTTTATAAGGCGCACTTTCCCGAATAGCCACACTGGTTAACAAAGATGACTGGAACCAACCACGATGCTGATCCGAGCCTTCAAGATACAGATCCGCCGGAGAAACCAATTGATCACGCTGATCCAAAACCGAATAATGCGTCACCCCAGAGTCAAACCATACGTCCAGAGTATCGGTCACCTTATCGTAGTGAGCCGCGTCTTCACCCAATAACTCGGAAGCCTCCAGCTCAAACCAGGCATCAATGCCTTTCTCTTCTACTTTCAGCGCTACCTGTTCAATCAAATCCGCCGAGTTAGGATGCAACTCACCGGTCTCTTTGTGGATAAATAACGCGATCGGCACACCCCAGGTGCGCTGACGTGAAATACACCAGTCCGGGCGATCCGTCATCATAGAATCAATGCGTGCTTTACCCCAACCTGGGCGCCACTCAACCGATTCATTCACTTCTTTCATGGCGTTTTCAAGCAGACCGTTTTCAGTCATGCTGATAAACCATTGCGGCGTAGCACGGAAAATGATCGGGGATTTATGGCGCCAGCAATGTGGATAACTGTGAGTCAGGTTTTGCTTCTTCAGAAGCGCGCCCTTCTCATTCAGGATACCCAACACACGGAAGTTTCCTTTATCAGCCACAGACAAACCGCTTAATTCAAGCGCATCCAAAGCCTCATTGGAAATATACTCGCCTTCACTGCCAACCAGCATTTGCTTGGAAGAAATTCCGAAGACATTACACACGTTATAGTCATCAGCACCATGGAAAGGGGCTGTATGAACCGCACCACTTCCTGAATCTGCAGTTACGTGATCCCCCGTAATCACAGGCACTTGTTTCAATGTATTGGCATCGTTTTCTGAAGGCATGAAGGGATGCTGAATCAACAGCTGATGATTCGCCTCTTCACCTGCAACCCAACCAAACTCTTTACCTTTGGCTGTCGCAACCACCTCAAACTGACCGGCTTCAATGCCATAACGGGCCATTGCATCGTCAACCAATGCAGACGCCAACACGATCAATTCATTCGCTTCTTTCAAAAGCACCAAAGAGTATTCCAACTCAGGATGAACAGATACCGCTTCGTTGGCAGGAAGAGTCCATGGTGTGGTCGTCCAGATCACAATGCTCGCAGTTAAACCACTCACATTAGTCTCAACGCCTTCCACAGGGGTAAAGCGCTTGATTAACTCAGCACTGTTAGTGAAAGCAAATTTCACATCAATAGAGACGGACTTCTTGTCGTAATATTCAACTTCCGCTTCCGCCAACGCCGAGCCACAATCCATACACCAGTTAACCGGCTTAAAGCCTTTGGTGACATGCTTGTTATCTACAATCTTGCCCAACGAACGAATAATGTCGGCTTCAGTTTTAAAGTCCATGGTCAGGTAAGGGTTATCCCAATCACCTAAGACCATCAAACGCTTGAAGTCTTTACGCTGACCTTCCACCTGAGACATCGCATACTTACGGCACTCAGCTCGGAACGTCGCCGGATCGACATTCACCCCAGCCTTACCGATCTGACCTTCCACCTTATGCTCAATCGGCAAGCCGTGACAGTCCCAACCAGGAATGTAAGGCGCATCAAAGCCACTTAATGTACGGGCTTTTACAATAATGTCCTTCAGAATTTTGTTCACCGCATGGCC
>JBFHTA010000407.1:0-2762 GCA_041590855.1 Pseudomonadales bacterium
CGATTGTTATGTTTCAGCGACATATCAGTAAACCGTTTGCCCTTGGTGTTTTTTGCTCTATTTATTAACCAGTGCGCTACAGAAAATCTAAAAGCCATTCAGAAGCCTGTCAAACACTAACGCTGCTAATGAAGTGCACCGTGAATGCCAGACGGCTTCTGAACTCAGTCAGGCAGTTCTTAAAACAAACCCTGAATGCTGATGGCGATGGAGGCGTCGCCTTCTACTTCAATGTTGCCTTCCATCACTTCGGTCATTGGGTCGGTTTCACCCGCAACGATCTGGGCGAACAACTCTGGCGACATGGTGATGGTGCAGTCGGCATCCTTATCTTCTGTGGTTACGTCTTTGCCTGAAATATGCAGCACTTCTGTCCCTACGTGGAATTTAACTGGTGAAGCAAAGCCACCAAACTTCTCAACGGCAGGAATGATTTTGGATTCAATTAACGATTCGATCGACATAGTAGATACCTTCTTTGAGTTTATTGTTATGTTGGGTGTTAGGCGCGCGCACTGATGGTGGTGCGGTGCAGTTCCCTTCGGTGGCCTTCAAAGCCGCCGGTGGCTTTATGCAGTACGCTGCGGTTATCCCACATCACCAGCATGTCTTCTTCCCACTTATGACGGTAAACAAAGCGCTCCTGAATCTGCCAGCGCTGAACTTCCATCACTAAGGCCATGGCTTCTTTGTGTGGCATGTCTTCAATGCCAACAATGTAGGCAATGGCAGAGCCGTAAATGGATTCTTTGCCACTTTCAGGGTGGGTGATGATGAATGGGTGGGTTTCTGAGTCCAGCGCTTCATCGGACGGGGTGATTTCCATGCTGTGGCTCTTGAATTTATCGCCGTAAGAGCCTTTCTTGGAGTAACCCATTTTCGCAGAGTGAATGGCCATCTTGCCTTCGACGCGCTGGCGAAGGTCTTCTGGCATTTCCGCTGCGGCCTGAACCTGATTGGCAAACAGGGTATCGCCACCGACGGGGGGAATCTCGATGCTGTATAGGGTCGTTGCAAACGGTGGATCGGCTTTAAAGGTCCAGTCGGCGTGCCAGATGTCCGCGAAGATCGGGCTGGTTTCATCGGCTTCTCGCTGAATGGAAATCATATGCTTACGACCTTCCATGGGTTTTATAAAGGGGTCGATGGCGAGATCGCCAAAGTATTCAGAGATACGCTCCAGATCATCGTCGCTCAGTTTCTGATTCTTGAAAATGATGACGTGATGTTCGTTCCACGCAGCACGGATATTTTTAATTTGTTGTTCGCTTAACGGTTGGGTCAAATCGACACCAGAAATGAAAGCGCCACAGGCTTCGCCAGTAGGTGTAACGGTCATGCTCATAACACACTCCACATTCAGTTTTTTATTAGAATCAGGAGCAGGTTAAGGTGATTAGGGAATGATCAACATGATTCATCAGGCCAACAGAATGATGTATGTGGCCAAATGGAAAACAGGCGCGTGGCTTATGGTGGTTTATAAAAAGCGACATTCCTTGATTTATTGGCTGTTTTTAATACTTACATTTTATGTGAATCGACAGTTAATGTAGTAAAGGAATATCTGTCTACTAGATGAGCACGACAAGGGGAAGGTATGAGAACAATAAAAACATTTAAGAATAAAACGATCCTGATCACAGGTGCTTCCAGCGGCATTGGTAAAGCAGCGGCAATCCAGTTAGCGAAGAAAGGCGCAACCGTCATTCTTGTAGCAAGAAGGGAAGAATTACTGAAAGAGGTGGTTGGAGAAATCCATCTGGCTGGCTGCACTGCTTACTGGTATGCCGGTGATTTATCCAAGATTGAAGAAATCGACACACTCACTGACACCATCTTGGCGGAACATCCATCCATTGACGTATTGGTCAATAATGCTGGGCGCTCGATTCGCCGCCCGATGGAAGATTCCTTAGAACGCTACCATGATTTCCAACGATGTATGGACATCAACTACTTTGCACCCGTTCGCTTGATCCGAAATTTACTGCCTGCGCTGCTTCAATCAAAAGACGGCCACATTATTAACTCCACCACCTGGGGCACCCTGTTACCCGCTGCCGGATTTGGCCCTTACAACGCCAGCAAAATAGCACTGGATACCATGGCTAATACCCTAAGAATGGAGATGGAAGACCAAGGTATCTCTGTTACCCAAATTCATTTCCCGCTGGTGCATACCGCCATGAGCGGTGCTACAAAGAGCTTCAGAAAACTACCGGGCATGACACCGGATCAAGCCGCAGGATGGATTGTAACAGCCGTCAAGAAAAAGCCCCGCGCCATTATGGACACCAAAACACGCATCGCCAGTGGTCTGTACTTTTGTTTTCCCTCGGTTGTGGAAAAAGCCTCCCGACTGTTGCCGTTTTCCATATAGAAACGCAGGGACGACCTGATGACAAATATCGAACTGTTGTTTTAATGGACAATGCGTTAGAGAATGGTTTGCAAAATGGGAAAATTGATCTGCGATACGTGTCGGAGAATTAAGTTGTTATAGGCCAAGAGTAGCTTATGGATAACCTAGAAAAGATTAGAAAGATCATACCTCTTTGGTATGCTCAAAAAGCTTGGGCAGAGGAGCTACTTGTTAAGGCTTTCAAATTAGATAAAGCTGAAGATATTCTCAAACAAGAGAATCGTGGAAATAACCCGCGAATTCAACTCCCAAGTGCAACACTCGCCCTAAGCCGCAGCTTTTAAGTCATCGTAGACTTTCTGTGGCTGCCTAAACCCAAGGCACTTTCTGGGTCTCA
>JBFHTA010000408.1:0-2739 GCA_041590855.1 Pseudomonadales bacterium
GGCATTATGAGATTTTTTACCTCGTCGTTTATCAAAACCACACTCAATAAGATCTAAAAACCATCGGTCGCTGGGGTTATGGAAAAGGGTGTAGTCTCGAATATCATCATCAGGGTAAGCTACTTGGGCATGAACTCCCATTAACCATGTGGCTTTGTTTAACTCATTTAACATACCATTAACAGCAGCATGTTCTGTTCGGATATGTTTGACAGTCTCACCGAGACTCCATTCACTTTGGAGTATTTCTAACTCTTCTCTATTTTTAGGGCCATCATAACGACTATATGCTCCGTCTTCTCTGTTAACATGCCACATGGCGGTACGTTCATGAGAGTGATGGTTTTTATTTGCTTTAAGAATGTTTTGATCAAAGAAAATCTCATCAATGACTACCTGATTGTTGCTGTTTATTTTGTATTGAATCAGGTAGTGATACTTATCAAACGGATATCGAGTCCGGTAAAGCCGTTTCAGTAGACTTGGATTTGAGCTTGGCTTACACGCCGTATTTGGGTGCTCAACTACATAGTGAATTTCTTTTAATACTTGTTGCTGATCATAGAAATTCAGGCTTGCCAACATGATCAGTGCTTGATGGGTAATCTGAATTCTCTGGTTTCGAATGAAAGAGGTGTTTATTCCGTGTTCTTGGGCCAGCTCGTGGCTGAGGGGCATGTAATTAAAGCCTTGGGCTTTACCAGCGTGCATCCATGTCATTGTTCTGTCTCTCCTTAACAGTTTTGAAATGTTGAGACAGGGTACTAGAATGCAGGTGAGTGTGGTTCAACTTTTCGGTTCTGAGGTTTATTTTTGAGACATTGGTCTGCTCGGCTAGGAATTTTTACTTATTTATCAACTGGATAAAAAAAGGAAGCCTTATCAAAGAGGCTTCCCCTTTAGTTTATTTTTATATTTCTTATGGTTTTATTTCTTATCGGTTTATTCACCTTTGCGGGTGGTTAGCCGAACAGCCCCAAAGGGGTATAACTATGCCCGGGGAGCACCAGATTCAGGTTGTTTGACTGCAAATGTTGGGTCAAAATATCGCCAAAGATGTCCCGATAATCTACGGTTGCATCCAGGTATCGACCATCCCGCAATTGGCTTTCTTCCAGCCCTGGCCAATCACCATGAATGCCACCTTGAACTCCGCCGCCCAGTACAAACCACGTTGAAGCGTAACCATGATCCGTGCCTGCACTGCCATTTTCAGCGGCAGTGCGACCAAATTCGGTACAGGTGAGGAAAACAACATCATCCATTCGTGCACCCATGTCGGTATAAAAGGCTGCAATTGAGCCTGCAAAACTGCTGTGAGCACGGGCCTGTCGACCACTCAGTTCACCACCACCTTGGCTGGAGTGGGTGTCCCAGCCGCCAATGCTGACGGTTGCTACTTCAAGTCCTAATCCGGATTTTATGAGTTGTGCCACTTGTTGCAGTTGCCGCCCTGTGGTGTTGTTTGGGTAGACTGCGCCGTTTTCCGGTTGGTAGTTGGTGGCGTCAATGTCTCTGAGCGCATTCAGATCGGATACCATGCGTCCGCCAAATCGGTTCAATAAATCCCGATAGGCTCGACCATCCTGGGATAACTCATCGTAGACGTCTGATAGGTTGGACAATAAGGTTCCGCTGTCGGCATCCGGTATTCCAAGGTTAAAGGCACTGATGCTCTGCAACGAGGAGACCGTTACTCTTCCCCGAAGAGAGTGAGGTAGATCACTGCCAAAGCCTACCGCTCTCATTTCACCGCTACCCGGAGTGACATACAAAAAGCGATTTAACCAACCATCAATGGAACGGCTTCTGGCAGCACTTTCTATATAAAGTTGCGAATCAAAGTGAGAACGGCTGCCATTTGGGTAATGAACTGTGGGTAGAATTGCCAGCTCCCCCGAATCAAAAATAGGCGCTAAAGGCTGCAACGCCGGATGCAATCCAAAGAAGCCATCCAAATTAATGGCCGAGGTTGGATCGGTATCGGAGGGCGCCGGTATTGCTATGGTGGGCCTCAGCGCATAGTAGTTGGCATCGCCAAAGGGAACACAAGTATTTAACCCGTCGCAGCCACCCCGTTGAAACAGCACCACTAATGATTTGCCCTCAGCAGCGTGTGATAGTTTGATTTTTGGTGAAAACGGGTTCCCTGAAAGTGCAGCAAATCCACCCGCAGACATAACCATCATTTTTTGTAGAAACTTGCGTCTGTCCATCTTTCGGGCCTCCCTCTATTGGAACTGGTAACTTGGGTAACTTAACAAGTGGCCGAGTAACCGCCTCAACCTTGTTTCCGCATCCACGCTATTGATATCAAAGGGCTCGCTACCTTCATTGAGCACATCTACCCCGATTTGATATTCAAGCGGAGAGTAGTCCCCACCGACAGACACTTGCAGCAAGTGAGCAACAATGGCTTGCGCCGACACCAAATTCTGATCGAGAAGGTGGTTTCGAATATCGATATAAAGGCTACCGTTGGCATTGGTGTTATAGGCAACGTCATTCACAAAGCGAGTGCGCTGAAGAATTAGGTTGCTGTTAATCCAATCTTCGCCCACTTCGGACCAACCGGTTGGTACAGGGTTCTCAAACAAGTTCAGCCCCATGCTTCGCATTGCCTGATCCAGCCCGGTGCCATCGGTTTGGGCTGAGAAATTGCGAACCACGCCCGTTACCATTTCCACTGGCGTTTTCACTTTGTTTCGGAACATCTGACTGTCAGCAAAGTCGGGCGAC
>JBFHTA010000409.1:0-2725 GCA_041590855.1 Pseudomonadales bacterium
ACCACTAACTTGCCCTGGTCATCATCAGCACCACGTATCTCCGCCCCCTCAATGCGCTCAATACCTGTTTTTACCTGACAGTTCAGGTCTTGCTTAAACTGAACGATCACACTCGAAATGTGATATTCGCCGTCCAATGAGTCCACGTATTGTTCTGGTGATCTCATAATCCGGGTTTACTCCTCTGAATTCGGGTTATTCGTTAAGGATGCTGTTGCGGCGGGCAACTGCATATCAATGGCTTTGGTCGGGCATACTGACACGCAGGCTCCACAACCGGTGCAGGCCTCCTGATCGACAACAGGGGTGGCAACCGCAGAGGTTTGATAGTGCATCCGGATCGCCCGAACATCACATACGTCTTTGCAGCTTTGGCAAACCACCCCTTGATGAGCCATACAGACACCGTCCAGGGAAACCGCCATGCCTCCATGTCCTGCTGAGCTTTGGTTGCTCTCGCTGATCTTGGCAATCCAATCCCAGGGAGATTCCTCAGTGCTGCGAAACACTGGCTCCTGACATACCTCGACACACTCTGCACAAAAAGTGCATTCACCTTGATTGAAATTTACTGACGGGAAACCACCATCGCCTTTCTCGATGATCCCTTCCGGGCAAGCATCAATGCATTCCGCACAACGGGAACACTGATCGGTGAATAGCTCTGACGAGACCATCCAGGGCATACGCACCGTTGGTACTTGCTGAACAGGGTTGGAAGTAAAGCGCCCTCTGAAAAGCGCCCGGCGAGAGAGGTCCATACTAAACTCCAGGAGGCCCCATTAAGATCTGACTAATCCATACGATAAACCCGTAGGCACCTACCAAGGCCACCGACAATACCGGGAACAACACCACTGTCAGGAACAAAAACATGTTCCTTTCTTCATTTTTCTCTAACTCGTCCATAGCGCCCTCACCTATAGATTGTTGTATTTAACTTGCCCAAATTAATATAGTAGACAAGCTGTATACTGTGAAAAGACTGTATTATTTATACGGACTTAGAGATTTGATTAAGATCAACAAACTCGGGAAATTCCTTATGAAACCAACAAATTGGATAAATTTTGTACTCTTTTCATCCATTCCATTAATCATTGGCTGTCAACAAGTTAAGGCTACAGACACGATTTCCTGGCGCACCCTCTATAAGTCTCATCAATGCTCATTTAAGGAGCCAAGTGCTCGATTGCTGAATGCCAGAGCAGGGGAACTCATTTATATAGAAGAAATGTCGCATTTAAATCAGCGATTACTGGGGCAACAAACCAAGACCAAAGAAGTCGGCAGAGATCAGTCCGTGCTCATCATCGCCATGGGGCTAAAAAGCAGCGGCGGCTACGGCATCAATGTTGAGAACATCTCCACCTGGAAGAACACCCTCAAGATTCAGGCAAACTGGCAAGAACCCGGCCCCAATACCATGACCACCTCAGCACTGACCAGCCCTTGTGAAATCGTGACCCTGGATCGGACTTTCTCAGATAAGGAACTTTCTAAGTTCACCATCGAGGTTACCAACCGCAAAGGGAAAACCGTGATGTCAGAGATAAACACCAGCACGGATACCGAATCACCCATCGAACAGTGGCCATTTTAAAAGCGAACCATCCGATGGCTTGCCCGTCAGAATAGATCGCAATGCACTAAATTAATGCAGCTGATTAACAAATCTAACTGCACGCACCATTTTTTTTCATTATCATTACACCCTTAAATAACATACAACGTACAGAGGCTTCAAAAGCCCGGTAATGCACCGATTTCAGGCGTATTTTGCTATTTATGGCACGATTTTCGCTTGGCAACCGAAGTACTCTGTACACAGTGGAACGCTCAAGGCCCTCGCCCCTGGTCTTCACTGTGATAACTCTAGACTCGATCACTGCTTGCATTCACCCAATGCAAGTCAGGCATAGCAAGCCTCAAAAGGGTTAAACATGACAAAAGTAACGCGCCAAAAAGTAACCTTCACTAACTCAGAAAACCTACGTCTCGACGGAATGCTGGAAAGCCCTGAAAACCCAGTTGCTTACGCTCTGTTTGCACACTGCTTTACCTGCTCCAAAACCAGCGTTGCCGCCAGCCGAATTGGTCGTGAGCTGGCATTACGCGGTGTGGCTGTACTCCGCTTCGATTTCACTGGACTGGGCAGCAGTGAAGGTGATTTTGCCAACACCAACTTCTCTTCCAACATCGAAGATTTGGTGGCAGCCGCTCGATACCTGGAAGAAACCTATCAAGCACCTTCACTGTTGATTGGTCACAGCCTCGGTGGGGCAGCGGTATTGGCTTGTGCCGATCAAGTGCCATCGGCCAAAGCGGTAGTCACAGTGGGCGCACCAAGTGACCCTGCACACGTGGCGCATTTATTTGAAGCGCACCGTGCTGAAATTGAAGATTGTGGTTGTGCCTTGGTCAACCTAAGTGGTCGCGAATTCACCATCAAGAAGCAGTTCCTGGAAGACATTCAGGAGCAAAGACTGGATGAAAAAATCCGTAAACTGAAGAAAGCTCTGTTAATCATGCATTCACCGGTTGATGACACGGTCGAAATTGACGAAGCTGCTCACATCTATCAGGCCGCAATGCATCCTAAGAGCTTTGTATCTCTGGATCAAACCGATCACCTAATCACCCGTAAAGAAGATGCCGAATACGTGGCAGAAACCATCGGTGCCTGGGTTTCCCGTTACATTCGTAAAGATAACAACTCCGTTGC
>JBFHTA010000410.1:0-2719 GCA_041590855.1 Pseudomonadales bacterium
GGTTCATTCGGTCGGCAATACGCAGTGCCAGGGTCAATTCATCCAGTGCAGACTTTTCTTGTTCGGTCAGCTTGTCGGCGTCCTGGCTGTTGAGGTAGCTGGTAAGTTCGGCGTTAACGGACGAGATGTCTTTCGCCAGTTCCGTCGGGTTGGAACCATCCAGATTATGCAGGATGGCGTCTGACCGTTGCAGGATGCCAATCAGCGAATCTTCGCTGTCGATCAGTTTCACCCGATCCGAGATGATGCTCAGGTTGTTGGAGATCTTTTCCAATGACTCCGGTAATTCTTTACGATCGGATACCCGGCCCCCCAGACTTTCAGCCTCTGATTGCGAGATAAACCCATAGTCGTATAGGCGCTGAATGAAGTCCGGTGTGATGCGCAAACTGCCAGGGCCGTTCGGGAAAAACTCCTCGTTCAGCTTCTGGATTTTCTGCGCTCTGGTGGACAGCTTGATGTCGTCCTGAGCTGCCGTCTGTTGCTTGTCGGCTGCCCCGTCTTTCCCTGAGGTTTTTGTCGCCGTGTCTGTGTTGTTGGTGTTATTCACCAGTGAGTTATTGAGTTGAATGGCCATGGCAAATCCTTGCAGTCTAAGCAAACAAAATAGTGCGTTACTGCGGGATAAGCATTTAGTGTGCCTAGTTGTGATTGGCTACTGTTGTACGTTAGTGTCTGGTGTTACGCGGCTTCAACTTTCATGGTCAATCGGTGGTTTTTGTAACTCGGCTTGAATCGATAGCCCAGCCGGAAAAGACAAGTCATTAACAGATCAATCGAAAATTTCTCGATATGGCCATTAAGTAGATTACTGGTTCGGGGTTGTGTTAAGCCGATTTTCTCAGCAAATTCCGTTTTGCCCAGGCCGCTGTCTTGGTAGATATCACGGATGACGATCATTAAATCAGCCCGAGTCTGAAGCTCATTGGCTTCTTCTGAGTTGTCTGTAACAACATCAAATATGTTGTCAAACTTGAGTGAAGGCACGGCTTTTTCTCCGAATTGAGCGACGCCTTGGTTGGCGACGATTTGTTCTGCTTGTGTTTCGTCAAACACAAAGAACTCCGAATGATCGTTGGACTCAGGCGAGCATATACTGGCGGCATTGATGCATTAGATCCCACAAAACATAGTGTATCAAAGACAAAAGCCGGATATCCCTATAGGAGCCTAGGGATATCGGTGTCGGTGTACGTTAGAATTTTGTGAAATGATTGATGATTTCGTCTTTTTCTCCGCTTTTTATGAGCTTGTAGATTTCGATATCAAATTTGATCGAGAAGTCTTCTTTGAACGGGAAGTTCTTTTCGTCGTTCACATTGGTGTAGCCCAAATAACCGGCATTCTGGTCGATGGTCACTGTCTTGACCATGTTGACGCCCTGGTCGTATTTGGCGAACTTGCCGGAATCTTTCAGGCTTTTCAGATGCCATGCAAAGGGGAGCTCCGAGGTGACGGTGCAGTCTGATCGTTTGGATTGAAGCACCGCGATGATTTTTTCGATGTTGCTCACCGGTTGTAAGGATATTTCACCTCGATCGACCATAGCGGAAAACTCCGTTCCTGCACGACCGTCTCCTCTGAACATCACAAACTTCAGGCCTTTGTAATCTTCGGGGAAGTTGGGGCGGGCGGTTGCTGCGACACTTTCATTGCATATCACCACATCGGATTGATGATGCAGCTGTAGGGAATACGGCCAGATATAGGGTTGCTTGGTGTCATCGGTTAGCCAGTCGTGTGCATGGAAATAAGGGGGGAGTATGGCAAAGGCCACGCCGCTCTTGGTTTGATCCTTGGCTCTGGCCCAGGGAACCACTTTAAATTCTACCGAGTAATCGGGCATACGCTCGACTGCCCTGCGCACCATTTCCACATAGATGCCGGTGAGCTTTCCGCTTTCGTCTCTGAAAGCAAATGGGGGAAGAACGTCATAGGTATAAATTTCGACCTTTTGAACAGAGAAGGCCGATGAAGAGAAGAGTGCGAAAATTAAACTCAATAGGAGCTTTTTCATAATTCCCCCAGGCATTGGAAGGTGGTTTGGTTGATTAAAAAGTAATCAAGTGACAGTGTAGTTGAGATTTAAGCCGATATGCCGGATCGGTTATCCGGTTTTTGTGTGTGGTTCTGAGCCGGTCAAAATGAAAAAGGATGTCAAAAGTTTTGGGATTAACTATTCCCTGTTGGCGTGTGTTTGGTAATACTGCTGCGCAGAGTGACTATCAGGTTAAGGCGTATGGAACACGGACCGACTCAATTAATCGACTATTTTCGTCGCTGTTACCGGGCGGATAATTACGGCATTTCAATCAGTGATGTGTCCCGGCTTCCGGCTAGCCGTCAGTTGCTTATCGACGGGGAGGAAGAGCTGGCCTCCGGTGGGTTGCCGTACTTGCCGTTGGTTGCTCCACATGTGGAAACCCTGGTCACTCAAACCGAGAAGTATCAGAAAGAGCGATTACTGATTTACGGCTGTTTCTTTGTGCGCGGCAAGGTGAAGGCAAATTCGGGCTTCTCTGCGACGCGAACTTTGAACTCGCCGTTGATTTATTTCCCTGCCAAGATAGCCCCGCAAGATGCCACCTATTGTCTCTCGATCGATCAGGACGATCTTCGCATCAACCGCCCCTTGCTGCGTCAGTTATTGAAGCCGGAGCTGGATACCTCTGTGTTGGAGAGCTTTCCGGCGCTCAGCTTTCCCATCGCCTTGGACGAC
>JBFHTA010000411.1:0-2677 GCA_041590855.1 Pseudomonadales bacterium
CCGGTCTCAGGGCAAGAAGCTGGGGTGTTTGCCGGTCAAAACGCCATGAATTTCAATGCTAATCCGTCAGCTGGTGCGGTTCGTGAGCAAATGCAGGTGTATGGTGAATTACATTCCTCCGGTTCGTCAGCGGAGATGGCTCCGATGTCCGGAGAACAGTCCCCTCCTTTTGCCAATCCGGCTATTGGTTCAGGGTTGGTTGCTGGATTTTCTGAAGCATCATCACTCGAAGCTGGTCAAAGTGTGCGGCTTCCGGAATCAAATGGCGATGTTCCTCCTTTGGGATTCGCGGTAGCGCAACTGCATGGTATCTACATTTTGGCGCAGAACAAGGAAGGCATGGTTATCGTGGATATGCATGCAGCGCATGAACGGATCACTTATGAGCGAATGAAGGTCGCCTATCAGGAGCAGGGAATTCAGGCTCAGCCTTTGCTGGTGCCTATCTCTTTGGCGGTGAGCACCAAAGAAGCCGATTGCGCGGAGCATCACGAAGCTGTTTTTCAGTCGTTTGGTTTGTCTTTGGAGCGAATCGGCCCTGAAACCTTGGTGATTCGGCAAGTTCCTGTGCTCTTGAGAAATGCTAAAATTGATCAGTTGGTCAGAGATGTATTATCTGATGTGATTGAATATGGAATTAGTGATAGAATGGCCGCCCAAGCTAATGAGGTGTTGGCTACCATGGCCTGTCATGGTGCTGTTCGGGCCAATCGACAGCTTACCATCCCTGAAATGAATGCCTTGCTTCGCGATATGGAAGCAACCGAGCGCAGTGGCCAGTGTAATCATGGCCGTCCAACCTGGACGAGTTTATCGATGTCTGAACTGGATAAGCTGTTTTTGCGAGGGCGCTAATCCGGAGGTCTGTAACAACGGATCTCCAAGGTAAATCTCATTAGTATGTTTATTCCAACAAATGTCGTTTTAATGATTGTTAGTATTAATAGGTGCTTGTTCGTTGGCGTCCATGGTTAAGTATCCCTCTATTTGGCTGATGGGGCCAACAGCCGCTGGTAAGACTGATTTGGCGGTGGAACTGGTACAACGCTGTAATTGTGAAATTATTAGTGTTGACTCGGCCTTGATTTATCGGGAAATGGACATAGGTACAGCTAAGCCGGAACCGGAAATATTGGCGAAGGCTCCGCACCGACTGATTGATATTTGTGATCCGGCGGAAAGTTATTCAGCCGCCGAGTTTCGTGCAGATGCACTAAAAGAAATGGCCGACATTCGTCAGAAAGGCAAAGTGCCTTTGCTGGTGGGTGGCACCATGATGTATTACAAAGTGCTGAAAGAAGGCATCGCGAACCTTCCTGAAGCCGATGAAGCTGTACGTCAAAAGCTGTTGGAAGAGGCTGAAGCATCTGGGTGGCAGAAACTTCATGACCGATTAAGGACTATTGATCCGGTATCGGCAGAACGCATTCATCCAAATGATCCTCAGCGGTTACAACGCGCCTTAGAGGTGTATGAACTGACGGGGAAAACACTGACCGATTTGTGGGCCGAGCAAAAACGGGATGTACAGTGTAACTTCCCTTATCAGGTATTGAGTCTGGCGGTTGCGCCAACAGAGCGTAAGGTTCTGCACGAGCGAATAGAGAAAAGATTTCGCCTTATGCTGGAACAAGGGTTTCTTGAAGAGGTCAAAGCTCTCAAAGAGCGTGGCGATCTTCATTTGAATATGCCTTCTATGCGTTCTGTTGGGTATCGACAGGTGTGGCAATATCTGGAAGGTGAATATGACTATGATGAGATGGTCAATCGGGGCATTTATGCCACGAGGCAATTAGCAAAACGACAAATTACCTGGCTTCGAAGCTGGCAGGATTTGGAATGGCTGGATTCTTTGAATCCTTCCCTTATTCCAGAAACAGTGCAACGGGTTCAGGGATTTATTGAACAGTAGAGCAATTTTAGCTCGTAAAGTTGTCATTTTTTTTTATTTGGTCTGAACTGTCTAGATCGGTTGGTTTTACTCAATATTGAAAGCAGTCAGTACTTAATGGATTGAATGCAATAATTATTACAAACCTCTTAAGGAGAATTCGTAATGTCAAAAGGGCACTCTTTACAAGACCCTTATTTGAATGTACTTCGTAAAGAACGCATTCCTGTGTCTATTTTTCTAGTTAACGGTATCAAACTGCAAGGACAAATCGAGTCATTCGATCAGTTTGTGATTCTGCTAAAAAATACAGTGAGCCAAATGGTGTATAAACACGCTATTTCGACCATTGTTCCTTCACGCAGCGTGCGTTTGCCTCAGCAAGATGCTGTCGTAAAAGACGGCGAAGAAGGCTAATTTAGCGTCAATGTTTTGCTCGCTGGTGAGTGGGCAAAGAATATGCTCTTCTGACGGCTACATGGACTGTTTTCCAATCAAGAGCGTTTTATTAAGGCACTTTCCTCAATAAAGACAATTTGTTTTTTGTTGAGCGTGCCTTTTTGTGTGTCTATTGGGAGGCCGATTGTTTTTTGAACGTCCCGAAGGTGGTGAACTGGCTGTTTTGGTTCACATTGACTTCTCCTCTGAACAAAGCTCTGAAGACGTTGATGAGTTTCAGGATCTTGTAACCTCGGCAGGGGCTGACCCTGTTTGTCTGATTCGAGGTGCCCGAAACCATCCGAACCCTAAATATTTCGTGGGTACAGGTAAGCTGGATGAAATTCG
>JBFHTA010000412.1:0-2667 GCA_041590855.1 Pseudomonadales bacterium
CCCTACCTGGCAGAACAACTGGCAACACTGGCTGACCACCCTTTGGTAGGTGAAGTCCGCACCCTGGGTTTATTGGCTGCCATTGAGCTTGTGAAAGACAAAGAATCCCGTCAACGCTATCCCGGGGACGGCAAAGTCGGCGGCCTTTGTCGGGATCATGCCCTGGAACAAGGTCTGATTCTGCGCGCAACCGGCGACACCATGCTGTTGTCTCCGCCATTGGTCATTACCAAACCGGAAATCGACAGCATCATCAAGATGACGAGAATTGCATTGGATAACACACTGAAAGATATGCAAAACCCTTAAATAGTGATAAAAAACTGACTCATTGATCATCAAACTCGCACTAAAAACAAACTGAGTCAAAACGTTATTCTGGGCTGCCACCACCAGCCCTGACGAACATAAAAGAAAACAAACCTGAAAACGAAACACGCATAACCAGCAACACATAACCGTACATAAAAACGAACATAACAACGATATAAGCAAAACAATTATTCCATTAGGAAGAGGAACCACCATGAAGTACCTAAACCACACACTTAAGGGAGCCGTATTGGCAACCGCCGTTGCAGGAGCCTTGGCTTCAGCACCAGCGATTTCTGCTGAAAAGACCGTCAAAATCTATAACTGGTCTGACTACATAGCCGAAGACACCATTCCCAAGTTTCAGGAAAGCACAAGCATTAAAGTCAGCTATGACGTGTTCGATTCCAACGAAGTGTTGGAGGCCAAGGTGCTTTCAGGCCAGTCCGGATACGATATCGTCGTACCAACCTCTGACTACCTGGCTCGCCACATTAAAGCGCAGGCCTATCAAAAGCTGGATAAGTCCAAGATTCCTAATCTGAAAAATCTAGATCCGGAATTAATGAAAAACCTGGAAAACTACGATCCGGGCAATGAATACGGCATTCCCTATCAGTGGGGAACAACGGGTATCGGTTATAACGTATCTAAGGTCACTGAAGTTCTTGGGGAAGACGCACCAACCGACAGCTGGGATCTGATTTTTGACCCTAAGTATTCCTCTAAACTGAAATCCTGCGGCATTGCCATTCTGGACTCCGGCAGCGAAGTATTGCCGTTAGCGCTTCAGTATCTTGGGCTTGATCCAAACAGTAAAAAACCTGCCGACTATAAAAAAGCGCAGGAATTAATGAGCAACATCCGCAACAACATCACCTATTTCCATAGCTCTCGCTATATTTCCGACCTGGCTAACGGCGACATCTGCGTAGCGATCGGTTGGTCCGGCGACGTATTCCAGGCCGCCGCACGCGCGGAAGAAGCCGAAAATGGCGTTGAAATTGGCTACAGCATTCCGAAAGAAGGCACCGCTATGTGGGCCGATATGATGGCCATTCCGAGAGACGCCAAAAACGTGGAAGAAGCACATCAATGGATTAACTACGTGCTGGACCCGAAAGTCGGTGCCGACATCACTAACTACGTATGGTATGGCAGCCCGAATCTTGCCTCTAAAGCCTTTATTGATCCGGAGATTCTGGAGCACCCTGGCATCTATCCACCGGAAGGCACCAAACTCTTTACTTTCGAAGTGCTACCGCAAAAGGTAGAACGCATTCTGGGCCGAACCTGGACAGCCATCAAAACCGGCAGCTGACACAGACAGTAAACCCAAACAGTTAAAACAGGCAGTTAACGCCTAACTGATCGTTAGCCGGATTATTGAAGTCTCCGGCTAACGATGTCTGTAAGAACTTCGCCCAACCCTCATTCAGATACACGAGGCATGTATGTCTTCTGCGGTGGATACTAATAACAGTAATGGTACTCATAACACGAGTACAAATGGCAACGGTCTAAGGAACGGTGCTTCAGGTCCGAATGGTAAAGCGCCTCGTTCGACTCAGGACGTGTTGCTTTCCATCAAAAACATCACAAAATACTATGAAGATGCGCTGGCCGTCGACAACGTCAGCCTGGACATTTTCAAGGGTGAAATCTTTGCCCTGCTCGGTGCCTCCGGCTCAGGAAAGTCGACACTGTTACGCATGTTGTCGGGCTTTGAACAACCCACCTCCGGCCAAATCTGCCTGGGTCACGAAGACATCAGTTTCATGCCACCGAACGAACGTCCGTTCAATATGATGTTCCAGTCTTACGCCCTGTTCCCGCACATGACCGTCGAGAAAAACATCGCTTTTGGCCTAAAACAAGATGGCATGCCAAAAGGCCAGATTGCGGATCGGGTTCAGGAAATGCTGAAACTGGTACACATGGAAAAATTTGCTCGTCGCAAACCGCATCAATTGTCCGGTGGCCAGCGTCAACGGGTGGCATTAGCCCGTTCCCTGGCAAAACACCCCAAACTGTTGTTGCTGGATGAGCCTATGGGCGCGTTGGATAAAAAGCTACGCACAGAAATGCAGTTGGAAGTGGTCGATATCATTGAGCGCGTCGGTGTAACCTGTGTCATGGTGACGCACGATCAGGAAGAAGCCATGACCATGGCTGATCGCATTGCCATCATGGACGAAGGCTACATTCAACAGATCGGTTCCCCGGTCGACATCTATGAAAGTCCGCAAAACCGAATGGTGGCCGAGTTTATCGGTTCGGTAAATATTTTCGAATCTGACATTCTGGCGGACGAAGAAGATCATATGAAGCTGGCGTGCCCGTCACTGGATTCAG
>JBFHTA010000413.1:0-2649 GCA_041590855.1 Pseudomonadales bacterium
TGATTTTGGTGCCCGTTTCTTCGGCAATAAGGTTTCTACTTTTTGATTACCAAAGCCCATCAATGTCATTTGTTCACGTGCCAAATAGGCTTGATTGGCAATGGCACTGACCAAGGATTTAGCTTTGGAAAAGTTCTGATGCTTTAGAATTGATGCCGAGGTATCGAGCAATACCAGATGCAATACGGGCTGGCTTTCCCGTTTCTTACGAAACACCAAGTCTTTCAGGGGCATTTGGCCTGCATTCTTAACCAAAGAACCAAACCAGTGAACCTTTGTATCTTCTGTTTTTGATGCATGAACACCCTTACTTCCACTGCCTTTCTGACGGCTGGAACTAAGGGTTTGTGGCTTTCCCAACGATACCTTCTTCGGCAGGTTTTTCTCTACTTTCTTGCCCAATGGATTCAGTTGCCAAGGGGCATCGACGACTTGCTGTTCTTGCGTCGGAGAAGACATGCTGCCCCAATCCCCTTCCGAACCGTCATTGGGTTGTTCATTTCTGGATGCTTGAGGGCGAGAAAATGGCGCATTCGGAGGTGTGTTAGAAGCGTTAGGTGCTTGTCTATTTGAGTTTGAAGAATTTGGCGGATTTGATGAATTGCTATCACCGTTACGACGGTGCGCCAACACTAACTCTTCAACGGCCAAAATATCCTCTTTCGTTACCTGATCTCGTTGATGCCATGCGGCATGGGCCACCGCAGCGCGATACCAAACGATATCCCCACGCATACCATCGACGTTTGCCTCAACACATTTCTGTGCGATTAGAACACGTAATTCATCATCACACTGCACCTGATCCAGCTGGGTTCTTGCAGACTGAATGCTCTCGGTTAACTTGGCTTGTGCTTCTTGATACGACTGAACAAAGGCTTCCGGATTTCGATCAAAAGCGTCTCGTAAACGCACGATCTCAACACGCTCTTCCACGCTGTACTGATTCGATAACTCAACCGACAAACCAAAGCGATCTAACAACTGGGGCCGAAGCTCGCCTTCGTCCGGATTCATCGTTCCCAACAGAATAAACTCAGCGGAATGACTGTGGCTGACGCCATCTCGTTCCACCACATTGACGCCACTGGCCGAGACATCCAGCAGCAAATCCACTAGGTTATCAGGTAACAGATTGACTTCATCCACATACAAGACGCCACCATCTGCTTTCGCCAATAACCCCGGCTGAAACGCAACGGATTGATCGGCTAATACTTTCTGGAGATCCAGAGTGCCCACCAGCATTTCTTCGCTGGCACCTAACGGAAGGGTAATAAATTCATGCGGTTTGCTTGCCGTAGCTGGCATGACATCCGCCAAGCCTCTGGCTAACGTAGATTTAGCAGAACCCCTTGGGCCGCTAATCAACACCCCGCCAATGGCGGGGTTGATGGCCGCCAGAATCAAGGCAAGCTTGAACGAAGCCTGCCCGGATACTGCGGTAAAAGGAAACTTAAGCGTTTGCGGTTTCATCCTGACCAAGACCTTTCAAAACACTTGGTGTCAGCACCCAACGGTTCAATACCCAAGCGCTCATGACACCCATGACTAACCAGAACAATAAGTTAGAGACAGAGGTAGTTACAATGAACTGCTGGTGAAGGTCTGTCAAAGCAACAACCGCTGCCGGATCTGGGTGGCTAAAAGCCGGGCCTTCCGGATGCGGCGCGGAAACAAGGTATGGAATCGCAATGGCAATCAAACCCAGCGCTTTAAATTTAAGCGGCGCAAAAGCCAATACCAACAAGCCCACAGCAACCGCCCCAGCAGCTAACATCCACCATAATTGACGATGCTCTACCGGAGCCGCTTCAATACCTGGGATTTCTGGCGGAATGCCAATCGCTGGCGCACCAAAGAATACGATAAAGCCGCCCAAGCCCCAGGCAATGCCTTTCAGAACACTGACACGGGTTAACCCTTGTAAGGACAACTGGCTCATCACGGCCAACAAAATTGCGGCATAACCAATACCTGCAAATACGTTGGCAGACATGGTATAGGCGGTTCGTTCAATTCCATCTTCCGGTGCCCAGGCTTCTTCATCGTGATGGTGGGAGTGACCGGCAACTGCTTCACCATGGTGGTGATCGGCTACCGGTGCCGCTTCTTCCGGCACTTCATAAGTTTCAGAAGCAAAGATAATCGGGTTAACAACGTAGACTTGAAGAAGGCTGAATACGAAACTGGCTACGACGCCAACCAGTAAGGCGTTTAAAATAATTCTGCGAAATAACATGGGTTAAAGCTCATTGATCGAGTGAAATCAGAACGCACAAAAGCCCAATCCGAACAGGATTAGGATCTATACAATACAGAGTGTTGAATTGTGTTTTAAAACAACAATCTTAGTGGCAAGGAAACGCCATTGCGTGACGCGTGTCGTGCGCTGCATTGTGCGCCGCGTCTGTTGGAAGGAAACCAACCGCAAATAAAACAACTGCACCGAAGATAACGGCTGCGGCTGTTTGAGCCAACGATGAAACTTTAACGTGAGTTTTCGCGTGCTGAGCACTAGAAACTTGAGTGGTCATTTTCTTCTCCTGCACCCACCGTGCAATGGTTATTATATGGAATTTCAGGCCGGTCTCCGGGCTCTAAGAGTAGCTCATAGAAGCTGTGTTTGCTTAACCTTCCCAACCAAAA
>JBFHTA010000414.1:0-2617 GCA_041590855.1 Pseudomonadales bacterium
AACCCTTTTATTGGTATCTGGCCCAGTATAAGAAGTCCAGAGAATTTCAGAATCACAAGAATGAAGTAACGCTTGTGGAGACTGTCGTCGTTTCAAGCAACGATGGATTTCTTGGCTACACAGATATCAACAGCGAAGAAAACTATCCTTATAAAAAGGACTTCACCATCAAGTTCGACATTGAAATCTACAAGATGAAGCAAAGCGGTGAGCTGAACGACATCATTAATCGCTTTGTTAACCATGAGATCAACGACTAGCATGAGCTTTCCGATGAAATTATTACATGCTCTTTGCCTGACGTTTTTTGCCGGATCATCTTTCCTTCAGGCGGCTCAAGAGGTGGAAATTCATACCTATGATGTACTGCCGCCCTACGCCTTTCGAGACGATCAAGGACAACTGACCGGCGTGTACATTGAAATCGTCACCACGGCGATTTCACGAATGCCCGATTACACTCCGGTGTTTAAAGTTTTTCCTTGGGCACGGGCCAAATACAATGCTAAAAGCGGGACTGCCTTTGCCATATTGCCGCCCTATTTTCATGCGCACGACTGGCTGACCGATACCGAACCCAAACGCCCTTACATCTGGCCGTACTCTCTTCCCTTGTATACCCAGGAAGATGTGGTGATCTGCAACCGCAAGGTACTTACCCTCAGCCGGGACCATTTTCCTGAAGATTATGCCGGATTATCCTTCGTGATGTGGCGCGGTGATGGTCGGGCGAACCAGGCCTTTAACCAAATGGTGAAAGAGAAAGAGGTTAGAGTAAGTCAGGTTAATTCCATCAAAGACGTGATTGCTGTACTGCACCAGGGTAGGCACGACTGCACAATTACCGCAAGACTGCCTTTCCATTGGTATACCGCGCAGTATCAAAAGACACCGGAGTATATGAGCATCAAGAACAAGGTAACGCTAGAGCAAGTATCGGTCGTGTCGACCAACGAGGCATATCTGGGGTACACAGACATCAACAGTGAAGAAAACTTCCCCTACAAAAAAGACTTCACCATTAAATTCGACATTGAGATCTATAAAATGAAGCAAAGCGGTGAACTGAAAGAAATCGTCAACCGCTTTGTAAATCAAAACATGAGTGAATGAATCCAACGGATTGCAGAATCACCTTCGTTATTCTTCGTAAGGCTTGACCAAGGTCGCCGTCATCGAATAGCTGGACGCACCCATGCCATTGTCAAAACTTTCCAGCTTGAGCTTGCCTTCAATAATGAACGGATACCAGATGCCTTCTACTTCCGCCCCCTTAGGGAATTTCACATGAATCATCTGGTTCGGCGGTGGCGGCGGCACATGAATACAAGCCCCCATGTAAGGCGCTAAAAAGAATTCGGTTAACTCGCCCTTGTTGTTGGTTTCCAGGGGCACCATGTACCCGGCAATACGCACCTGTTTGTTCTCATAGGCATCCACCACCTTGCTGGAAAACATCACTTCCGGCATGGAGCTCCTGTCGAACGGGTTTTCATGGGTAATTTCAGGCATGTTTTCCATGGCGTCGATGTCTTCCTGAGGCATCAAATCCAACCATTGAATCTCTGTAGTAGCATCTGCCGCTGAGGCCCCGACTGACACACTCAACACCACAGAACATACTAACGACAGTAAATACTTCATAAACAACATCTTCTCTTTAAGTACGGACAGTCAGTCCATCAAATAAACTGTTTTTATACGCTCGCCAACCGGGAATCAAGCTCATCAGCAACGCGGCCAATACAATTACTAACACCATTCCGCCTTCTTTAAGGCTAGGACCACTGATTGCCAGATGAATTCCAAACCACTCCACAAAATAGGGGCTTAACGTGTACAAACTTAAGTATAAGCTAGCCCACCCCAATAATGCTCCAAATACAGCAATCAACAAGGCTTCATTGGTCAGCAAAAAGAGAATGTGCTGAGGACGAGCCCCCACCGCCCTAAGAATGGCTATCTCACGACGGCGCTCCTGCAAGGAGGATAACATAGTAATCATCATACCCAACAAGGTACTGAATACCACCAACGCAGACACCACCAACAGAGACTGCTCAGCTACGCCAATTAATTGCCACAGCTCCTGCAGCGTCAGTGCCGGCATAATGGCTAACAACGGCTCTTCCCGATATTCATTAATCGCCCGCTGCAGCTGGAAAGCAGCCATTCGGGATTTCAGGCCAATAAACGCACCCGTAATGGTTTCCGGTTCCAGAGTGACACCCTCAAAGTCCTGATGGCTGAGTTTTAAACTCTTGGCACTGGGTGAACCACTCTGCCAGCCTTGATGAATGGCTTCAATGCCCCCTAAGGAGACAAACAGGGTGCGATCAGAAGGTGTACCGGTTGGCGCAAGAATGCCAACAACCTTGAACGGCAGATTATCGTGCTTCACAAAACTGACGGTACCGGCACCATGCGCAATGACAATCTCGTCCGCCAATTGATACCCCAGTTTCTTGGCAACGTCCGCTCCTAGCACCACATCAAACAACTGATTAAAGGCTTGCCCTTCGGCAAAGCTGAGTGATTGTTTGGCGCCGTATTTTACGTGTTCAAAATAGCCGGATGTGGTACCCAGCACCCGAAACCCTTTATGGGAATCGCCAAG
>JBFHTA010000415.1:0-2602 GCA_041590855.1 Pseudomonadales bacterium
TCCCCCGCCACCACCTGAACCCGTCGCGGATTATCTTCATAATGAACAATATAGCTCTGATAAAGATCGCCGTAGGAATAATCTTTGATCACACCCAACACCACATTCTTGAGCGAAGATATACCCGAATAACGCCACAAGGAATCACGGGGTGTATAAAATGTATGAGCAGCCACACCTAGAGGATGCTCAGGAAAAATAAAATCCGGCGTTTCTTCCCTTCCGGCACCTACCAGCCCATCGTATTCCCCCAAGCGGGTATCATTAATAGCCCGCGCCCAAGGTACGTTTAAATAAGCCACTTCAAAACCTGCTTCACCAAACGCATACTCGGCAATTTCAATCATAAACCCCGGTCGATCCGAATTTGGCTCACAATTGTAAGGACACCACTGATCAGCCACCAAAGTGATGGTTCTATGCTTCACATCGCTATCAGCCAGAACCCTCAAAGGCAAAGCCAGCAAAACACTGATTGCCAACCCTACGGCTGTAGTCACTGCCAAGTACTTCAGTTGACCGTAGATACTCGTTAAAACCATAAACCTGAATATTAGTCCCTATTATTTTGAGCTCTTGCTCAAAGCGCTTCCTTTGAAGCATAGCCCATAGCCGTGATTTACATGAGCCAAACTAACTCTGAATCAGCCCTGAGCGTTAAGTAAAATAAAACACAATAAATATAGGGTTAATATCACCTAAACAATGAGTTCACAGACTAGCTATTGTTGGCTGAAGCTCAGCCAATAGAATGAGAGGCGTTCTGGTTACAAGCTAAAACAGTCCATTCCATTTACGGAACAGCACAACTGTCTACTTCTAAGGTTATGAGGGAACTCTATGAAAAGGAAATTAATTGCATCAAGTTTGGCGGTAGCGATTGCAGGCTCCGCGATAGGCGCCACACTCTTTTTTAATAAATACACCACCGAAGACGTTATGGATATCTCGGTGACAGAATACACCATGGATGAGTATCCTGAAGACCCGGCTCCACTAAGCGATTTCTACAAAAAATACGGTGGCCGGTCTTTAACATTGTAAAAAATCGACGACACCCACTTTAACTTCGTACTGCAGCCGGAAGCAGACGAACGTGTCGCTACCGTTAAGTTTAAAAACATTGATCTTGAATTATTCATTCCTAAGCTATCCAACTGGGTGAAGAATGACGAAGGCTTGGAAGTCATTACTCTGGTTGACCGTGAATGGAACCGCCAACAAGTAAGCTTTGAGCCTACTTCAGAGCACATTGAAATCATTGGTGGTGACGGTTTTGAAATCGAAAACATGCACTCTGTTCACCTGGCTCGTAACTGCTTAAATGCAGGTTTGTGGGAAGTGTTATTGTTCACCAAAGAAGACGGTGACAAAAAACTGTATTACCAAGGCTGGTTTGATTTCCCGATGGGCCACTACAAAGACATCTTTGAGAAGATCAACGATGTTTCTTACTGGAATCACTGGGCGCGTTTAGAGCATTGGAAAGACCCGGCTGGCACCTTCGTCGATTTATCACAACTACGTGAAGTGAAGAACGAACGAGTGGTTGACGCCCGCCCAATGGACGATGAGCGTCTGATCGTTGCAGGGGAACAAAAACGTAAGATTCGTACACTGAATGCAACGACCAACCTAATGACGTGGGAAGACTTCTACAAGAACCCGGAGAAGATTCAATTTGCCAGCTTTGTCCCACCAGGGCAGTACAAACTGAACAAAGCCTGGGACAATAAATACTGGCAAATCGGTGATTTCAAACACGCGACCCTAAGAGACATTGATTCAGCATCAGGCGATTCAAACCTGCAAGAACTAGAGCTGACGTTTAAAGACAGCGAAAGTGGTGAAAACAACCGTCTGATCATCAGTGGCTTTGACGTTAACAGCTTACCTCAGTTGGATACCAGCGAATACCCGAAAGGCCTTTACAAGCCGATGGGCATTAACGTCCCGCCGTTCTATCAAAGCTACACCGACCTGAAAGCCGCACCACCGGCACAAAGCCCGTATTTCAGTGTATTACTTGATCAGAACGACGAGTGGATCGATCACCACTCCACCAGCGTGGATGGCCCGGTAATGCACCTGGATAAAGACGACAAATCTAAACTGCATTTATATCTGTTGTCTTATGAGCGCCACACTCTGATTCGCCACTTCACTATTAAGTTGGACGATTCAATGTCGCTTGCGTCAACGGATATCTAATCTTTCCATTGCACAGAAAGCCGCCTGTTCTAGGCGGTTTTTTGTAGTTTTCAGTTCGAAAATACCCTCTCAACTCCCTGCTATTTTAATGTCGAATCTTGGCCAACACACCCAAGCGATCTATACTTAGCACATCTAAACGACCAGTTAAAAGTACACTTTAAAACACTAAATAAAATACGGTAATCGTATGACGACAAGAATTCTCACAGAAACTGCAGCAAGTATTAGCGAGCTGAAAGCCAACCCAATGAAAGTGGCGTTAAGTGCCGAAGGCGAGCCCATTGCTATTTTAAATAGGAACGCACCAGCCTTTTACTGCATTCCTGCTGATACTTACGAATTGCTAATGGATAAAATTGAAGACCTAGAACTGTTGGCCATTGCCGAA
>JBFHTA010000416.1:0-2595 GCA_041590855.1 Pseudomonadales bacterium
GAATAAATAACTTAAAAAGCATCGCTTCATAGAGAAGTACTGTCAGCACTTTATATATCCCCTATCAGTAATTCCATCGGTTGATTGTCTTATGATGTCCGTCAGACGGTTGGAAAGGTCACTTCTAAAGACCTGCGCCAATCATAACGATGTTTTAAAATTATTGATTAAATATTGAACTTACCCCATCATATCGCTGCCCAATACGGGGTTAATTTATTGTTAATCCGAACTCTGTTTTAGAGAACCGGAAAGGAGTTTTTGATGATTGTTTCAAACGTTGTACTGGTTTTAATGCCGGCGGCGAATGTTTAGGGCGTAACTCTCCCTTTCATACTTATCTTGATCTTATCTGATATGTCCTGAGCCCTCAGGTCGTCCGTCCGGCGCGTTTATGATTTTGCCGGAGCAATAACATTGAATTTTACACATCTACAGTCCATCGGCTGGACTAACTATTTCATGCAACAACTGAGTGCACAGCTTTCCTTTGAGGAATTATCGGCTTTGCACAGTGATGACGAAACAACAGAGCAACCTTATGCCTTGTTTCGTATTACCGCGATTCATCGTGATCGAATACAGGCCATAGGAGAGTCCGGAAGCTCTAATTTAACAAGCGCTGACTTACTGTGTCCGCCTGAATTTCGCCCCACTAGCCAATTTTTGGCCGTTGGTGATTGGGTCATGGCCGAGCGCGCGGAAGAACATTGGCGAATTAAGTTGATCGTCGAGCCCAAGGGCCGGTTACAACGACTCTCAGGTGACAGGCCTCAACTGATTGCAGCTAATCTCGATTACTTATGGATTGTCACCAGTGCCAACCAGGACTTTAACCTCAAGCGTTTACAGCGTTATTTAGCGCTCGCGCTAGAGGCAGATATTGAACCTGTGGTGATTCTGACTAAAAGCGATTTATGTTCTGAGATTGAACTACAGGAATACCTGGCTCAACTACAACAACTGAATTGCAAGCTAATCCATGCCATCAGTTCACTGGAAGGCACCGGGCTGGGGACTTTAAAGCCCTATCTGCACAGTGGCATTAGCATCGCATTGGTCGGTTCATCCGGCGTAGGGAAATCCAGCTTGTTGAACGCCCTCGCAGGCACTCAACAAGAGGTAGCAGGCATCCGAGAAGATGACGACAAAGGTAAGCACACCACCACAGCACGTCAGCTGTTTTTCATTGCCAGTGCAGATGAAAAAGCTCACGGAAAAGTGGCGGTAATTGATACCCCTGGAATGCGAGAGTTACAACTCTTCAACAGCCAGCAAGGCATCGAAGAAACCTTCGCGGACATCCACTCTCTTGCCCAACGCTGCCGTTTTAGCGATTGTCGTCACGAGCAAGAGCCCGGCTGTAAAGTTCGTGAAGCACTTGAAAATGGCTCAGTAGATCCATCCGACTTCTTTAACTACCAAAAATTATTGAAAGAAGATGAATACGCCAAACGCCGAGAGTTAGGGAGCTATGCAGAACGGGAACACCAACGTTTGTTTTCCAAGATGGTGAAAACCAAGACCAAAGAACGGTGGTAGTAGTAAAATCACCACGCAACCCTCACTAATCAAGCGGCCCGTTGGCCGCTTTTCTGCGTTCTAAATTGCTTCTATGCCGTACCTTCTGATTCAACTCGGTATTGCCTGATGAAATGCATGGCGATGGAATGGCAATCACTCCGCTTAATGTTCTTCCCGGCACAAACAACCAATGGGTAACCAAGACCTTTGATGTTACTGATCCCGGAACGTATCAAGTTTCGATTAACCGGGGCCTGAGCCTGTTTAACTTTCAGACCGAAGAATTCTCAGTAGAAATCAGTGATATCTGTTTTAATGACTGTACTGAGTAAGTGAGCCCCAGCTTGATTTTTTGATAGACGCAACGGGCACCTATCCAGCTGCAAGGCTATTGGATAGGTGCCCGTTTTTAAGATAAGTCAACGCTTTTAAATGCTTTGTAAATCAATACAAGAGTGCCCTGTCAGATATCTTCGAACCACTGCGTTTATCTTTTCTTTCAACCAAGCCGGGCCGAAATCCGCAATATCGTTATGCTTCGCGTTTGGGATGGTTACGACACACATTCCGTATTGTTCCTGCTCACTTGATGAGGGGAGTACGCCTTCATCCGCCGGGAAATCACTTGCCCGAAGTGACAAAACTTGAATACCCTCATTTCGAGGCAGCGGTACACGCCTATGATCCAGCGTAATAACACTTCTAACATAGGCTTTATTTTCATTCGCTAACCAAGCTGAAATATCCCCACCGTTAGAATGGCCAATTAATAGCACGCCGTTAAAATCGTAGGATTCGAAACGAGTCATCAATTGGTTTCTGAGGTAATCCAAGGTTTGTGCCCCACGCATCCAATTTTCACTGCGCGTTTCATACAAGTTTCCCGACACCGACAAAGGAGGATCGCCCGGTAACTCATGCCCCACAGCCACAACCAAATACCCCAGCTGGTTAAGCTGCTTGGATAGGAACTGATACTCTAAGTGTGATACCCCATACCCAGCACTTAACAGTGCAACAGGGCACTTGGATGACGAAGAGCACGGCTCGGCATTTACAGGGTAAGATATA
>JBFHTA010000417.1:0-2593 GCA_041590855.1 Pseudomonadales bacterium
ACACATCCTTCTTTGTGTGGGCGTTGCGTGGTGAATGTGGACGGTCAAGGAGAGCAACGTAAGTTCGCATAAGCGAACTTACCAGAAATTATGGCGATCGAACTTCAACAAAAACGTGCAGTTTGGCTATTGCTGGCAGTGATTGTGATTGCGTTGGATTACGTGACTAAACAAGTCGCGACTTCAGCCTTGGACTACGGTGTTTCTGTAGAAGTGATGCCCATGTTTAACTGGACATTACTTCACAATTACGGCGCAGCGTTCAGTTTCTTATCGGATCAGGGCGGTTGGCAACGCTGGTTTTTTGCAGGCATTGCCTTGGTTGTCTCATTGGGCTTGATTGGTTGGCTATTGCTGGGTAAGCAGGTTTCTCAATGGGAAAAAGTGGCTATTGCCCTGGTTTTAGGTGGTGCGTTAGGCAACCTGTATGACCGTATGGTTTATGGCTACGTGATTGATTTTATTCACGTGTATTACGATGTTTATCACTTTCCTGCATTTAATCTGGCGGATACTGCCATTTCAATAGGTGCAGCTATTTTGGTGATAGATTCCTTATTTATGGTTCGGAGATCTCAATGAGTACCAATAGAATCGCTGAGGGCATGGAAGTCACTCTACATTTTGCAATCGTGCTGTCGGATGGTGGTGTTGTGGACTCCAACTTCGAAACTCAACCTGCCACCTTTGTTATGGGTGATGGGAACTTGTTAGCGGGTTTTGAAGAGGTTTTAGTGGGTCTTCAACCGGGTGACGAGCAAACCTTTACCTTGCCCCCTGAAAAGGCTTTTGGTCAGCCAAACCCGAATAACGTTCAGTCGTTCAAAAGGGACCAATTTGGCGACGATATGCAATTAGAGCCCGGTTTGATGTTGTCTTTTGCGGATGCCAACAAGGCAGAGTTGCCTGGCGTGGTTAAGTCTGTATTAGAAAACGAAGTGATCGTGGACTTCAATCATCCGTTGGCGGGTGAGACACTATCATTTCAGGTAAAGATTGTAGATGTACAACCAGCTGCTCAAGAGCAGGCAACTGTTGTCAATTAATGCGCACGCGACATAGATAGGTAGGTATCTGAATGAAGATTAAATTGGCCAACCCTCGTGGTTTTTGTGCTGGCGTTGATCGAGCCATTGAAATCGTGAATCGTGCTTTGGATGTCTTTGGCGCACCTATCTATGTTCGTCATGAAGTGGTTCATAATCGGTTTGTCGTCAATGGCTTAAAAAGCCGGGGTGCCATCTTTGTTGATGAACTGGATGAAGTACCTGACGATAATTTGGTGATTTTCAGCGCGCATGGAGTTTCCAAAGCAGTGCAGGATGAAGCCAAACGCCGGGGATTGAAGGTATTCGACGCTACTTGTCCGTTAGTCACTAAAGTACATATGGAAGTGACTAAATTCAGTCGAGAAGGGCGTGAGTGTGTGCTGATCGGTCACGCAGGCCACCCGGAAGTTGAAGGAACCATGGGGCAATACGATCATTCCTACGGTGGTGATATCTACTTGGTTGAAAACGAAGAAGATGCGTATCAGCTTCAGGTGAATAATCCAGAGAAGCTGGCTTATGTGACTCAAACTACCTTATCTATGGATGATACGGCGAAAGTGATTACCGCCTTGCGTGAGACCTTTCCTAAGATTGAAGGGCCTCGTAAAGACGACATCTGCTATGCGACGCAAAACCGCCAGGATGCCGTGAAAGAGTTGGCTTCGGACTGTGACTTAGTGTTGGTGGTGGGCTCTCCAAACAGCTCTAATTCCAACCGGTTGAGAGAACTTTCCGAGCGTATGGGGTGTTCGGCTTACCTCATAGATGATGCGGAGCAAATTGAAAAAGATTGGTTAAATGGTGTGACCGCCATTGGTATCACCGCTGGTGCTTCGGCTCCGGAAGTATTGGTGCGCGGTGTTATCGAACGCTTGAAAGCATTGGGTGCTGATGCGCCAGAAGAGCTGGAAGGTAAACCTGAAAACGTTGTTTTCTCCATGCCTAAAGAACTTCGTATTCCTGTGACTGAGGTATAACCCTCAGTCCTTTCCCTAGAGGGATTTACCCTCAACTCCCCTTACTGTGTGACCCTGATCACATAAATATTCCCTGTTATTCAATGTGTTACCACTCATTCCATAGTTATTGACCACTGGTCTGGTATGACTAATGGATTTGAATTGGGTTTCGTATACTTCAATCATTATAAAAGCCAATTGAATTTGGCACTTGCAAGGTTGAAGTAATGAGATCTCAAATAAAAATACGTAACGGGTTTAGTTTGATTGAGTTAATGGCTGTCTTAGGAATGTTGGGTGTTCTGATGTTTGTTGCTTTTCCCTCATTCAACGAAATGATCCATGGGCAGCGATTAAAAGTACAGGCAAACGACACCTTGGCTGCGATTATTTACGCAAAAAGTGAAGCTTTGAAACGTCGTTCTAATGTGACTATTTGTGCAATGAAAACCAATGTAGATAACCAGTGTGGCGCAAACGGGAACGAATGGGCTAATGGATGGGTTGTTTTTATTGATTCTAATCAGGATGGCATCGTAAGTAATGGTGAGGCTGTTCTTAAGAGTCGTGGTGATTATAAAA
>JBFHTA010000418.1:0-2577 GCA_041590855.1 Pseudomonadales bacterium
ATGTACGGCCCATGAAATCAGCAGCCTCGGTGGCTCCGTCAGTTTAATTGGCCGAAACCTCGAAAAACTGCAGAAAGTGAAATCAGAGATTATTGAAGACGGTGGCCAGGCCGACATCTACACCTGTGATATCCGGGATGAACAACGGGTGTCTGAGGTGGTTAAAGAAA
This sequence comes from Pseudomonadales bacterium, assembly GCA_041590855.1. Lineage (GTDB taxonomy): Bacteria > Pseudomonadota > Gammaproteobacteria > Pseudomonadales > Litoribrevibacteraceae > Litoribrevibacter. The sequence goes on from JBFHTA010000418.1 coordinate 171, forward strand.
TCCTGAGCCAACGCCAACAGATTCACGGTTTGGTCAATAACGCGGGAGGTCAATACCCTGGCCCAGCGGCTTCCATCACGCAAAAAGGGTTTGAAGCTGTAGTAAAAACCAACATGATGGGTGGCTTTTTATTTGCCCGTGAAGTCTTTAACCAAGGCATGAGTAAAACCGGTGGCGCCATCGTTAATATTACGGCAGACATGTGGGGCGGTATGCCGGGCATGATACATTCAGGCGCTGCCCGGGCCGGAATGGACAACATCACAAAGACACTGGCCTTCGAGTGGGCTCACAAAGGGGTTCGTGTAAATTCAGTAGCCCCTGGCTGGATTATCTCCAGCGGCATGGACACCTACGATGCCGCCTTCAAAGCCGTCATTCCGAAATTAAAAGACGCCGTTCCCATGAAACGCATGGGCACAGAATCTGAAATCAGTGGCATGATTTGCTTCCTACTCTCCCCTGCTGCGGCCTTCATCAATGGCACCTCCATCAAGATCGATGGCGGAGCTTCGCTAGGCAACCGGGTTTGGCCGCTTCCTAACGCAACTCATTGCGAACCATTTGAAGGATTTCATCGTGCTGAAACGCCGGATATCTTTAAAGAGTAAGCAGGAAATACCGGCTACCCATAGCCATGGCGAGCCTTTTCCTCTAACCTGAACAATATTACGTTTCTGATATTTAATGTTATGCGAATACAACCGTTGGATGTCAGACGACCCGATCTACAATAAAGGACCCTGACATGACAGACCAATTACCACCGTTAACGGATGCCGATCGCGAAACACTTAAAGCCTTCCTTAGCCATCCCGATCGCCCTAATGGCACTTTGAACTACACCCAGTTCATCGGATTGCTTTACAGTGTGTTATCCGCGCCAACGTTTTTGTCGACCGAACAATGGCTTCCTGTGGTATTTAATAAAGAGTCTGCCAACGCTGAAAAGCAAAGTGATATGGAAGGCATCATTCTGAACATGGTGCAACATTACAAAGAAGCCTTCGACGATCTCATGGAAGGTGGCTGCAATCCAAGTGTAAACCTGGCTTGGTCGGAATCTGCTGAAGATCGCATCGAGCTGGAACATTTCTGCCAAGGCTATGTTGCTTTCTTTACCGACATTGAAGAGCTTTGGAAAGCCGCCATTAAAAAATTCAGTGAACTGGACCCGCAACTCCGTGGAGAGCTAAACCTCGAAGACCATGTGTATTCGATCATGGGCTTAATTTCTACCCTGGCAGCGCCTGATCTTAACGTGGAACGCGCGGAAAATCCGCAGCTACTTCAGCAGCACATGCCTGGCTTCGCACAACAATTGCCGGAAGCCATTTACGCGCTGGCTCAAATGGGCGGAAAACTTGAAGAGCTTTTCCAGGCATTGGAAAACCCTGAGCAAGTAGATGTCTAATCCTTTGATTTAACGGTGAAGCCGATCCTATGACCGATCACGAAACGCCTCATTCAACACGCGGTAAATGGGTAAGCCATCGAAAACGCGCCACCCGACTGGCAGGCATGACAGCCTCAATTGTTGGCAAATACGCCAGCAATAAGATACGTTCCAGCTTCCAAAAATCCCACCGTACTGAAGAAAGCAAAAGTGCGCTCTATCGGGAAATTGGAAAGCAAGTTGTCAGCACCTTGGGTGAGTTGAAAGGCGCGGCCATGAAGGTCGGTCAAATGCTGTCTCAAATGCAGCACCTGTTTCCAACAGAGTTTACGGAAGAACTCGCAGCCCTTCAAAATCAGGCCCCCTCTATGGACTACTCGGTCATAGAGCGCCAGATTATTCTTGAACTCGGAGACTACCCGGAAAATCTGTTCGCCGAGTTCTACAAAACACCGCTTGCTTCAGCCTCCATTGGCCAGGTGCATAAAGCCGTCACGCACGATGGTCAACACGTGGTGATGAAAATTCAATACCCCGGCGTTGAACAAGCCTGCAAATCGGATTTGAAACATCTTAGGCGGTTATTGAAGTTCGGAGGCTTACTGAAGGTTGACCCGTCTGCCTTGGAAGCGGTCTTCGAAGAACTTTCGGACACCCTGATACGTGAGCTGGACTACCTTGAAGAAGCCAATCAATTAAAACGGTTCGGAGCGTTTCATCAATCCGATGAAAACATCATCATCCCAACCGTCATTGACCAGTTTTCCACCAAGTGCATTCTCACCACAAGCATTGAACAAGGTCTATCCATAAAAGAAGTTCCAAAACAGCTGCCGCAAGCCACTATCAACCAGCTCGGTGATAACTTATTCCGGTTCATTGCCCGGCAAGTGTTTGAGTTTGACGGCTTTCACAGCGACCCGCATCCCGGAAACTTTGCCTACACCGAAGACGGCAAGCTCATCGTCTATGATTTCGGCAGTGTGACCCCGGTAACACCAGAACAAAAGC
>JBFHTA010000419.1:0-2571 GCA_041590855.1 Pseudomonadales bacterium
CATGTTAAGAAAGTTTGAGCGTCGTGATCTTGTACAAACCTATGACTTGCCTGGGTCTGATTTACAAGGCGTGTATTTCTCCACGCCTTTCGATGCCAAAAATTCTGACCTTCGACGCGTGTTGAAACAGCGTCGACAGGGCTCTCCGGACGTCGACAAAAAAGTCATAACAGCCTGGAACGGCCTGATGATCAAAGGGTTAGCCGATGCTTATTCGGTGACCGGAAATGAACACATGAAAACGCTGGCGGTGTCGACTGCACACACCATTTGGCGGAACCACTTTGATGCAGAGCAAAACCGGTTGTTCCGGTTTTCATTCCAAGGAATCAACTCCCAAAGTGGGCAATTATCAGACTATGCCTATCTTGCCAATGCATTCTTGAAAATTCATGAAATTACAGAAGATGAGACTTGGTTAAGCCGAACACAAAAGCTGGTCAACATAGTGAACACCTATTTTACAGCGGCAGATGGCTCACTTTATTCAAGCGACGAGCGGCAGTTTTCCTCCCGGAATCAGGGGGCTCAACAGGTCAATGATCGTTCGATGAATTCTGAACGCGCACATGTTTTTCAGCGACGCCAGTATTTCAGTGATGGCGAATTGCTGGCAAGCAACTCTGTCATGCTTGAGGTAATGCATCACCTCTGGCTAAGAACGGGTGATCGAGTGGTAGGTGAGTTGCTGTTAGATACCAAGCGTTCCATTAAAGACCGTTTTAATCTCAAGCCGTATGATAATTTTTACGCCGGTAAAGTGATTACAGAGATGAACCAGGGTGCGACGGCACATCAACAATTTTTTGCAATGGGTAATGGCTACGTTGAGTTCAATGCGGAGCGCGCCCGTTGTGACCAGCCCGCCAAGATAGAGTTATCGATAAAGTTGAAAGACGGTTGGCATATGAATTCAGCCACGCCAAATAGCAAGAATCTGATACCCACCCGGTTAACAACAAATTCAGAATTGATCTCGGTGGATTATCCCGAAGACAGTATCAGTAAACCCACATTTTCAAAGCAAGCATTGCGCTTATATCAGGGGCAGTTCCGTATTCTGGCGCAAGCACACAATAAGGAATTAAGTAAAGTACAACTGGATATACAAGTCTGTGGGGACAAGCAATGCCTGGCTCCGCAAAGTATTAATTTTATGTTGGCTCAATGTCAGTCATAGATTGATGTGATTTATCAAGCATGAAGAGAGTAGTCGTTATGATCACTGCGTTTTATCACTGTGTCGGCCCGATCAAGAAAGTATCAATAGGGCTATTTCTGGGCGGGTGCGTTGCGCTTACGTCAAACAGCATGGCTGCAACGGTTCAGGGCGGTTCAGAAGGCATCACTGTTATTGATCTGCCCGCTGATTACACCACGGTACAGCTAAGCGGTGAAGATGGCACTCAACTCAGCAGTAAAAACGGCATCTTCGAAACCGGTGAAGGTTTCGTTGATGGCTATTACACCTACAAGATTTTGTCAGAAGTCGCGGTTGAACAACCGTTAGTTGAACAACAATTAAGAGCACGTGAAGCCAAGCTGAACAATGGTCGTGATCCGAACGTAAAACCCGCTTCTGTCTATTTAAAAACCATTGAATCAAAACGCTTTTTAATTATGGATGGCCTAGTTGTCAACCCTGATCTTGCAGAGGAATAATTGGTATGAACAGTATGCTGAAGAAGTTGATTGTTGTTTCTGGTGTAGGTTTAGGTGTTGGTTTGGGCGCGGTGGTGATTGCGGACCAACAAATCGCGGATGATTTGGTGATAAAAGGCAGTCTTTGTACGGGAGTGGACTGCTCTGCCGGTGAAACTTTTGGCTTTGATACCATAAGAATGAAAGAAAATAATCTGCGAATCCATTTTATAGATACCAGTAGCGCCTCTAGTTTCCCAACCTTTGATTGGCAAATAACTATTAATGATTCGCTTAATGGGGGAAATAACTACTTTCGTATTGAAGACATTACTTCTGAAACTCATCCCTTTACAATTTTGGGGGGAGCACGGAACGACAGTATTTACGTAAGTACTCTAAACAGAGTGGGTTTTAATACAAGCAATCCACTGATGCAACTTCATGTAGTTGATGGCAACAGCCCGACGCTTAGATTACATCAAGATGGTACATCGGGGTTTACTGAACAGGTTTGGGACATAGGGGGGAACGAGAGTAGTTTCTTTATTCGGGATTTTACAAACAGCGGTAATATTCCATTTAGAATTACACCAGGAGCTACTAAAGACAGTATTTTTATTGCTGCTGATGGCGACGTAGGGCTTGAAACTTCCTCGCCAGATGGCATGTTGGATATTGCTCACCCTACAGACATTAATAACCATGCTTTGATTGTCAGCCCATTGGGTTATCTCGGGGTTAATGTTGATAATGGATTTATGCCCAGAGGCTTGTTGGATGTTCAGACAGCGGCTGGACATTCTAAGTTTCTAGTTCAGACCGATGGTATTGTCGGTGTCAATACCGGAGTCAGTGGTGTGCCGTCAGGCTTGTTTGATATTCAAGATGGCAGTGGTGCTTCTTTATTTAACGTGACCTCTGCAGGAG
>JBFHTA010000420.1:0-2554 GCA_041590855.1 Pseudomonadales bacterium
CTGCTGTAATCAGGAACCACACAACAAGAAATCCCACACCTTTATAGAGGTGCGAAGTAACCGATATATCCTGAGTCTGAGAAGTCATTTACTTCGGAGCTCCCATGATCTTTTTATGACACTTCTTGATTAGTAGGCAAAAAAAGTACCTAAATGTATAATTTTTAAATTTTCTTGGTTAATTAGTGTAGCAAGTATAGCTGTTATTCTTTTAGGAAATGCTTAATGTTGTTGTTAATGGAAGGGGTTATAGATGCTGATTTCTATTTGGTCTTTTTTACAGGCGTTAATTCTTTGGGGGGCGCAGCTGAATGAGGGAGCAATAGAATTCCTTCCTGTGAAGAATGACATAACCAAAGCTCAGTTTATAAAGTTCGATGTTGGCTACTATCGTAAGCTTAATGTTTTGGGAAAGACCGAAGCCCCTGACAGTGATGCAGGGTATAGAACAATCTCTGAGGCAGAATTCATTAATGCTACCACAGTCATAGAACCTGAGCTTGGATACGGTATTGGTTTTAAATACGCAATAAAAGCTCCAGAGAAATTTGTAAGCGTAGATTTAGAAATAGTTGGAGTGCATCCTAAGATGATTAATAAAAAAGGGAAAGAGGTAACGACTCAGTCCTATCGTGAGCGCTTATATTTTGAAGATGGGATCGCAGGTGGGACTGTACTTTATTGGTTTTCTCAACCTTATGAAATGGTATCTGGTAACTGGAATTTTACTATTAAGAACAACGATAATGTATTGTTTAGTCAAAATTTTTATGTGAGCGAAGGATCATCTAAAGCTAATCCTTAGCTAGCCTACACTAAAGCTGTTCTATAGAAAGTGAATATCTGGTTAGAATTTTATTTAAAAGCTTGTTAACAGGTTTCTCATGTCCACCGCTAAAAACTCTGCAGCCTCCAAACCCACTACCAACGTGACTTGCCCTAAGTGCAACGCGACTAATCGACTTCCGACCGACCGATTGGGTGATAAACCCAAATGTGGCAAATGTAAGACACCGATCTTTTCCGGAAAACCAATGAATTTAAGCGCTGCCAATGTGGTGGCAACCTTGAATCATAACGAGATACCTGTACTGGTGGACTGCTGGGCACCGTGGTGTGGGCCATGTAAGAGTTTCGGCCCGATCTTTGAGAAAGCCGCTGCAGAGCTGGAACCTAAGGTACGTTTGGCCAAGTTAAATACAGAAGCGAATCAACAGGTGGCAGCGCGTTGGCAGATTCGCTCCATCCCGACCTTAATCTTGTTTAAGCAAGGAAAAGAAGTGGCTCGTGTATCGGGTGCTTTGCCTTTGCCCCAATTAAAACAGTGGCTGAAGCAACAGGGCGTTTCTTAACGCTCTGATGCTTCATCCGTTTCCATAGGCAGGCGGTGTTATCAATTCGAAAGGGCGTCTTGCCCGCCGTGTGTCTTGCTTGAAAACTCGTCCAGAGCGTATGCGTCCGTTTGGTAGCCGGGTTGGTCTACGGGCGCACGTTGCATTGGCATGGTGACTTTTGCCAGAGAAACCTGTTGCAGCAGGTAGGGGCCGCTTTCTTGGGCGTCTCGAATCATCAAACCTGCAAATTCAAGGGGTATCCAATGCTTGCCTGAAGACAGTTCTTGGGTGTATTGGGTTACACCAATGGGCACATTGGTGCTGCTGTATAGCGATGCTTGAACATAGAATTTGTTGGACTTGGCGACATCTACTTGAGCTTCGATCAGCAAATCACCGGCTGGGGTGAGCTTGTCACGATAGTTACCGGTGAGCTCGATGTCCGGTTCAGAGAGCGTGAAGGTAAGAGCATCAAGAATGTCATGAGCCTCATCGCGAATGATGACTTTGTAGATACCCGGCTCTTGTATGTTTAGCGTAGTACTGGCCAGGTCTATGGTTGATTCGTAGGTGAGATCACCATCTTCATCCGAGAGTTGTAATTGGCCAATTCGTTGACGGAAGGCTTCCACGTCGGCTGTGAGTTTGGCACTCACTTTTGTTCCTTCGCCATCCACTACATACGCATAAATTAACACCTGATCGGTGGTTAGATAGTACTTTTTATCGCTCCAGATAGTCAGCCCATAGTCTTTGTCTTCACTCAAGGTTGTACGTTCATCAATTGCGTATCTCTGGGTGATCGGGTCTTGATGTGGACTGGTGAATCGACGATTTTCAGGTGGATAACGCTGATAGGTTGCATAGTCTTCAAGAAGTGCCAGCTGCAGATCGGATTTATCCGTCAAACGCTTGATGCGCTCGATCGGTGATTGGGGTTCAGGCTGTGTTTTCTGAACGGTTTTTACCAAGCCTGACGATTCAGATTCAAATGCGCTTTCATCCCAAACGGGTTCTGACGGTTTAGGGGCTTCAGTGGTTAGGTCGGCATCAGCAGGAAGTACGAAGGTGGATTCATTCGAGATGGCAAACCAAGCCATAAGCAACATGACGATGGGGATAATCAGGTACTTGGGTTTCATAATCGGATCTTCTAAGGGTATTGCGTTCAAAACAAGACAACCCAGGAGTGCCCTGGGTTGTGCTCTTTATGTCATTAA
>JBFHTA010000421.1:0-2550 GCA_041590855.1 Pseudomonadales bacterium
ACCTGCAATCTAATTAATACTGTATCCATTGAAGTATTCAGCTCTGATGCTTCCTCAGGGACGCCCCGAACGCATTCAGAGAATTCAACGCTTATTCCTTGTCAGCATTGGTTATTCAAGAGCCGTTTATTTTCTTATTCCGCGAGTATTTTGGATGATAACAACAGCGTAGTGTGCTCGATGAAACGCGCCGGGTGGTTTGGATACTGCTACCGAATCATCACGTCGAAAGGGCATTACAAGTTTTATCGCAAGTGGGGCGAATATTTTCTGAAAGCGGTTGACTCAGATGGGGCTAATGCTGCTCGTACTCAGCGTCAAGCGGAGGCCGGTGCAGTATTCAACAATAACATGACCTCAGACTTTTACAGTCAGGGGAGACGTGTTTCAGTGATGGAGGAAGTGGAGGGCTTTGCTTGTCAGTATCGATTATCCATCGAATCGGAAGACCACAAAGAGGCCTTGTTGATCGCCAGTTGTTTGCTCTGCTTGTTTCGTTCGAATAATGGCATGGCGGCAGGGTCTTAACGGCTTTTTAGTTTTTGTCTTGTGCAGTCAGCAGGTATGAATCTTCTATTTTTCGGATTGAACCGTCTTGTAAACGACTAGAAATAGCCGTGTTTATTCGTTTCAGGAGGGTCTCTGAAAAGCAGGGTGATTTGCGGGAGAGCGCCAAATGAACCCGATTGAGGCTTACCGGTTCCGAAAGTGCGATTAATTGTTTCTGGAGAGGTGTGTTGTTAAGTTTTCGTAGAGTGTTGAAATAAGGAAGGATGGCATAGTCGACCCTATGGTGGCCAAGCATTGCAAGAATTTGTTCATGCGTGGTAATGCCACTTATTGTTAGTCGGGATTTAAATTGATCGAAGTGTTCCCCAAAGCTGACCCCACCGGGCATTACGCCTTCCCGTCCTATCAGATCGTTGAGTGATGCAAACTTGAACGCATGATCTTTATTTACGAACACACGAACCTCATCCTGGGATATGGCGTCTGTAATAGCCCATTTTTGTGCCCGCTGCTGATTCCAGTAATTTCCTGCCAGTAAATCTACCTGGCCGCTATCCATCTTCTTTTCGAGACGTCGCCATGGTTGTTTTTCCTGGATTTCAATAGCTAGCATCAGGTCGTCACTGATTAGCCGCACGACATCATAGGCAATACCTTTGGCCTCACTTCCCTCAATATAAGCAAAAGGTATCCATTGATCAGAACCTACTACTTTTAATCGTTGGCAGGTGTCTGAGAAGACCGAAGAATGAAAACAAGTCAGCAACACACCGAGTGTCAGCCGGATAACACTGAGCAAGGAAAAGCGGGGGATGTTACATATGGTCTGGCTTAAACAACCCATGGGGTGGCAATCTCTATAGAACGTTAGATATTGGATAAGTTTAGTAACAAGCCCATTGATTAATTCTACACTATGAAAGACAGAAAAGAATTGAATCAATCTGGTTTCAAGATTTTACACAGTCGTCACTTTGGCTGGGTTACACTGGTTTTTTATTTGCTGTGTTACTAAGTATTTTACCAACAATCGGTGTATTAGGTTACGGAAAACATGACTGCGTTAGTATTAGGTGCCAACGGTCAAACTGGTCGTTTGGTGGTATCGGCGTTATTGCAAAGGGATGTGAGTGTTATCGCTGTGGTTCGGTCGAAAGAATCATTACCTGAAGATATCTTGCAACATGCGCTGCTTCAGGTGGTGGAGGCCAACGTATCGGAGTTAAACACCACAGAAATCTGTTTCTTGGTGAAAGAAGCGTCGGTGGTGATTAGTTGTCTGGGGCATAACTTATCCTGGCAGGGGGTATATGGTGAGCCAAGGCGCTTGGTGTCTGACAGTGTGCAGCGCATTTGTCATTGCATGGAAAGCCTGGAGTCCGCAGGCGCAAAGCGATTGATTCTGATGAACTCTACAGGATGTCGTAACTCAGATTTGAACGAACGGGTATCCATTGCGCAACATGCGGTCATTGGCTTACTCAAACTGTTGTTACCGCCTCATGCGGATAATGAACGGGCCTCTCACTTTCTAAGAAGACATATAGGCCCTGAACACCCTGGCATTGAGTGGGTAGTGGTTCGGCCAGATGGTTTGATTGATGAACCCGATGTGTCAGAGTATCACTTGCATCCTTCTCCAACCCGCAGTGCAATTTTCAACCCGGGAAAAACCAGCCGCATTAACGTGGCCGACTTCATGGCCTCTTTGGTGTTGGACAGTCAATTATGGCAATCCTGGAAAGGGCAAACGCCCGTTATCTATAACGTGAATGATCAATAGCCAGTCATATGTAATGACTGGCAGGTGCAATGACTGCTTGGTAGATATTCGCCATTGCACCTAGGTATTTAGCTGTGTTTCACGTTCATATCAATTTCAGCAGAAAACACTTCATCGCCATGAGTATCAAGCACGGAGACGGGCACTCGTATGTTACCTTGCTGAGTCCAGTCTATGCTTGAGCCATCAGCGATGGCCGTTAAGTCGGTTTTCGCTTTTTTCTTGTACTTCACTTCCATGCCAGCCGGAATCCATCG
>JBFHTA010000422.1:0-2537 GCA_041590855.1 Pseudomonadales bacterium
CACGAGCGATGGCGGGAGGAATGATCAACAGGGAGGTGATCAATAAAATTCCGACAATTTTCATGGCCAACGCGATCACAATGGCGATCATTACCATCAGAATCCATTGCAGCCATTGCACCGGATATCCTTCGGCTGCCGCCATTTCCGGTTGCAGGGTAATGGACAACAAGCCTTGCCATAGTTTCACCAGCAGCCCGATAATGACTACGGATAAGCCGATGATCCAATAGAGGTCGGTGGGCTCAACCGCGAGCAGATCCCCGAACAGGTAAGCCATCAAATCAATACGAACATCATCCAGCAATGCGGTGACGATCAAGCCCAGCGACAAGGTGGTGTGTGACATGATGCCCAATAGGGTATCCATAGCGATGGTTCGGCTGTGCAGAATCACCAGCGACGTGGCCAACAGCACACACCCGGCGGTCACTGCGAGCATGAGGTTTATTTCCAGCAATAGCCCTAGCGCGATGCCTAATAGTGCGGAATGGGCCAGGGTGTCGCCGAAGTAGGCCATCTTCCGCCAAACCACAAAACAGCCCAGGGGGCCAGCCATCAAAGCGATGCCTAAACCGCCAAGTAAGGCAAATAACATAAACTCAGGCATGACGCTGGTGGGCTCCTTGCTGTGCAGATTTTTGTGTAGGTTCTTGTGTGGATAGCTGTGTAGACTGCTGTGTAGCCTCTTGAGAAGCGGGGGATATCAAATGTTGATTAGACGCGTCTTTCACACAGTCGCCGTGTAAATTGTGTTGATGATCGTGATGGTGGGTGTAATGGGCCAGCGCCGGATGAAGGCGCTGTTCGCCGAAGATGGAAATGTACTCATCGCTTTTGGTGACTTCATCCGGGTGGCCAGAGCAGCAAATGTGATGATTCAGGCAAAGTACCTGGTCGGTGGCCGACATCACCAAATGAAGATCGTGAGACACCATAAACACACCGCAACCAAATTCGTCGCGAATGGATTTAATCAGCTCATAGAGTTCAGCCTGACCATTGATGTCGACGCCCTGGGCGGGCTCATCAAGAATCAGTAAGTCCGGTTTGTTTAATAACGCCCGTGCCAGTAACACGCGTTGTTGCTCTCCGCCAGAAATGGTTTGCAGAGGTGCCTTAGCTATTTTACCAACACCGACACGTTCCAGAGCTTGCTGACGGGTTGTCTGATCTGTTTTTGGCCCCAGTGCCAGAAATCGGTCAACGGTAATGGGCAGGCTTTGTTCCACGTGCATTTTCTGCGGCATGTAGCCGATGGTTAGCCCCGATTGAAGCTGTACTCTACCGGACTGGTATTTCTGCAGTCCAAGAATGCAACGGATTAAAGAAGATTTACCTGCCCCGTTTGGCCCGATCAGGGTGACAATTTGGCCGGCCTCAATGGCAAAGCTGACGTTGTTGAGAATCGACCGCTTTTGAATCTTGAGCGATAACCCAGATACCGTTAACAAGCTCATGCGGAAGCTCCTTGGTGAGCTGCATTGGCTTGGCATTGTGGACAAAGGCCGTAGATTTCGGTGACGTAACGCTTCATTTCAAAGTGATGTTGTGCGGATACGGATTTGATCACCTTGTTGATGTCTTCGTTGGTGACTTCCTCAGCTTGTTCGCATTCTTCACAGATGATGAAGGTGCCGGTATGACGGTTTCCTGGCTGACAACAACCGATAAAGGCATTCAGTGAATTGATGCGATGAATCAGCCCTTGTTCCAGTAGAAAGTCCAGCGTTCGATAGACGGTGGGCGGGGTGGCTGAAAAGTCACCGTCTTTGATCTGATCGAGCAGTTGGTAAGCAGTGATGGGCTTGTGGCTTTGCCAAATCAGGGCAAAGACGTGTTCCCGCAACTTGGTAAAGCGAACCCCCTCTTTTTCACAGAGCGAACGGGCCTGCGCCACCGCTGAGGTCTGACATTTTTGGTGATTATGGTGCGAAAACGCTTTTTCCATCTTTCTTACGCCGTTCAAAACAGAGATAATGTAATACTATAACATTTTAGTTTTGAAATTGAGAGTCGCCAATGCAGATGTTTTCCCGCCCCCGTTTTAGTCGTGTCATCCAGAGTGTCACTGCGTGTTTGATGATATTGGTAGGGGGACATGCGCTTGCAAAAACTGCACATGCCTCGGAGGCATCATCCGATCTAACAATTGTAGTGAGTATCCCTCCCCTGAAAATGCTGGTCGAAGACTTGGTGGCAGATAACGCCTCGGTCACCATGATCAGCCAGAATGGCTCGCCGCATCATAAGGTATTGCGCCCGTCTGACGTGGCGAAACTGGAATCGGCGACATTAATTGCCTGGGTCGGTGCGGAGTTAGAGCCTTATTTGGAACGCTTTACCCAGCGTCATTCATCGAAGTCACTTGCGATGTTCTCGTTCGCAGAGTTCTCGTCTGCAGAAGACGTGATGATTCATTCAGAAAAAGCTGCTCGGGGTCATGATGATCATTCCGCTCATGCACATCATAATCACGATCATTTGGTGGACCCACACCTTTGGTTGAATCCGGAAGCAGTAAAGGCTTTTGCGAC
>JBFHTA010000423.1:0-2534 GCA_041590855.1 Pseudomonadales bacterium
CCTTTGTTTATCGAAAATACATTGATTTTAGTGTGATCGAGGCGTTGCGCGGCCTGAAAGAGATGATTAATCGCGAAGTGCGTCGTAAAGGCATGGAACACAATATTAAGCTGGGACGGGGCGGAATTCGGGAGGTTGAATTTATCGCCCAGGTGTTTCAGCTGATCCACGGCGGGGTGGATGTGCGTCTACAGAATCGTTCTCTGATGGCGGTACTACAGCAACTGGAAACGATAGGTATTTTGTCTGCCGAAGCCCATGAAAGTTTGGTTCAGGCATACTATTTCCTTCGGGATACCGAACATGCGCTTCAGGCATTACAAGATCGACAAACCCAGTTATTACCGGAAGAAGACTTTCTAAGGGCTCGTATTGCCCATGTTATGGGATTTGAGGATTGGAGCTCCTACCTCGAACAGTTAGATCAACATCGAAGTAAGGTGGCCGACGAGTTCTCTGATTTGATACAGCCAGCGGAAGAAGAATCTCAAAGCAGCGAATCAAGTTTTTGTGATGGTTGGCGCTCTGTCTGGCTGGATGAGATGACCGATGATGAAGCCATTGCAGTTTTTCAAACGCAATGCTTCGATGATCCGGCTGCAGCCTGGAAGTTAATTAAAGACTTAAAACAAAGTAAAAAGGTGAGAACCCTTCAGCGGGAAGGGCAAGAAAGGCTCAATCAGTTCATTCCTAATTTGTTACAGCAATTAGCCTGTACGGCTCGTCCTACGGAAACCTTGTCCCGAGTATTAGTGTTGGTTGAGTCGGTTCTGCGTCGAACGGCTTATCTGGTGCTCCTGATGGAAAATCCGGTAGCGATGGAGCAGTTAATTCGGTTATGCGACGCAAGTCCGTGGATTGCCAATCAACTGGCAAAGACGCCGGTGATTCTTGATGAACTTATTAATGTCGCTTCTCTTTATTCTCCGCCAGACAAACAAGCCTTGCAGGACGAACTTCGGCAACACATGTTGCGTATTCCGGAGGATGACCTGGAAGCTTTGATGGATGCCTTACGGTATTTCAAGAATGCTCATGTATTGCGCGTGGCGGCTGCGGAAGTGACAGGGGCGTTGCCCTTGATGAAGGCCAGTGATTACCTGACCTATATTGCTGAAGTTATTCTGGAATCCGTGGTTGAAATGTCCTGGCATCAGATGGTAGAGCGCTATGGTTACCCGACGGATGAGTCCGGCCCGGTTGCTGTGCCGCAGTTGATTGTGGTGGGGTATGGCAAGTTAGGTGGAATTGAGCTGAGCTACGGTTCGGACTTGGACATCGTATTCATTCATAACGCCAATCCCACTAAATACACCAATGGCGAAAAACAGGTTGATAATCAGGTGTTTTATACGCGACTGGTTCAGCGTGTAGTCCATATCATGACCACCATGATGCCTTCCGGAGATTTGTATGAAGTGGATATGCGCTTGCGGCCGGAGGGAAATTCCGGAATGTTGGTCACCAGTTTAAAAGCCTTTGAAGATTATCAGTATAAAAGTGCCTGGACCTGGGAGCATCAGGCTCTAGTGAGAGCGCGTGTGGTTGCCGGTTCAAATGTCTTGGCGGACGCTTTTGATTGTGTGCGCAAAGACGTGTTGGCTTCGGTGTCTAAAGAAGCACTAAGGGATGCCGTTGTTGATATGCGTAAGAAAATGCGAGCCAGTTTGGCTTCGAATGAGCAAGGCCTGAAGGAGGAGGTGTTTCATCTGAAGCATGATGCGGGGGGCATTGTGGATATTGAGTTCATGAGTCAATACGCCGTGTTGAAGTGGGGCGCAGAGCATCCTGATATGCTGGTTTGGTCGGACAATATTCGCATTCTTGAAACGTTGGAACGCTTGGAACTCTTGGATCAGGTGACGGTCAATCAACTGATTGAAGCCTATAAGATGTTTCGTATTGAAAGTCATCGTAAGATTCTTGATAACCAGAAAGTTGTTCTGGAAGGCGATGAGGTGACTGGATATCAGGAATATCGGCAAAATGTGATTAAAATATGGCAGCATTTTATGGAAGATGACGTATAATGTTCCGCCAATTAATTATCTGATTTGACGTTAACAAAGGAGTAAGAACATGGCTTTGCCTACTATGGCTGATCGTGAAGGTCTGATTTGGCTTGATGGTGAAATGGTTGATTGGCGCGAAGCCAAAGTCCATGTCCTTACTCACACCTTGCATTACGGTATGGGCTGTTTTGAAGGTGTTCGTGCTTATGAGACGGATCGCGGCGCTGCTATTTTCCGTCTTCAGGAGCACACAGATCGTCTTTTCCGCTCTGCGCATATTCTGGGCATGAAAATTCCTTACACCAAAGAGGAAATCAATCAGGCACAGAAAGATGCAGTAGCAAAAAACAACCTTAAGCAAGCGTATTTGCGCCCTATGGTGTTCTTTGGTTCTGAAGGCATGGGTTTACGTGCGGATAACCTGAAGGTTCATGTGATGGTTGCAGCATGGGAATGGCCTGCATACATGGGTGAAGAAGCGAAGACCAAGGGCATTCGTATTCGTACCTCTTCATACACCCG
>JBFHTA010000424.1:0-2531 GCA_041590855.1 Pseudomonadales bacterium
AGCCCTTGATCGTCGATCTTTTGATATTCAGCGCCATTTATCATATGCACGCCTTTTTTCTTCAACCCGGTTCTATGTACCCAACCAGACGTTTTACCCAAATTTTGCCCCACTTTACTGGCCTTACGCTGTATTAAATAAACCTCTCGCTCGGACGGCGATACCTCTGCAGGAATCACTCCGCCACGCGAAGCCACAGAGAGGTCCACCCCCCACTCCTTCATAAAGAGATCAATATCCAGACTGGGACGCTCTTCGCCATGCGTTAGAAACTCCGCAGTATCAAAGCCAATACCACCAGCCCCTATAATGGCGACTTTCTGGCCGATCGGTTTTCTTTCCAACAAGGTATCCAGATAACTCACCACTTTAGGATGATCAATCCCCTCAATGGCGGGTATCCTGGGGCTAATACCCGTTGCTAACACCACCTGATCAAAGCCGCCAGCAATCAGCTGATCAGCGGTTACCCGCTGGCCCAGTTTTAACTGAACACCGTGCTTGTCGATCATCACTTTGAAGTAGCGTAAGGTTTCATAAAATTCCTCTTTCCCGGGAATTCGCTTCGCAACATTAAACTGACCACCCACTTCCTGTTGATCATCAAACACAGTCACGTCATGCCCGCGAGACGCCGCCACCGTTGAGAACGAGAGCCCGGCAGGACCAGCTCCAACCACGGCAATTTTCTTTTTGGCTTCAGTAGGCTTATACACCAATTCGGTTTCGTGGCACGCCCTGGGGTTCACTAAGCAAGACGTCAATTTCATACTGAAGGTATGATCCAGGCAAGCCTGGTTGCATCCAATACAGGTATTAATTTCTTCCGCCCGGCCCTCTGCGGCTTTAACAACAAAATCAGCATCAGCCAAAAATGGCCGAGCCATAGAAACCAGATCTGCATGCCCTTCTGCCAAAACTTGCTCAGCAACCCCTGGGTCATTAATACGGTTGGTGGTCACCAGAGGAATGGTCACCTCTCCTTTAAGATGCTTTGTAACCCGCGTGAATGCGGCTCTGGGCACCTTAGTGACAATGGTTGGAATTCTGGCCTCATGCCAGCCAATCCCGGTATTGATGATGGTCGCACCAGCCTTTTCAATTTCCTTCGCCAAAGCAACCACTTCCTGCCAATCACTGCCTTTTTCAATCAAATCCAGCATCGACAACCGATAAATGATAATGAAGCGCTCACCCACTTTAGCACGCACCCGCTTGACGATCTCAATCGGCAAACGAATCCGGTTTTCAAAACTGCCTCCCCAACGATCTTTTCGTTGATTGGTATGCTCCACAACAAACTGATTGATGAAGTACCCTTCCGAACCCATGATCTCGACACCATCGTACCCGGCGTATTGCGCCAAACTCGCGCAGTTCACAAAGGCTTCTATTTGCTCTTCGACTTCTTCGTCTGATAATTCGTGAGGCTTAAACGGATTGATAGGCGCCTGAATCGCCGACGGAGCAATCAATTTAGGTGTGTAAGCGTAGCGACCGGCGTGCAAAATCTGCATACAAATTTTACCGCCCTCAGCATGAACGCGCTCGGTGACCAGCTTATGGTTGTCCGCCTCCTCGACGGTATTCATCTTTGCACCACCCTGGTATACAGCACCCTCTTCATTCGGGCCAATCCCGCCCGTCACGATCAAACCAACACCTCCGCGAGCACGCTCTGCATAGAACTCAGCCATACGATGAAAGCCATTCTTGGCCTCTTCCAAACCGGTATGCATCGACCCCATCAGAACGCGGTTTTTTAAGGTGGTAAACCCTAAGTCTAATGGTTCTAGCATGTGCGGATAATGCGGATTTTGACTCATAGTAGACTCCAAGCTGATCTTTGGCGTTTGATGCATCCAAGGCATCAAATTGTTTTTGTATGTTTGAATTTAGACGCTGATTGCGCCCGCTTCAAAGAATTCCTCCCCAAGCAATCAAACAAATACAACCGACGAAATACGCACCAAAACTGAACACCCCAAAAAACCAGGCCAAAAACGCACCAAACAAAAGCATCCAAAAATATCTACTCTTGGAGTCAGAAATAAAGAGACACCTTTTAGGCAAAACATTAAGAGAGAAAAAGAAGCAAGGAGTTGACCGACACTCACTGTAAGCTATCGACCACAAGACACTTAAAAAAATACAGAAATTAACTCATCAGAAACGAAAATGGCCGCTAGCATAAGTGCATAGCGGCCATATTAATTCAACTTAAAACAATAACTTATATGATCAAAACTTACATTTCGACGCCGTCGTCATCCAAATAGTCGTCTTCGTACTCATCGAAATACACATCAAGAAGATCGTCATTCATTTCCATTGTATTCTCCTTACTGAAAGGCATTAAACACGACAATGTAAATACAAATTACATGCCAAAAACAATAGAAACTAGATTATTAAGAAATGATTGCAGAAATATTACAAAAGAAAGGAATTTTTATGAAATGGCGGAACAGACGGGACTCGAACCCGCGACCCCCGGCGTGACAGGCCGGTATTCTAACCAACTGAACTAC
>JBFHTA010000425.1:0-2512 GCA_041590855.1 Pseudomonadales bacterium
TTGATTCCTTTTTTGCAGCCTTACACCAGTTTCTTCTTATAGCCACGCGGAGTGTAAATCCACTCTTTGTTGCCATTCACGATGTGTCGAGATTCGCTGTTGCCAACAGAAACCAGGGTGAACATATCCACGTCTTTCGCATCGAGTTGATCCAGCGTAGTTAAGGTAATGCTTTCATCGCTGCGGGTAAGTTGACGGCCAAGTAAAACAGGCGTCGAGCCAGGGCGGTATTGCAACAGAATGTCACGTGCGGTGTTGATCTGCCAATCACGCTTTTTAGAACGCGGGTTGTAGAAGGAGACGACAAAGTCGCCTTCGCCACAGGCATGTAAGCGCTTCTCAATGGTTTCCCACGGAGTTAATAGATCCGACAAGGATATGGTACAGAAATCATGACCTAACATGGCCCCTACTCGGCTGGCTCCGGCTTGCATGGCGGAAATGCCCGGCACCACTTCGATATCCACATCCAACCATTCCGGGTGATTCTCTTTGCCTTGCAGTTGTTGATCCAACAACTCAAACACCAAGGTGGCCATCGCATAGATGCCAATATCGCCACTGGAAATCAATGCCGTGGTTTTACCGCTGGCTGCTAGATCGAGTGCCAAACGTGCACGGCCAATCTCTTCACCTAATGGCAAATCGTGGTGGGTTTTACCCTCACACACCTCGCCCAATAATTCCAAATACAGGCCATAGGCCACAAGATCACTACTGGCTTTGATGACCGCCATGGCTTTTGGGGCAACCAGATCAATATCGCCTGGGCCGGTTCCTACTACATACAACTTGGTCATTTAATTCTCTTCGTTAAGTCAGGCGTCGGACGTCGGACGTCAGGCGCTTAAACAAGCTCTATTTTTGTGTAAACTTCAATTTCTACCGGGTTCTTTTCAAGGCCTTACTGAAACTATCGGCGTCTCACGTCTCACGTCTCACGTCTCACGTCTCACGCCATCAGGATACGCCCTTGCAATAGCACAGGTAGCCTTAGTGGTTTTCTGTTTATTCAGAATTAACTCACTGTCTTCACTCGCTAAAGTCGAGGCACTTACCAACCTGGCAGCCCCAACCAACGCCGCCGATTCTGCGACACCGTATACCCCAACCGTCTTATACACATAGTCCGACTTGGTGCTTAATAAAGGCTCTACGATGGATAATGCCATGACATCAAAGGTGTTGAAGGGTTTGTCTAAGCTCTTAGCCAGTTCGATCAGGCCCACTTCATCGGCTTTGATATCAATGCTGTTGATGGAACCGATCTGATCGAGCGTTAAGTTCGCTTGAGCTAAACAGTCCATCAACAAACGTTCTAATTCTTCTTTCGGGCAGTGACGTTCACAGCCCATACCCACCGCATACTTGGGTTTTAAATAAGGGTTGGCGGTGGTCATCACCAATTGACTGTTCAACAGTTCAGCGATTTGTCGCCCCCACTCATTGGCGCCCCCTTCATGCCCCGACACCAGTGGGATCACAAACTGCCCCAACTCATCCAACACCAACACAGGCGGGTCTTTCAGTTTGCTTGCTAACACAGGCGCTAAAGTGCGTACCACAATGCCTGTGGCGCAGATCATAATCAGCGGCTCGCCTGCTTGGAAGGCGTTCTGTACTTTCTCTGCAAAGGGCTTTGGCTTATTCCAAACCTCACTGTTTTTTAGCTGAACTTGAAGACGTTCGGCCAACCGAAGACCAGCTTCCGTCAATGCAACAATTCGAATGTTTGCCCGGTCGAAATCCTGCACTGTCACGACCCCTCACGATTCGATGGTATAACCACAAACAAGGAGAAATACGGCCCGGCTTCACCCGCCAAAGTGCTGACATCCAACACAACTTTTTGATTATCGCGAGAGATGTATTCTAAGTATCGGGCGTCTTGCATTCGGTTGGTTTCTGCCAGGGCATTAAGGATACGCTGGCGCGAGCGCCCAGCTTTCATGATCACCACAGAATCGTGCTGTTGCAGTGCATCCTTCAATTGTTGGTCGGTATGTCGGCCACTAATCACCGCGAAGGATTCCTTCAACATGGTTAATGGCATTTGTAGCTCGGAGGCTGCGGCATGAACGGAGGAAATCCCCGGTACCACCTGGCAAGCCACCTTACCTTCGAGACGTTCTAATAAATAGGCAAAGGAGCCAAAAAACAGCGGGTCGCCTTCACACAAAAACACCACGGTTTTACCTTCTGCAATAGCGGCTTCAATGGATTTCGCCGCTTGATCGTAGGCTTGATTGGCAAGGCTTCGATCTTCCGACATCGGCATAGGGATAGCAATTTCTTGAGCAACAGAAGTTCTTTCAGCGATCACCTCGGCCGCAATTTTACGAGCTTGCGCTTCGCCGCTCTCGCCTTGCAGATAACTGATAACGTCAGCTTGCCTGATCAATCGCGCGGCTTTGAGAGTTATTAACTCCGGGTCACCCGGCCCTACGCCCACACCAATAAATTGAGTCATCACTTCGCTGCCTTCTTAAGTTGAAACTTTTTATATTGAAAA
>JBFHTA010000426.1:0-2509 GCA_041590855.1 Pseudomonadales bacterium
TCAGACACCACAATATCGATGGATTTGTACGCTTCAGGCGCCTCCTGATACATCAGCGCCCTATCGTCACAAATCACCCGACTGCCCGATGCCGTGCGCTGCAAATCAGACACCCGGTATTTCTTGCGAAGTCGTCCTTCGCATTCGGTTCGAATCCACTTACGACCTGCGCCATGTGCTAATGAATGCAAACTGACATCCGAAGACCTAGGATCGACTAAATAGCTGGCACTGCCACGAGAACCCGGAATCACTACCCACCCTTGATCAGCCGGGGTAACGCCTTTTCTGTGTAGCCAACCGGATTGCTCTTCATTGGTTTGCTCATTATTGCTTTGCTTATTATTGCTTTGCAGACCAATGGTTTCGGCAGACACTAGATTGTGATTCACGTCCAATACCAATGAAGCACTCAACCCGAGCGCCTGACACAAGCGTTCTGCAATCAGTGCCCGGTTAACTTCCGCCCAACCGAGTGCCTGATTGTGCCGCAACAAGTACTCCTTCCCCTCCAGACTGTCGCCCAATAGTCCCTTATGCCCGTGAGACTGCACATGTTCTCGAAGAATACGTTCACCCACACCGCGCGAACCACTGTGCACTAACAGAAACACCGCTTTTTCAGACCAACCTTGCTGGTTAAACATCTCAGGGCGATTCAGTCGTTTAATGCGCTGGAATTCCGCAAAATGATTGCCCCCACCGATTGTTCCCAAGCTGTGACGAAACTCATCCAGCCAGGAAGCGTCGACTGGGTTCGATGAAAAACGTGTGTTCAGACGATCCTTCAAGCGCTCAGTACCCAACTCAGACCAACGCTCTTGCTCGTTGAAGGCTTTTTGCCGTAACGCTTTTTCCCATTTGTCTTGTTTGACTTTTCGTGCATCCACACTGGTTTGATACAAAGACATACCGCAACCAATGTCGTTTCCGACTAACGCCGGATACAACAAGGACTCACTGAAGCAGGCCGCACCAATGGGATAGCCACGCCCCGGGTGTAAGTCCGGTAAACCAACGACTTGTTGCATGCCTTCAAGCCGGGCCACCTGTTTAAGTTGTTGAATGGCATCGCCTTCGATCCAGTTGCTTTTAGACGCAATCAGGCGAACACCCTGTTCGATGAATTGAATGGAATTGCCCATAAATTCTTACTCTCAATAATTAAAATGTTTGAAAGCAGAATGAGCGGATAACCAATAGCGCTTGCTCAGCTGTTCAATAGTGTCAGGCTGAGTGATAACACGTTATTAGGGATAGAACCTTCTAAACGTAGAATTTTCTAAAACGAAATTCACTAAGAAGAAACAGAAACGCTCAATCTGCGAGGTGCTGAGTCTTGTTGTGAATAATTCATAATGACCTCCTGATTGAGTAGTGGTGGAAGAAAAGATAATAAGCTCAGCCTTTAACTCGCGAAGAGCTGAACTCTGAATGAGGCGCCATGCTACTCCTCATCCAGGGTTTGTCAACCGTTGTGACCACTTTCGGTATTAATTCTTTAAGAAAGCATGCTTTGCTGTGCCTGGTATTCCGTCATTGGCCAAAACTTGGCAAGCTCAGTGATCCACGCCTGAATACTTGGTTCATGCAAGCGCTGGGGCGGCACGGCAACATTCAGAGAAATTGACGGAGTCCGACCCCGCCAGCGTACTCCCCAACCTTCAGCCTCAGCCGCTTCCGCGTCGTCTTTACGTAACAAAGCGATGCCCGATCCGGCTTTTACCAATTCGCGAATGGCATCTTCACTGTCCACAAACACTGCTTTAGACGGTTTTGCGTTCGAGTGTTGGAACAGAGACTCCTTCAACTGAAAGAACGGGCAGCGGTCCGTGGTGTACACCCAAGGCATTTTAGCCAACTCTTCAATGGCGGCGTAAGCGACTTTATCTTCCCAGGCCGCCGGAGCAATAATGGCCGTTTCGATGTCAGCCAAGTGAATGGCGTGAACATCCAACGTTGTACAAGGACCAAAGAAAAATCCGGTATCCAGCTTGCCTTGTCGAACATCCACCTGATTATCTGCCGACATACCATTGATGAAGGAAAGCTGTAAGTCTGGGTAATGCTCGGTTGAATCCGCCAACAATTCAGGCAACTTCAAGAACGTCAAATCGGAATTCAAACCTATCTTCAACATTCCCTCCACTGACCCCTGGATGGACTTGGCCTCCACCACCAGTTTGCTTGAAGCGTCTAAAATGGTTTGAGCCTGAACCAACAATCTTTCTCCCGCCGATGTCAGTTTCATTCCCTTCGGAGTTCGTTGAAATAAGGTCACACCCAAGGACTCTTCAAGGGCTTTTAGCTTAGCACTGATGGCAGGCTGACTGGTAAACAAGCGATCGGCGGCACGGGTCAAATGCCCTTCTTCCGCTACCGTCACGAACGCTTTTAATTGACTTAATTCCATCGAATGATCCCCCTAGGGAAACTCTGAACAAGTCTGCCACTTTTAGTAAAATATCGGAAACTTATTTTTCGGAACCAGATCATGAGTCAACTGACA
>JBFHTA010000427.1:0-2473 GCA_041590855.1 Pseudomonadales bacterium
CAGTGATCGTATTATCCGGTGCGAACAACGTATTCACCGCCGGTAATGATTTGTCGGATTTGGTTGGAGATGAGCACGAAGAGTTGATGAACTGCGTTCAGGGCATCATTGAAACCAGTAACGGTTTAAAGAAGCCTGTGATTGCTGCGGTTGAGAAAGTGGCAGTCGGCATTGGTTCGACCATTTTATTGCATTGCGATATGGTGATTGCAGCCGAGAACACCAAATTCCGTATGCCGTTTGTAAATCTTGGCGTGTGCCTGGAAGGGGCATCCAGCTACTTGTTAGAGAAGCACGTTGGTCCGAAAATCGCGGCCGAGCTATTGATGACGGGTCGTTTCTTCAGCGCTCAGGAAGCTGAGAAATGGGGCTTCATCAACCAAGTGTGTGAACCTAAAACAGCTCTGGACAAGGCAATGGAACTGGCAAACGAGTTGTTGAAACTGCCATTCGCTTCTTTATTGGAAACCAAACGTTTGATGCGTTTAGATACTATTGATCGAGTGCCTCAGGCCTCTCGTGATGAACTGAATGCGTTTGTCCCACTTCTCCAGTCGGATGAAACGCAAGGCCGTTTGAAAATGATGCTTAAAGGCGCGAAATAAGTCGTGCATTCGATGGGTTTACTGAACGCTTGACTGAGCCTTCAGTGAACCATCTCTCCGTGCCTGACAGTGGCGTCTTCCAACTCAGGCACAGCACCTGAAATATCTTGTAAATTGGGCAACCATAACGCAAAGGTTACACCCTGCCCCAGCTTACTTGTGCACTGCACCTCGCCTTTAAGTTTATTCTTCGTCAGGTTGTAGACAATATTGAGTCCTAAGCCGCTGCCGCCTCGGCCCATTTTTGTGGTGTAGAAGGGATCAAAGGCTTTTTGCAATGTAACTTCGTCCATCCCTTTGCCGTTGTCCTGATAAAGAATCCGAACGCCACTGTCTTCGCTTTTGATTTCTATACGAATCTGACACAGTGTTTTTTTGTCTTCAAAACCATGAATCAAGCTATTAATCATTAGATTGGTAATGATTTGTGACAGAGCTCCGGGATAGGTTGTCAGCATCAAGGGCGATGCCCCAACGACATCCACTTCCACACCTTTTAACCGCAACTTGGGTTTTAAGCTCAAGGCAATGGCCTCTGTGTATTCAACCACTTCGATGGTTCGGCACTTTTCATCGCTCTGATCCACCGCGACTTGTTTGAAACTTGAGATTAACTGTGCCGCACCGGACAAGCTGCCCATAAGAATTTCGGAACCTTCCTTACAGTTATCCAGAAAGGTCTCCATCTGGCGTTTGGATAAATCACCGGATGAATAAGCCCGCTCGATTTCATCAAACAAGCTTTGAAGGTAGGTAGTCGTGGTAACACTGACACCAACCGGAGTGTTGATCTCATGGGCTACGCCAGCCACCAGACGACCTAGCGAAGCCATCTTTTCGGCATGAACGAGATCGTCGTAGGTTTGCTTCAGTTCATCACTCTTGGCTTGATAAGCCACCTCCAACTGTTGCACCACCCGTCGACGCATCCATATAAAGCCGAATAGCGCTGCAATTACAAACAAACAGATCAGAAACGCTGCAATCGCGATCCAATAGGTTTGCGGGTTGGATTCTCGTAAAGTCATTGGCTTGTTAAACCAGACGGTATCCTTTGGAATCAGCGATTCTGATATCCCATACCGCTGCAACATCTGGTGATCAAACATGTACACATTCGGGCTTTCAGCGATCACCGGAAGCTCCGTCAAAGGACGCCCTTTTAATACCGCACCAGCGATGTTGGCGGCAATTCGCCCTTGTTCAAAGTGACTGACCACCTTGCCGCCAAATAAGCCATCGCCCACACCATGTCGCCAGAAATGGTAAATGGGGCTCAACGAGTGCTCATTGAAAAACGCGGTTTGTTGGTAGAAATCTTTTTTGGCACCCGTGACATCACGATAACCACTTAACAGTAACACCGCGTTGCCTTCATTCGATGCTAACGATTGTGCCAGTTGGTCATAACTCATATGAGAGAGATCCAATACGTCTAATTCAAACGTGGACTGCTGCATCTGGAACGCGGCTAGCGACTTCAGGTTGGATTGCCCGGAAGGAGTTTCATCCACAATAACCTGCAAGCGAATGGCATCGCCATGAATACGACGGATAATATCGAAAGTGTCCTTGATGGAAATGGCTTCCACCACACCACTGAACTGCGGGTCGGAATCCAGCAACAAGGCTTTATTAACGTGGTTCACCCCAAAGAAGACGATAGGAATGGAATCAAACAACCCCGCTTTGTGTTTAATAGCAAAATCCAGCGCATTATCGTCCGCCACTAAAATTACATCGTACGGGCGATCCAGTTGTGCCATTTTATAACGTAAAGACTCTGTGAAATTACCGAGATTTTCATCCGTCAGAAAGCGTTTTGAATCCATGTACTCATAATCAAGATCCATATTCGCCTGGGTAAA
>JBFHTA010000428.1:0-2458 GCA_041590855.1 Pseudomonadales bacterium
GAACAGCTTGACCAACGGCCTTCAAAATTCGGAACGGCGCCTTGAGCCAACCAAGCACCCCATTACCACGTAAACCGGCAATGTCGATGTATTCGATCGGGATACCAGCCTTCGGAACCAGTTCTGATTCCAAGCCTCGACGAGTACCCAGCCATACCACACGACCACCTTGCTGGATCACAGACTGAGCACACGCCATCGCGGGGTAAATATGCCCGCCTGTGCCACCCGCCATTACCAACATGGTTTTACCCCGCCAAACCGACGGAATTGATTCATTTTTCGCCGGATTAGTCATGCCCTACCTCCGGTGCATGTTTTCGCTGGGCGATAAAATTTTTCGCTTCGTAATCAATTCTTAAAAGCATTGCTACTGCCATACAACTGATAACCAAACTACTTCCCCCATAACTCAAGAAAGGCAGTGTTAGCCCTTTGGTAGGAAGTGTTCCGGTATTTACTCCAATATTAATAATTGCCTGCATTGAGAAAATAATGGACAACCCATACGCCATGTAAGCACTGAACAATTGACCGCATGCTTCCGCCCGTCTCCCGATTGCAATGGCACGCCAGGTAAAAATGGCGAACAGTATAAGAACGCCAATGGCTCCAATGGTTCCCAGCTCTTCAGCGATAATGGCAAATACAAAATCCGTATGCGCCTCGGGTAAATAGTGCAGCTTTTGCATGCTGTTTCCCAAGCCAACGCCGAACCAGTCACCTCGACCAATAGCAATCAAAGCCTGAATCAATTGATAACCGCTTCCAAACTGATCTTGCCAGGGGTCTAAAAAGGCTTGTAACCGTGCCATCCGGTAAGGCTGAGAAACCGCAATTGCCGCACCACCCAACAAACAAATGATGATTGAAAAGAAAAAGTGCGACGCTTTCACTCCGGCCAAAAACATCATTGCCATGAAGGCACTCATCATGACCACTGCGGCTCCGAAATCAGGCTCCAGCAGTAACAGAAACACAAATACACCTAAAACCAATACCGGACGTAAAAACCCTGAATACTTGCTTCTGACTTCATTCAGATGACGAACCAGATACGCTGCGGTATATATCACCATACTGATCTTAGCAATCTCAGAAGCCTGAATATTAAAGCCCCCTAAACCAATCCAGCGCGTACTGCCGTTTACATCCCGGCCAATGCCCGGAATCAAAACCAGAATCAACAAGGTTAAGCCAATTCCCAATGCTAACCAGCTCATTTCCCGATATAACTTGGTGGGAATCGACAAGGTAAACAATGCCGCCAAAATACCTATCGTCAAATACACCACATGGCGTTTTAGATGAAAGAATTCCGAGCGATAATTGCCCTCCGCTATCTCGGTCGATGCGGATGTCATGCACACAGTACCAATTACTAAAAGCAGCAGCACACAACTCAACAACACACCATCAAACGGTAGTGCCAAAGATCTTGGGGCAGTCATACCACCAACAGAAGCATAACTTTGACCGGTCACAAGGCATCACCCAGATTCTTTACCAAGCGGCAAAATGCTTCACCACGATGTTCAAAGTTTTTAAACATATCGAAACTGGCACAAGCTGGTGAGAACAGAACAACATCTCCAGGCTCTGCTTGCTGTAAAGACAGCTCTACCGCCTGCTCCAGAGAATCCACAGTAAAACAAGCGACTTCTTCCGGCGCTACATCCAGAATTTTCTGTTTGTCTTCACCCAAAGCAATCAAAGCTTTGCAGTGACTTTTCATTGGTGCCGTTAACTCCGAAAAATCAGCGCCTTTGCCGACACCACCTGCAATTAATACGATGTTATTGGAGCCCCCAGCCAAACCTTCAATGGCCGCTTTGGTGGCACCAACATTGGTACCTTTGGAGTCATTAATGAATACAACGCCATCAATTTCTGCCACCCACTCACTTCGATGAGGTAAACCACCAAATTGCGTTAAGGCTTTAAGCATTGCCTCCATCGGTAAGTTCACACCTTCACCAAGCGCTAACGCAGCTAATGCGTTGGCCAGGTTATGGCGCCCCTTAATTCGGACATCAGAGGCTTGAATCAACGGCGTCATACCTTTAGATAACCAAATGTCCCCGTCGATTTCACGAAGTCCAAACTCTTTCAGGTCCGGCTCTGCAGTTGTAAAAGCAACGGATTTAGACTCCTTCCCCAACAAGGGCTGCGTCAACATGTCTTGTTTATTCCAAACCGACAATTGACAGTTTCGATAGATGCGTTGCTTAGCTGTATGGTAAGCCACCATATTACCGTAGCGATCCAGATGATCGGCCTGTAGGTTCAACACTGTCGCAACACTCGGAGCTAAAGACTCCGTGGTTTCCAACTGAAAGCTGGATAATTCCAATACGTACAAATCCGGTGTCATGGGCGCCAACAAATCCAAAGCCGGCACGCCAATATTACCACCCACCTTCACATCCAAACCGGCTTCTTTAGCCATTTCACCCAC
>JBFHTA010000429.1:0-2453 GCA_041590855.1 Pseudomonadales bacterium
AAGAAACGTTCCCAAAAGGCGCGACGACGATTACTGTCCGGAATCTTGGCTTTTACTTTGGCGCGAAACTCGCCCGCGATATCCGTCAATTTACCAATGTGCGCAGGTAAAGCCGCTTCTAGTGTACCGCGCAATAGACGACTGATCACTGGCGACTTTGAACCACTCGCTACGGCGGCAATCACAGGAGAACGATCAATAATCGACGGGAAAATTACATCGCCGCGAGAAGCATCCGATGCAACATTTACCGGGATATGGTGATCTTCTGCAAACTGAGCCACTATGTGGTTCACCGAGTCATTATCGGTTGCCGCGACCACCAAGAAGATTTGATCAAGGAACGGGGCAAGTGCATCCACATCAAAGGTGGAGCGAATCCATTTAAGCTTGCTTTGTTCAACACTGCGAGCAAGGGTATCTTCGATCTCCGGGGAAATAACGGTTACATCTGCTCCCGCCTGAAGCAAAATGTGCGCTCGGCGGGAAGCAATCACACCACCACCGACAACTAAACAGGTTTTACTCTCAAGCTTATGAAATAAAGGAAGAAATTCCATTCGAACTCCTCTGCCGTCCGGACAATTACATTGAAAACCAAGCAGAATAATAGTTATAAAAAAGCACTGACCACCTGATATATCTCAAGTATAGCCAGTGCTATTTAAATCACGGATGCGTTTGACGATCAGGCTGCGTCAATTTTCTCTAACCCGCCCATGAAAGGTCTTAGAACCTCCGGAACCGTAATAGAGCCGTCTTCATTCTGGTAATTCTCAAGCACAGCAACCAGAGTACGGCCTACCGCCAAGCCAGAACCATTCAAGGTATGAAGCAGTTCCGGTTTGTTTGTCTCAGGATTACGATAACGAGCCTGCATACGACGCGCCTGGAAATCTTCACAGTTACTACACGATGAAATTTCACGGTATTTCTGCTGACCTGGCAACCAAACTTCCAGGTCATAGGTCATCGCAGCAGAGAATCCTAAGTCACCGCCACAAAGACGTACTTTACGATAAGGAAGATCCAGCAACTGAAGAATCTTTTCCGCATGACCGGTCAACTCTTCCAATGCCTGGTAAGATTCTTCCGGCTTAACCATATGTACCAATTCCACTTTCTCGAACTGGTGCTGACGAATCATACCGCGTGTATCACGACCATAGCTGCCTGCTTCTGAGCGGAAACAAGGAGAGTGGCAAACAAATTTCTGAGGCAGTTTTTTCGCGTCCAGGATTTCATCACGCGCCATATTGGTAACAGGTACTTCTGCCGTTGGCGTCAGATAGAATTCATTTTCAGAGCGCAGCTTAAACAAGTCTTCCTCAAACTTAGGTAACTGACCTGTGCCCCTCAAACTGTCGCTGTTAACAATGTAAGGAATATAAATTTCTTCGTAGCCATGCTGAGTCAAATGCGTCGTCAGCATGAATTGAGTCAAAGCCCTGTGAAGACCTGCAATCTGGCCACGCATTACAGCAAAACGTGAACCGGTAATTTTGGTACCTGATTCAAAATCCAAACCACCAACACCAGCGCCTAAATCCACGTGATCTTTTGGCTCGAAATTAAACTCGCGAGGAGTTCCCCAAGTCAGAATTTCTTCGTTGTCGTCTTCGTCTTCCCCTTCCGGTACCAAATCATTTGGCAGGTTCGGAATGCTCATCAAGAAAAGATTAAACTCTTCCTGCACCACACGAAGCTCTTCTTTGTTCTGGTCCAGTTTCGCACCGATCTCGGAAACAGCCGCTTTTAGAGGTGTAATATCTTCCCCTGCTTTGGCAGCCATCCCAATCTCTTTCGAACGAGCATTACGCTCTGCTTGCAACGTTTCCGTTTCGATTTGAAGAGACTTACGCTTGGACTCCAACGCTTCATATTTAGAAAGGTCGAGTTCAAAGTGTTTTTTTGCCAGTTTTGCAGCAAACGCTGCTGGGTCCTTACGAAGTTCTTTTGGATCTAACATGATCGGCCTACTTAGACATCCTTACAAAAATCAGACTGACGATATCAAACGGCTTCAAATCAACCGAGATACCATCCAGCCTAAATACACGAAAATTAAACCCGCAATTATACTCACGGCAGCATAGAGAATTGAATAGATAACTTGCTGTTGTTGAATTAAAAAGAGCATATCCAGCGAAAAAGTGGAAAATGTAGTGAACGAGCCCAATCCGCCAACAGCGATTAAAAACCAATAATGGTGGGTATTATCCAGTTTCCCCAAAATAAAACCAGCAACCAGCCCAAGAACAAACGACCCTATCAGGTTTACCGATAAGGTGGCCCAATACCCCGGCTTACCTAGGTATTGAACCATAAGCACAGAAACCAAATAGCGGGCGTTGGCTCCTAGAACGGCCCCTAAGGACACCCACATCATATTTGATAGCATGCTTAACTCTCTTATTTGCTCACGTTCTTATTCGCGTACGTTCTTATTGATG
>JBFHTA010000430.1:0-2437 GCA_041590855.1 Pseudomonadales bacterium
AGAGTTAGACGTAGCCTTGGAAATAGGTAAAGAAACCTCTTTATCCGGTCGTATCCAAGTGTCCGATTCTGCCGTTTCTGTACAAGGAATGAACGGAGCCTTATTTGTTCCTCTGATCAACCCGTTTTTAATGTCTCAGCGCGTATCAGGGCAAGGAACCGTTAAGTTATATGACTTGAATGTGTCTTTTGATCATCAAGCCAAACTGATTCAACAAGCAGAAGGGCGACTGCTCTGGCAAGAGGCCAAAGCGAGTTATCCTGGTCCGAAAGGAATAGAGAACATCACATTGCCTGATGTGGCAGGGCGATTATCCCAAGACGACAAAGGTGCAGAGCTGAATGTACTGTCCGCAGCGGATGGTTCTTCCTTAGCGTCGTTGTTTGTATTGAATCAGGGATGGGCAGGTGTCAAGATTCGTAAGCGTAGTGTTGATTTGG
Source organism: Pseudomonadales bacterium (assembly GCA_041590855.1). Lineage (GTDB taxonomy): Bacteria > Pseudomonadota > Gammaproteobacteria > Pseudomonadales > Litoribrevibacteraceae > Litoribrevibacter. The sequence continues at coordinate 441 of JBFHTA010000430.1, forward strand.
TCGGTCAGACCTGGATTGGGAATCAACAGCCTGACGATGTGATTTTTCAGGTTCGTGAGAAACTCTGGTAACAGTGATGGGTGTGGTTCGGTAGATGTTAACAAGTGTGACCCCTGAAAAAATTCTGAAGCTTACGCATAAAGCGAAAGTGGGCTTGACCTTGGTGTTTTGTATTTGGCTTGCCAATATTGCTGCCCAGGCTGTATGGATGCTTGTTTCTCCGGAACCGTTACCTAATGTGTCGGCGTCTCCGACCACTGCTATGAGTGATCGTGCTAATGCAAATAACAGTGCGCAAAACTCGATCAGTATTGTGAGTACTTTGCTGTTTGGCGATGCCCCTAAAGAGGCTGTGACGGAACAGCCTACGGTGGTTGATGCACCTAAAACCCGCTTAAGACTGCGATTGTTAGGTGTGTTTGTTGGGCAGAATGAATCTTCTTCCACCGCTATTATCTCTGAACATGGCAAACCAGATGCAGACTTCTATCATGTAGGCGATACCATACAGAATGGTGTGAAGTTAGAACAGGTTCATGCAGATCGAGTAATTTTGAACCGTAATGGTCGATTGGAAGCTCTGTATTTTGATGACGCAGAGAACCTGCTGGAAGTGGCAACTCAAGCGCCAAAAGAAACGGCCAAGCCTGTACCGGCGAATAAAATTAATACCGTGGATCAATTTGCCAGTGCGGCTAAGAAGCAGTGGAAACAAAACCCTTTGAGTGCCTTGGGGGCTGTCGGGTTTGAACCAGTGAACAAAGATCAGGCTATGGGATATCGGTTTTCCGGTCATAATCCGATGATGGAGCGTTACGGGATTCAGAAAGGTGACATTATCCGATCAGTAAATGGTATTGATGTCGGCGATGTTTCGTCCGATGGTGAGTACCTGGATGAAGTTTTTGAACAAGGTCAGGCGAGCATTTTAATTGAACGTGGTTCTCGCCAGTTTGAAATTACCGTCCCTCTAAAATAACGAGTGATGAAACTGCCAGAGATGCAATGAGTTAAGGTATGAGTGTGAAGATGTTTACTCCAATAAGTCGATGGATAGCTGCAATGATGTTGGTTATGTCTTGCGCTATTTCGTCTCATGTATGGGCAGCAGAGCAAGATACATGGAAAGTAAATCTTAAAGAGGCTGACATCCGGGTGTTGGTAAGTCAGATCGCTGATATTACCGGAAAAACCTTTGTGGTTGATCCGCGAGTGAAGGGTAAGGTGACAGTGGTTTCAAACACTGCATTACCGACCGATGAAGTCTATCAGCTATTTTTGTCTGTGCTTCAGGTGCATGGCTATACCGCTGTGGAAAGTGGTCATGTAGTGAAAGTTATTCAGCAGAACGAAGTTAAGCAAGAAGGGGCGGCGTTTGATGGTAAGCGACTTAAGAAGGGTGAAGAAGTAGTTACCCGCGTTATTAAGGTAACCAATACCAGTGCAATTGAGTTGGTGCCTATTCTTCGTCCTATGGTTGCAAAATACGGTCACCTTGCCGGCGTTGCTTCTGCGAACTCCCTGATCATCAGTGATCATGTATCCAACATTGAACGTATGATGGCGATTATTAAAAACCTCGACAGCTCGGAAAGTGAAGAGCTGGAAGTGGTTCAGCTAGAGCATGCCTGGGTTGGGGATTTAAAAGGCATTCTGGAAAAACTGATTCCGGATGTCAGTAAAGCTAAGAACTCCACCATTTCTGTTGTGGCGGATGAGCGAAGCAACCGCTTAATCGTCAAAGGCGAGAAATCTGCACGTCAGCGGATTGTGGCCTTAGTCAGTCGCTTGGATCAACCGGTTAAGCAGGACGGTTCCGCTCGTGTTATTTACCTTAAACATGCCGATGCTGAAAAAGTGGCAGAAACCCTAAAAGGTCTGGTAACGGAAGGCGCTTCTGGCAAAGAAAATAAAGGCCAGCAAAAAGCCAATATCATTGCCGATAAAGATATGAACGCTTTAGTGGTTAAGGCGTCACCGTCGGACATGGCTGAAAT
>JBFHTA010000431.1:0-2427 GCA_041590855.1 Pseudomonadales bacterium
AAAGCTTACCACCAACAGGCAGTTAGTCTCTCCTCACCAGTTCAACCATGAGTGTTGCACTTATTATCTGAATTCAGGCGGAATCACCTTGACATGCGCCCATTACATTGTCGCGAATTTCGATACGGTTCGGGCTGATTGCACGCGATTTAAGAGGGCCTGAAATACGTAATTGACCTTCGCCTTCGCCCATTCCGAAAATATTCGCGGTTTGGCCAAAGCCCATCACGTAGAGGGATGTGTGTTCCTGTGCTGGCTCCGAATCTGTGGGTAATTGTATTGTTAGGGAGTCTTGCAATGTCTTGAGTGCGGGAGGGACTGATATTCGGATTAAGGCGTAGTCATTCTCAATGGAAACGTCGTATAGAAACTTCCAATATTCGTCGATCAGATCCTGGCGTTGATAGTTGTGATGAAGCCCGATGGCGATGACAGCAAGCTCGTTATGGGCACTGAAAACTTTGATCTGATAATCCTTGTCATCAAAGCAATGTGCGGCGGTAATGATCCAGTGGTTGTTTATGATAATGCCGCTGCACTTGTGGACGTACGAATGGACGTGCTTGTGGATATGGCTATTGTCGTCACTGTTATCGTGCTCTGTATCTGCAAGATGATGGGGCTGTTTCTGAATAGACACCACTAGTCGAGATAACATCCTGAGTTGTATCTGCTGAGGGTCACTGAGTATGTTAAGAGGTGACTCTGACAGCTCGGAAAGCGCATGGCCACCCCGGATGGCATGACAAGGTGAGGTCAATAACAAACCCGTCAGCAGTAGCAAGAACACACAAGGCATTCTTGGCAGGTGCGCGCTTTGATCCTCTAAATGAGGATGTTGCCCAAAGGGGAAATTCTGAAGCTGCATGCTTTTCACGAACTTACTTGAGTTTATAGTGCATTGTTCGATAGCATAGCCACTTATTTTTGTTGTTCCAGAGACCCTTCATGAGTTACCACGTTCTAGCACGACGCTGGCGTCCACAGACCTTCACGGAAATGGTTGGTCAAGAGCATGTTCTTAAAGCGCTGACCAATGCGCTCAGCCATGATCGATTGCATCATGCTTATCTGTTCACCGGTACTCGTGGGGTGGGTAAAACCACCGTAGCTCGTATCTTTGCCAAAAGCCTGAATTGCGAGCAGGGCGTCGGGCCAAATCCGTGTGGTCAATGCTCTGCCTGTGTTGAAATTACCGAAGGTCGCTTTGTTGATTTAATTGAGGTGGATGCTGCCTCGCGCACTAAGGTAGAAGACACGAGAGAACTTCTGGAAAACGTCCAATATTCGCCGAGTCGTGGTCGCTTTAAAGTGTACATCATCGATGAGGTGCACATGCTCAGTACCAGCAGTTTTAACGCACTGCTGAAAACCCTGGAAGAACCGCCCGAGCATGTGAAGTTCCTGTTGGCGACTACTGATCCGCAAAAATTGCCTGTCACCGTTCTGTCGCGCTGTTTGCAGTTCAACCTTAAAAATATGTCGCCTGAGCGTATCGTCAATCATTTGAAATACGTGTTAGATCAGGAAAAGGTGCCTTTTGAAGAACCCGCGCTTTGGCTATTGGCAAAAGCGGCGGACGGCAGTATGCGTGACGCGCTTAGCCTGACCGATCAATCGATTGCCTTTGGTAATGAATCGGTGATGGAAAGCGATGTCCGCAACATGCTGGGCACCGTAGACAGAGCCTATGTACTTCATGTATTGGAAGCTTTGGCAAAACAGGATGCAGCCATGGTGCTTGATGAGGTCGCTCGTGCGTCTGATCATGCGCCGGACTTTGCCGGTATTCTGGATGAGCTGATTGCTGTGCTGCACCGTATCGCTGTCGGGCAGATGGTTCCTGGCGCGATTGATAATAGCCAAGGTGATCAGGACTACATCTTGGGTATGGCGCAAGCCATTCAGCCACACGATGTGCATTTATTTTATCAAATTGCCTTGGCTTCCAGAAAAGACATGGCGGCTGCCGCAGACCAGCGTGCAGCGCTTGAGATGACGTTGCTACGTATGTTGGCGTTCCAGATCAAGCGTCCAGGTCAGTCGTTACCGATTCCTGGAGCGACTTTGCCCAATGGTCAGCCGAACGCACAGCAATCGAATTCAGCGCCTACTAACGGTTCCAATGCTGAAGCAGCATCTTCTGCTCCCGTTGCTGACGCTGGGCAGCTTACCTCGGAAACGCCTGCGAATAGCGTGCCTGCGAATAGTATGGTTGAAGACAAGGTCAACGCAGCCGAGGGTATTGGCGCTGGTAGCTCTGCTATCAACGAAGCTCCGGCAACTGAGGCACCTCCGATTGATCCTCCGCCCTTTGACTATGATGAACCCGCGTCAAAGGGAAGTGACCAATTAAAAAAGCCTGAGATTGAAGCATCCACTGAGCCTTCGGCCTCGGTGGCTGGGTTGCGTGGCGAGCCAGTTCAG
>JBFHTA010000432.1:0-2421 GCA_041590855.1 Pseudomonadales bacterium
ACACTTAGCCGAAGGGGCTACCCAGGCAAGCAACGGCGAATTTGTTGATAACTTCTCAATGGATTCACTCATCAATGACCTGGACGCCGAGTCCTGATGACAAAGAAAACGAGCAGACAGGTCAGAGTTACCCCGAGAGCCCGCGACGATCTAAAAAATATCGGTCGTTACACCGAGCAAACATGGGGCAAGGATCAACGAAACCGTCACCTGAAGAGCATTGACGCTCGCTTCCACTGGCTTGCTGAAAATCCACAAGTGGGCAAGCACCGCACAGATATCTACGAGGGCTACCATAGTTTTCCTGAAGGACAACACGTGATCTTCTATCTGGTTGGCAGCAACGCTATCGATATCATCGGCATCCCCCACAAGGAAATGGACATCATCAGTTACTTCATGGAAGGCTAACTCCCAGACTTGGAAAGCCCTGAAACAGCAAGAGATAGCTATCACCAGACAACACCGGCTGAGCAACTCTCGAACGCTTTTTCATATTGATAATTGCCACCAATACCGTTCTAGCTGTTGATTTTTAAGGACTTTCTTTGAGAGACACCTTAAAAATCAGCAAATGGAACACAAAACGGAACACATTTGTGCACACCTACTGCTAACGTTTAGTCACGGTGACACACATGGGCGTTCACGTTCCTTACACTATCATTCGCGATAGAACCTTCTTTTATAATCGCAGGGTCGGAGACTCTACGGTTCGTATTTCACTTAAAACCAAAGAAGACCGAGAAGCCTTAAAGCGTGTTTCAGGGATTGATGAAGTAGTAATGAATATGGTCAGACAAAACGTTCGTATCGAGTTAATACGCCAAGCTGCAAGAACTTGGCTGAAGAGCTCATTCAATCATAGATAAACAGCACAGCGGCTAGGTTCAGGTAACCGCTGTGCTAGGTATCATCATCGGATTACGATAAATAAGGAGCCACCACGCCGGTTCACTTGCATCAATATAGATGATTTACTCAGCGACAATGCCTTACTTAATGACGGAATGTCATACACTCTGCGCTTATTCACAGCGACTATAATGTCTCCTGGTCGAAGGCCACTGTAAGCAGCGGATGAGTTAGGAGCGATATGAGCAACCAGAATGCCTTTTCCATTCGGTTCTTCTTCCAACTGCACCCCTTCAAGTAAGTCATGCAAGGTGCCATCCAGCTGGGCAAAGGTTTCCGGTTTTCCGACTTTCACTTTTCTCCGTTCGATTTCGCCATCCCGGATGATGGTTAACTTGGTATAATCGCCCACGGTTCTCATACCAATTTGACTACGTAGTTGTCCCGTTGAGCGGGTTGGTTGCCCGTCAACTTCAATCACAATATCTCCGGCCTCAAGACCTGCATCCTCTGCGGGAGAACCTCTCACAACGTTAGTAATCAAAACACCCCCCTGCCCATTTTCCAGAGCAAAGGCTTTGCGTAAATCGGGCGTAATGTCTTGAATGCCAATACCAATTTGACCACGTTTGACTTCCCCATGTTCCAGAATTTGCTCCATACTGGCTTTGGCCATATTGGAAGGAATTGCAAACCCAATGCCGACATTCCCCCCTGAAGGTGCAATGATCGCGGTATTAATACCCACCAGTTCCCCGGCCAAATTCACGAGAGCACCGCCTGAGTTTCCCGGGTTAATCGATGCATCCGTCTGAATAAAGTTCTCATACCCTTCAATACCCAATCCGGTTCTTCCAAGGGCACTGACCACGCCGGTAGTCACGGTTTGCCCCAACCCGAACGGGTTTCCTATAGCGACCACAAAATCGCCCACTTCCAGAACATCAGAATCTGCAATGGTGACATCCACCAAATCCTTGCCATCTACCTCCAGTATGGCGATGTCCAGATCCGCATCTACACCAAGTATCTTGGCTTCAAAGCTGCGACCATCCGCCAGTGACACCTGGACTTCATCCGCTTCTTTAATGACGTGATAGTTCGTCATCACGATGCCGTCCTCGGCGTCTACAATCACCCCGGAGCCCGCACTTTGCTGTCGCTTTTTAGGTTGTGCCTGGAACCGACGCTGATCCGGAATGTTGAAAAAGTGCCGGAAAAAAGGGTCGTTCAATAAGGGGTTATAACTGTGCTGCTGGGTGGAAAACGTTGAGATATTCACTACCGCCGGATGCACCTGCTTGATCATAGGTGCGAGTGATGGAAAGGGCTTTCCATCTGGCATAACCTGCGGTAACGCTGCATACCCTGAATTGCTCAATACCACCCACAAAGCCAAGAGTAGAAAAGAGCGAAATATGGTCATTTAGTTCCTCCTTCAAAGCGATGGCCAGGTCGCTGTAGGGCGTAAGATCTGTCACTCACGAAGCTCATTGGCACACGAGCATCATTAACAGACGAGAATTATTAGCCCCTCTGTTAACGCCAATAAAAAACCGAGGCAGG
>JBFHTA010000433.1:0-2415 GCA_041590855.1 Pseudomonadales bacterium
GACTGTTGGCCCATGGCATTCCGTTAATCGAAGCAGTGGAACAAGCCCAAACGCTAGCAATTAAAACGTTGGAAAGCAGTTACGCCATTGGTGATGGACAGCGAATTCCTAATCGCTTGCCCATCACGCCCCCGACGCCTTAGCAACGCGAACCTAACCGGGTCTCCCACCCTTACTTGTGATAAAGCGCCATTTAACGCATGCTAGTGATTCGCACTGTCGAATTAATAATCACAGCATCGGTGGGACTACCCAATTAAAACATCATCGATGTAGCAACCATTCAGCACCTGAGAAGCACCGTATAGATCGTATGAGCAGCCCAGATATTTCCGGTATTTACGCCATCACAGACCCCAACTTGTTAACCTCCGAACGAGCGCTGTTAGATGCTGTCGATTGCGCACTTAGCCAAGGGGTTCGCATCATTCAGTACCGGGATAAATCTGCGACACCCAGCGTGCAACTGGCTCGGGCCAAAGCCATTCATGCGCTATGCCAGCAATACCAAGCGATATCCATTATTAACGATTCCGTCGACTTAATGATTGCTTCCGGAGCAGACGGTGTTCATCTCGGTCAGACCGACGGTACTGCGGCGCTCGCCCGTCATCTTTTACCCTCGGATGCCATTGTTGGTATCACCTGCCATAATGATCCAACCCTGGCATTGATCGCTGAACAACAAGGAGCAGACTACATCGCCCTTGGCCGCTTTTATCCGTCAAAAACCAAACCCCAGGCCAAACCTGCAGAAATCGATCGCCTTATTGAGGCAAAGCAACAATTATCGATACCGATAGTCGCGATTGGCGGAATAAACGCGCATAATATGTCCCCATTACTTAACGCTGGCGCCGATGCCATTGCAGTCATTGACGCGATCTTCGGACAAACCGATGTCCGGCAAGCAGCTAAAACACTGGTCACCACATTCAATCAGCACCCTCTAGCGGGTAAGTGACCTAAGAACACATTTCAGCACGAAAAGGGTATTTCATGACTCGTTCCCAAGAACTTTTTGACACGGCCTCTAAAGTCATTCCTGGTGGTGTTAACTCACCGGTTCGCGCATTTAAAGGCGTGGGCGGCACTCCGGTATTCTTTAAAGAAGGCAAAGGCGCTTACATCATCGATGAAGATGGGAATTCCTATGTGGATTACATCGGATCTTGGGGGCCTATGATTCTTGGTCACGGACATCCCAAAGTGTTGGAAGCCATCCACGCGCAGGTAGACAAAGGCCTGAGCTTCGGTGCACCTACCGCCATTGAAATTGAAGTTGCTGAAAAAGTGTGCGCACTGATTCCATCCATTGAAAAAGTTCGTATGGTAAGTTCAGGAACAGAAGCAACCATGAGCGCCATTCGCCTTGCACGTGGCTACACAGGCCGGGACAAACTGATCAAGTTCGAAGGCTGTTATCACGGCCATGCAGACTCATTGCTGGTTAAAGCAGGTTCTGGCGCGCTAACACTTGGCGTGCCGAGTTCTCCTGGAATTCCGGATGACCTGGCAAAACACACAGTGACACTGGAATACAACAACCTAAGCCAGGTAGAAGACACCCTGAAAGAGATTGGAGATCAGGTGGCCTGTATCATCATCGAACCGGTGGCTGGCAACATGAACTGCATCCCTCCGGTGGAAGGCTTCCTCGAAGGGCTTCGCGCACTTTGTGATCAACACGGCGTGGTATTAATTTTTGACGAAGTGATGACTGGTTTCCGTACTGCATTAGGCTGTGCCCAATCCGTATACAACATCACCCCGGACCTTACCACGCTTGGTAAAGTTATTGGCGGCGGCATGCCTGTAGGTGCTTTTGGCGGTAAAGCCGAGATCATGGACTACATCGCACCAACTGGTCCGGTTTATCAGGCAGGAACCTTGTCGGGCAACCCGGTAGCTATGACGGCTGGTCTGGCAGTTCTGAACGAAATTTCTCAGCCTGGTTTCTTTGAAACTTTGACAGAAAAAACCACCACGCTTGTTAAAGGTCTACAGGAGCGTGCAGACAAAGCAGGCATTCCGTTCACGACCTCACAAGTGGGAGCCATGTTCGGTCTGTTCTTTACTGATCAGCAAAAAGTAACCAGTTTCGCCCAAGCCACAGCGTGTGATCTGGACCGCTTCCAGAAATTCTTCCACTTGATGTTGGAAGAAGGCGTGTACCTGGCACCATCTGCGTATGAAGCAGGGTTTGTATCAGCCGCGCATGATGAGCAAGCCATCCAGAAAACGCTGGATGCCGCTGAAAAGGCATTTGCCAAGCTGTAATACACTATCTGGCAATCCTCAATCAAAAAAGCCCGCGCTGATTTTCTCTTTTAAGCGATCAACGCGGGCTTTTTTATTATGCTGGATAATCCATGAAGGTGATTAATAACCCGCCATGTATTTCTTTTTAATCTC
>JBFHTA010000434.1:0-2388 GCA_041590855.1 Pseudomonadales bacterium
ATCAATCAATTGTTGGGCAAAGGCATGGCTTCGGCGATGGACAGTACCTCTATTCGCGTGACTGCACCTCGCGATCCGTCTCAGCGCGTGTCTTTTATGTCGATGCTGGAAAATCTGGAAGTTGATCCGGGAGAGGACAGAGCCAAAGTGGTCATTAACAGCCGGACCGGAACTATTGTGGTCGGGCAGCATGTAAAAGTTGATCCTGTGGCAATTACTCATGGCAGTTTAACGGTCAGCATCAACGAAAACTTCGATGTGAATCAGCCCAATGCGTTAGGGCAAGGTGAAACTGTGGTGACACCTCGTACCGAGTTGAATGCCCAGGAAGCCATTAATCCTATGTTCCAGTTCAATGGGGCGACTTCCTTACAAGAGATCGTATCTGCTGTGAATCAGGTGGGGGCGTCACCGTCGGATTTGATTGCCATTCTTGAAGCCATGAAAACGGCTGGTGCATTAAAAGCCGATTTGATCGTGCTTTAGGGAGGGGCGTATGAAATCAAACTTTGATACCTCGACTCTGGGCAATTACCACGACTTGAACAGCCTTCAAAACCTGAAGGCTAAATCCCGTGAGTCTGATGAAGGCAAACTGGATGCGATCAAGAACATCGCCAAGCAGTTTGAAAGTATGTTTGTCGGTATGATGTTGAAATCCATGCGGGATGCCAATGCAACCTTTGAGGAAGACAATCCGCTCAACAGTTCCGAAATGAAGATGTATCGGGATATGTACGATCAGCAATTATCCATGCACCTGTCCGAAGGGCAGGGTATTGGTATTGCCGATGCCCTGGTACGTCAGCTAACGCAACAGATTCCAGAGTTATCTAACTTATCCAGAAGACAGGGTGATCAACCGTTTGCCATGGAGAGCGCTGGCTTGGAAGGCCAGATTAGGGATGCTTTGGGCACGGATGCCTCTCTTTCTGAAAGGGATCAGATGCCAGGCATTAAGCTGGATTCGGTTACGGGGTTACCCTTCAAAAATCAGGAAGCCTGGTATGGCTCTCCGGATTCGCCGCAAGCTCAACGCATTACGAATGCTGTCAAGGCGTACATGGATCGGCAGAATATTCAAATGTACGCAGAAGACGAAGCGGCACTTAAAGCCGGGTTATCAAATGCAAGAGCGAAACGGGATACCTTTGATTCGCCTGAAGAGTTTGTGGCGACACTTTGGCCGGTTGCTCAGGTGGCGGCGAGAAAACTGAATGCTGATCCAAAGGCCATTTTGGCACAAGCGGCATTAGAAACCGGTTGGGGCAAAAAAGTGCCGCAAGCGGCGAACGGTGAACCTTCCTTCAACCTGTTTGGCATTAAGGCGGATGCCAGTTGGAAAGGTGATAGGGTTCGTACTGAAACCACGGAGTTTGAAGGCGGGATTGCTCGTAAAGAACAGGCTGAATTCCGAGCGTATGGTTCTTACGTTGAGAGTATGCTGGATTACACCAGTTTCTTGCAAAGTCGGGATCACTACCAATCCGCGTTGCAACAAGCTGAGGATGCTCAAACGTATTTGTCTGAGCTTCAAAATGCCGGTTATGCAACTGACCCCAACTATGCAACTAAAATTGTTCGAATAATGAACGGAAATTTACTAAAGGATTTGTCGGGTCGTGCCGATATCTAAGTTAATCATTCATCAACGCTGCAGTTTACAGGCAGTAGAACGGGTAACTTGTCATGATTAAAGTATTTGTTGGTTACGATCAATCGGAAGCAGTTTCATTTAATGTTCTGTCTCACAGTATTCAAAGTAACTCTTCGGTACCAGTGGCAATCATTCCGGTTCGACTTAGTCAGTTGGGCGGTGTGTTTAACCGTGAGCGCAATGCCTTGCAGTCTACGGAGTTTTCTTTTTCGCGTTTTCTGGTGCCTTATCTTTGCGATTACGAAGGTTGGGCGATCTTTATGGATTGCGACATGTTAGTGAAAGCAGACATCAAAGAGCTTTGGGATCAACGAGACGACCGATATGCCGTTCAGGTAGTGAAGCATGATCATCAGCCAGAGGAAAATGTAAAATTTCTGGGGGCTGTACAAACCAAATATGAGAAAAAGAACTGGTCCAGCGTGATGCTCTTTAACTGCAAAAAATGTAAGGCACTGACACCGGACTATGTAAATACCGCTTCCGGTTTGCAGCTTCACCAGTTTAAGTGGTTGGAATCGGACGAGCAGATTGGCGAAATCACGAATGAGTGGAACCACCTTGTGGGCTACGACAAATACCGTGAAGATGCCAAGCTTGTTCATTACACAACAGGCGGCCCGTATTTCGAAGAGTATCAGGACTGTGATTACGCAGACGATTGGTTTGCTTATCGGGATGATATGTTGCATTGTGCGCAGCGTGGTGATGTTCAGAAAAAAGTGGGTTAA
>JBFHTA010000435.1:0-2381 GCA_041590855.1 Pseudomonadales bacterium
GACTGGCAATCCCTCTTTATGGCCTGGTTTCCCAATAAACACGTTAGCGTGACCGCCGCTTACCTCGACCTGGGCACCATAGCAACGGTTGAAGATCAAACCGGCTGGTATCTCTCGCTGATGGGAAATCTATAATATGAACACTTGTCGTCGGATTATTCTACTGTGTTTTCTGAGCAGCATTTTAGGATGCAGTGCCCAGCCGGAGCGTTCATCCATACGTCATTCAACCACAAATCATTCAACCACAAGTCATTCAATAGCAAACGATTCGACTATAAATAAGTCATCCACCAGCCTCTATCAGCAATTGGGCGGCGAATCCGGATTGGAGCGCTTGGTGGATAACTTCATAGAACAGATCGCTTACGACGAGCGTATCTTCCCGTTTTTCGCCCAAGCCAATGTGGAGCGATTTCGCAGCCAGTTTATTCAACACATCTGCGACCTCTCCGATGGTCCCTGCCAATACACGGGCGACAGCATGATCGACATTCATACCGGCATGAGCATCAGCGAAGCGGACTTTAATCGTTTGGTGGAATTGTTGATCGACGCGATGGAAGCGACGGAGATCCCCTACCCCGTCCAGAACCGATTACTGGCACGCCTTGCACCATTACGATCAGAGATCATCCATCGATAATGTAAAACCTGATTACTACTTAGCCGCTACGCCCATCACCACTGACATAGTGCCCTTGGGAGAACTCATTGAGAATGGCACTGACACAATAACATCCGCAAACCCCTGAGCCTGATATGCGTTTAATAGCTCGGTTTCACTGAACCCCATCCCCGTATCTGCGTCGTTTTTTAGCCAATCCCATTGCACCAATTGCCCCTGCGGAGCTAACAACGAATGTAACAAAGACAGAGTTTCTTCAAACTCAGGAACAAAAGCCAAGGCCGAAGACGCCACAATCAAATCAAAGGGAGATTGAAAAGACGGATGAGTGCTCACCATTTCCAGTGTCAGTTCAGACGCTACGGTGATGACCCTATCCAGCCCTTTGCACGCCAAAACGTCGATCATCTTTTGCGACGGATCAAGTGCCACCACCTCATTTGCAGTTCTGCTGAGCTTCTCTGTGAGCAAGCCCGTACCGCAGCCAAAGTCCAGCACCCGTTTACCTGACAAAGTGACACTGTTTGTTAGCGAATTAAAGGCGTGTTCGGCATACGAAATAACATCCGGATTGCTCTCCCACTCATCGGCGTAATCGTCCCAACTGTCACTCATCTTCTTTCCCCTGTAGTATTCATAGTCGCCCCGTGTTGGGAGCGTTTTTATTATGTTAGTTTAAGCAATCCGAGGGTAACTCTCATTGGCCTCAGCCGCTACCTGAGCCAACCACCCCTCTCGTTGCTGATCGGTGGACATCACAACCGAGCCGAACAAAGTTACCTGCTCTGTTTCAATGCCGCAAAACTTCAAAGTATATCGATCCAGATGTTCAATCACAGGTTCGGCTTGTTGCGTCAGCAGGTCCTGTGGGGCATCCATCGTTAAAATCAGATGCGCAGTCTTACCCACCAACAAAGGAACAGGCTGCGGGTTATCGGCTTCAAATTTAAACGTCACCCCCGGCAAGAAGGTTCGATCAATCAACCCTTTGAACTTTGCAGGCACATTGCCCCACCAGATGGGCGAAACCACCACCAGGTGATCCGCCCAAAAGAGGGATTCCTGAAACTCCACCAAACATGGTTCCAATGGCTGTATGGCATCGTAGCCGACATCCAGACTGGGGTTAAAGGTCATCTGGGAAAGATTGAACCGACGAACACTGGATGAGTGCTCCACCATAGCCTGATACGTATCGGCTACGGACTTACAAAAGCTGTCGGTTTTCGGGTTGGCATTGATTAAAACGATCTTCTTCATCTCTTCTCCTCTTGCCCATACAGGCACGTTAGAAACATTCGAGATGAAGAGTGTATTGTCTCCCCTATGGGGCAGAGTCAAGCGTTCAGTGTCAATCTTCTACTAAGAGGAAAGCGATGCGTTAAGCGGGCATTCATTGAGTGTGTTCAAACAGCGATCGACCTGTTCAATATTACGTTGAATGTCCGCTACTTGCTGCTGGAAGTCCGCTTTAACCTCCAACAAAAACCGTCGGATTCGGTCCCAGTCGACATCGCCGTTTTGGTAAACAATGACACTTTTTAGACGGGCCAAGGTTACCCCCAGCTGTTTGGCCTCAAAGATCAGGCTAAGAACTTCTACATCCTTAGCGTTATAAACACGATAACGCCCTTGCCGTTTCGGCGTCCTGATCAAGCCCATTTCTTCATACAAGCGAATGGCTTTGATGCTTAATCCCGTTTGTTTTGCCACTTCTCCGATGAACATAGTCAGCTCTCAACTACCGTAGGTA
>JBFHTA010000436.1:0-2356 GCA_041590855.1 Pseudomonadales bacterium
CGCCAACTTGTGATCCGAGGTAATGGTAAAACGCTCTCGACCTGCGTCTTGAGGTAACCATTGCGATGCCGTCAATTGACCGTTCAACAGCGTTTTAATGTCAGCCTCGGCCATACCTGACACCATGATTTCAGTCGGTAACGCCGCTTCCGCCCGAAGTTCATCCAATGAGCCCAACGCCAATTTTCGCCCTTTACTGAGAATCATCGCACGATCAATGTGCCCTTCAATGCCAGGCAGTACATGAGAGCACAGAATCACCGCACACCCTTCAGTCTTTAAGCGATCCACCATCTGATAAAATTCGCTGGTCGCCACCGGATCAAGCCCCACCGTCGGTTCATCCAAAATCAACAGTTTCGGGCTTCCTAAAAATGCCTGAGCTAATCCCAACCGTTGACGCATGCCTTTTGAATACGTCTTTACCTGGCGGTCGGCTGCAGGTGCCAGGTTTACCTCTTCCAATAAGCTTTCTGCGTGTGCTTTCGAATGACCTTTGAGTTTGGCGAAATAATTTAATACTTCCCGGCCGGTCAGCTGGTCATAAAAACTGACGTTTTCCGGTAAGTAGCCAAATTGGCGGCGATATTCATGGGCCCCATTTGAACGAGGGTTATGCCCCAATACTTTAATATCACCTGTGGTCGGCGCCAGCACACCCAAGATCACCTTCATCAAAGTGCTCTTACCAGCACCGTTATGGCCAAACAAACCAAGTGCTTCACCCGCTGCAATTGATAAATCGAGTGGATGCAACGCCTTTACACCACGGTAATACTTACTGACCTGCTGAAGATCTACGATTACATCGCTCATCGGCGGTCTCCTATCAATTCGGTTTGAGCTTGGACGGGTTTCGAAAAAGTAAGGTCTCTGGGTTCCATCATCGGATGAGAATCTTGTACCCCGGTCGACTTTAATACCGGGAATTGCCGTTGCACCCAGCGCAGTAACAATACCGCCGGGCTGTCCATCAACATCTTGGCTTCCGGATACTTCCAAAATAACTTATCCACACTGTCATTCGGTTCAAAAGGGACATCGCCAAAACCGTTGCCATCCATATCCCAACCACGATAGTTGCTCCAATAATTACCCTGCCCATCCAAGCTCCACTCTTGTTGACGATTGGAGACATACTTCACCTGAATGGGATTCTCGATAAAACTGTTACCAAACACTTTCACGTTCTCGGAACCCGCTGTGAGATGAATCCCGATCTCGGCCCGTTCGATGAAATTATTGCTGATGGTGTTGTAACCGGAGTTATAGATAAATAAAGCCTTACCATCCCGACCTAATACCTTATTCTCAGGCTTAGTCCAGACCCGCTTGATCACGTTACTGTCGATGGTGGAATAAATGATGTAGTTCAGCAGGAAGCCATAGTCTTCACTGTCTTCAGTGACGTTGCCTCGGATTTCTAAATGACGGGAGTTCATCATCGCGTAACCGGCACGAGTCCGATACGCATAGTTATTTAAAATTTGATTGCTGTAGGAATACATGTAATGAATGCCATAGCGCAGATCGTGCATGACGTTCTCTTCCAAAACATTGTTTTGACTGTTGATCACGTAGAGCCCGTCACGGGTTTTGCTGACTTCATTCCCCATCACAAGGCTGTTCTTCATACTGGACAACTGAATACCATTGCCCCGATCCGCTGAACGCAATGTCGGATTTCCCACCACCCGGTTATTGAGCACTTGGCAGTCGCTGCCTCGTTGCAACCAAATCCCGAAGCCACTGCCTTCCAAGTAGTTATTCTCAATCACAAGCCCGTTGGAATTGCGCTCAGAATAAATCCCTGAGTTCTGATCAGTTAAGTCTTCCCCCCAGTTCTGAATGGTTAAATTTCTGAGAGTAATATTTTCGGCATACAGACGAACCGCATGCCCTTGGCCCTGGGCATCAATCACGGCCGATTCATTTCCGGTTAAGCTAATGCTGGTTTTGATCTCAAAATTTCCGTGATACACCCCGGAACCAAGCACCACCTGATCACCCGCTTCGGTTTGATCTAACACTTGCTGCAGATCGAGTTCCGGCGTCACCAGCCATTCTTTTGCAGACACAGGCAAACACAGCGTCCATAAGAACACCGACACTAACCCCATCATCACCCGCAATACAGAAACCATCTAAACACTCGCTAATGCCAGAAACAAAATAAGCATAGCGCTGTTCACACTATGCTTATTTGAGCCATGTCAGGCCGATCCCTTTCAGACCGAACCTTATCTGCTAAAAGCCATCCGGTAGAATCCCATTCAACTCCTCCAGATAGGCCGGATAATTTAAAACGTTACCGAGGCCGCCAGCGCTAGGCAAAAATGATCGAGAACGCGCAGTC
>JBFHTA010000437.1:0-2352 GCA_041590855.1 Pseudomonadales bacterium
ACAGCACGCACAACAGATTGTTACCCCTTTAAAGGCGGGGAATCTGGAGCAGGCACGAACCTACGTCAGTTGGATCGTCAGTCGGGATACCGACAACCTCGATGAAACTCAGGTTGCCAAGGCGGCTACTGAATCGGTTCTGGAAAACGGTGCCGATGCTATCTTTGCAGCGGTGTTTTGGTTCTGTTTGATGGGTATTCCTGGAGTGGTTTTGTATCGGTGCAGTAATACCTTAGATGCCATGTGGGGCTACAAGAACGAACGCTTTTTATCTTTTGGTTGGGCAGCGGCTCGCTTGGATGATGTGCTGAATTACATCCCGGCCCGACTCACAGCATTAAGTTACGCTTTGATGGGGAATACCAAACAAGCACTGGATTGTTGGCAACAACAAGGGCATATCGGCAAAAGCCCGAATGCGGGGCCGGTAATGGCGTCGGGAGCCGGGGCTCTGAATGTGTCTTTGGGCGGCGCAGCGTCTTACCATAATCGCATTGAACAAAAGCCGGTGTTAGGACCGGAGGAAAAAGAGACCACGCGTGCGTGTGCCGACTCCATCACTCACGCCTGTGATCTGGTAAACAAGACGCTAGTGCTTTGGATGGTTGTGATCGTGATTATTAGTGCTTCGAGCTGGGTGTAAGCCACATGAGGGCAATTTATATAGGTATTACACATGGGGAATGACACCTTTAATCCGGACCACGGTGGTAACTTGATCGCCGCCAGTGAGCATTATGGGATTCCTTTGGATCAGTGGCTTGATCTCTCCACCGGCATGAACCCTGAGCCATACCCTATAGGGGAGATTCCATTGTCTGCTTTCACTGAGCTACCCTATTTGAAACCGGAATTCTTATCGGCGGCTGCTTCTTATTATGGTTCGGATGCCTTTGTAGCTGTGTCCGGCAGTCAGTCTGCGATCCAGACATTACCCACACTCTTGCCAACGCTTCCTGTGTTGCTACCAAAAATAGGCTATCAAGAACATTCGAAGTCTTGGCAAGTAACGCATGCTACGACTTTTTATCCCAGTTTAACCATTGAAGAGCAATCTCAGTTTATTGAAACTGCACTGGCGGAAAATACCAGCCAGCATCTGGTGGTGATTAACCCAAATAACCCCACAGGTGTGATGATAGCTCCCGAGGTTTTGTTGGATTGGGCCTCACGATTAACCAATGGTGGGTGTTTGATCGTAGATGAAGCTTTTATGGATCTTACACCTGAACTCTCACTATTAAATCGAGCCTTACCTGAGAATGTCATCGTGCTTCGCTCGTTCGGAAAGTTCTTCGGGTTGGCGGGGCTTAGGTTAGGGTTTGTGTTTGCTTCGCAGAGCATCAGGGCACAGCTCGGACAAGCCTCAGGTTTATGGCAGGTAAATGGCCCGGCTCAGTTCATTGCATCAAAAGCGCTGACAGATGCTGAGTGGCAGCATCAAGCAAGGCTTAACATTGCCCGTAATAACCAGAGCATGGCTGCGTTCTTGAAACCCCAGATGGAGCTTTATGAAGCAACCAAAATATGTAATTCAGGGTTGTTTATTAGTTGGTTGTTGTCCTCGAATAACGCAGCCAAGTTGGCTGATGCTTTAGCCCGTAAAGGGGTGTTGGTCAGAAAGATTGAATACTCCGAATCTCAAACATTGATACGGTTTGGATTAGTTCCTTCAAATCATCCATTGTCTTCTCTTTTATAGCTTACGCGTTGCATTATTTATTTGTTGCATGATCTGCTCGTTATATCAGTGGTTGTACTCATAAATCTTTCATAGCTTTGCCTTATTAGCGTCATTGTCCGTTCACAGAAGCTTGTCACCCTTGTTGCCTCGAAATGAAAGCCAGCCTTTTACTTTCGATAACTGTGCGGCGCCCGAAGCAATTCGGGCGCTTTTTCGTTTGCCTTAACGAATCTTTTATGTGATTTGCTTTTTCTTTGTGATGTGCTTTGACAGAAGGTTAGAATGAACTTTTTGCACAAAGGAACTGGCAAATGAATGCGTCTATCCATTCACTTCACAACGACGATCTGACCGTTTCAATTTCCAATCAAGGGGCTGAACTGCAAAGCATTAAGGATGCCCAAGGGCAGGAATATTTGTGGCAGGCCGATCCGAAATTTTGGGCCCGCAAAGCGCCTGTGTTGTTTCCCATTGTCGGGGCACTAAAATACGGCCGTTATCAATTCGAAGGTAAAGAATATGCTCTGAGCCAACACGGCTTTGCCAGGGATAAAGTCTTTGAGCTGGTGAGCGTTTCTAAAGAAGAAGCGGTGTATCGGTTAACCGACGATCAGCAAACGCGCGAGCTTTACCCTTTTTCGTTTGTGTTGGAAATTGCGTATCGGTTG
>JBFHTA010000438.1:0-2347 GCA_041590855.1 Pseudomonadales bacterium
AGGAATGCCTCTTTTTTGTTGCGGCTTTTTGACGTAACCCTTCGGCTCGAACCCGTTATGCCTTCAAAACCGCGCCTCAAATAGACATTTCTCTTATAGGCCTGAGCAGAGAGGGACTTATTCAGATGTTCCCTAGATCTGAAAGCGTCCCATAGAGCTTTGTATACCATCGGATATCGACGTTAGCTGTCGAGATTGGTTCAGCGTTGTCGCAATGGCGTGTGCGGTGTCTTCGGAAAGGCTGCGAATTTTACCTATGTTCTGGTTGATGTGGGTGACAATGGCGGCCTGTTCTTCGGTGGTCGAGGCAATGTTAATGTTGATGTCCTGAATGGTATTCACGGCCTCGGCAATGCCTTGCAATGCTTCAGATGCGCTAAGAGCACTTTGTTGGGATTGGCCAGCTTTGGACACTTGCTGATGCATAATACTGACGGACTCAGCTGCACTGTTTTGCAGGCTGGCGATGATTTGCTTGATCTCTTGGGTGGACTCGGAAGTCCGGACCGACAGTTGACGAACTTCATCGGCCACCACCGAGAAGCCCCGACCATGCTCTCCTGCGCGAGCGGCTTCGATGGCGGCATTCAACGCAAGTAGGTTGGTTTGTTCGGCAATGCTTTCAATGACGGTCAGCACCTGGGTAATATTGGAGGTTTCAGATTGCAATGCCTCTATGGTGCCGGCAGCTTGGGTCACACCACTGACCATGTCCGAGATATTGGTTTCAATGGTTTTGAATTGTGCTTGTCCTTGTTTGACGGACTCGTTGGCGGCCATGGTGGCTTCTGCGGCGCGGGCAGCATTATGAGCCACTTGCTGGAAACTGTGGTTCACGTCGGTCATGGCACTGTGAATGCTGGTGGCTTCTTCCAACTGTTGTTGACTGTGCTGATCAATGTTCATGGAGGTATCATTGATGTGTAGACTCAACTCGTTCAAGGATCTGGCCTGATTCCGCATCCCAGTCAAAAGCTCCATCATGTATTGGCGTAGTCGGCCTCCCGAACGAATCAGGCTTTGGACTTCACTGGTCATCGCGTTAATGGTGAAGTCCTGAGTGAAGTCGCCCCTGGAATACTGACTAAAGTAGGGAGTGATTTGTTGAATCTGTCCCGAGACTCTGCGTTGAATCTGGTCCACCAAAATGGCTACTAACACAATGAACGCGATAAGAATAAACATCTTGGCTTCATAATCTGTGAGTCCGTCTGACAAAACTGTTTCGTTGGCTTTCGATACTGCCGCGAGTTGGTGATCGATGGCTTCCAACAGGTGGTTTACCTGTTCTGTCGTTTGTTGGATAGATTGCTGCTGGCGCTGGGTTCGCAGCAGCTCGTCAGGGTAACGCTTTATTAGATAACTCAGCTCATTGCGCAAGTCTTCGCTTTTGTTGTCTTCTTGCCCGCTGTCTTCGAAGAAATCCAGTTCATCGTCTGTGCCCGACGATTCATTAGGCAGCAAAGCTAAGGCACTTAACTTAGTTACCAACTCATCGAGGTCGCCAAGTTTGGCTTTGATCGCTGAGAAGGCTTGCTCTGTGGGCTGATTAAAATAGGCATTACGTAACAGGCTGAGCTGCATAAGTTGATAGAGCGCTTCAGATGCGTTGCTACTCCATTGGCGGGACAACGGGCCGGAGGCCTCACTACTGGACTCTGCCAAGTCTTTCAACGAATCCAGGTTATCGGCAATTTCGCGTTCGTTTTGATCGAGCAGCAACTCGATGTTACCGGACATTTTGCCTGCTGCACGAACATCTGTTTTCAGAAGAGTGAGCAGTTGGCGGGATGTGTCCTGCACGGCTTGAAGTTCAGTTTTTTCACTATCCGAGTGCACTGTTGATTGGGATTGGGATTGGGATTGGGATTGATAGTTGTGGGTTTGATCAATGGCGTTGGACAGGGTGGATTCGGCCTCAGACAGTAGCAGCGCATCACCACTGCGAAGATAGCGGGCAATCACCGAACGCACATTGACCCGGTAGTATTCGGTGATTTGATTATAGGCCCGGTTGTCTTCAAATTGTTGGCTCATACTTTCCAAGCCGAAGTGAGTCAGGCTGGCTAAACCAATGGCAATGGCGGCCAGGCAACTGGTGTTTAGCACGGTCAGGTTTCTGATCTTCATAATGCGCCTTCAATTTGTAACGGGAGAACGACGAACATAACCAACATCGCAGTTATCGCTCGAACCGGCGCAGAACTTATTTCAATAAGATGAAATTTATGTGACAGCTAGCATTATGAAACGAAACAAGCCCTGGAGGTCAGGGCTATGGCGCAAAATATGAAAAAGTGTGATGTTAATTTGACGATTAGTCGTAGGGGCGTCTAACTCATTGATC
>JBFHTA010000439.1:0-2342 GCA_041590855.1 Pseudomonadales bacterium
ATGGCTATGCCACTTTTAAGCCATGACTAGGGAAGGGTTGTCTGCATCTGTTTCTGTATCTGCAGGGCATTTGCAAGTAGAATGGGTCAATTCCTGTCTGTATGGATAGATCTGTTCACTTGCACTTTGAGGTACCTATGCAATTTCCTAAGACATTGACGTCTTTAGCCCTTGTTTCTTCTTTGTTGTCTCCGGCTGTTCAGGCCCACTTTCAAGAAATTATTCCTAGCGCGGACATAGTTGAGTCCGCCAAAGACGCATCGTTAACGATTGACTTAACCTTTACTCATCCGATGGAGCAAGGCCCGGTCATGAATATGGCGATGCCTGAAACCTTGGATGTTATCACGCCTTCCGGTCGTGAAAGCCTGTTGAAGTCGCTTTCCTTGTCGTCCGCCGCAGGTGAAGCCCAGACCTATCAAGTGAACTATCAGCTCAAGAAACCGGGCGATCACATTTTCTACATTCAACCTGCTCCGTACTGGGAACCTGCCGAAGGCGTGATGATCGTGCATCACACCAAGGTGGTGGTTGATGCCTTTAACGGAGAAGCCAACTGGGATGCCTTGGTGGGTGCACCGGTAGAAATTGAACCTTTAACCCGTCCTTATGGTTTGTGGACCGGTAATTTATTTCAAGGCATTGTAAAAAAACACGGTAAGCCTGTGCCATTTGCGGAAGTCGAAGTAGAATGGCGCAACGACGGCACTGTGACTGCCCCTTATGAAAGCTATATCACTCAGGTGATTAAGGCCGATGCGAATGGGGTATTCAGCTATGTGATGCCAAAATCGGGTTGGTGGGGCTTTGCTGCCTTGGTTGAAGCGGATCAACCGATGACGAACCCGGAAGGTAAGAGCGTGCCAGTGGAAGAGGGCGGCTTGATTTGGGTTCGCACTCGCGACATGAAGTAAATAGGACGATATTTTGGCACACATACCCGACGGGATTTTATCCGTACCTGTGTTAGCGGCGGGTGCAGCGGCGTCTGCTGCTTTATTGGCCGTTGCCTTGAAGAAACTGGATTCTGATAAGATTCCGCCGGCTGCCGTGTTAGCAGCGGCCTTCTTTGTTTCTTCGTTGGTCAGTGTGCCTGCCGGGCCAAGCAGTGTGCATCTCATTCTGAACGGAGTGATGGGCGTATTGCTTGGCTGGACTGCGTTACCGGCCATTCTGGTGGCCTTGTTAATGCAAACCTTGTTTTTCGGACATGGTGGCTTACTGACCTTAGGAGTAAACACCTTTAACATTGCTATGCCTGCTTTGCTGGTGGGCTGGTGTTTTCGTCCCATGATTGTTAATGCCCCGCTGAAACGCGTCAGTTTACTAGGCAGTGTTGCGGGTGGGCTGTCAGTCTTAATGACGGCGATTCTTATTTATCTCAGCCTGATTCTGACTGGCCAGGAATACCAGGTCTCAGGTAAGATCATCGCGGCAACCTATCTTCCGCTGATTGTGGTGGAAGCTCTAATTTCCGGGGTGATTCTTTCGTTTTTGATGAAGGTGTCGCCGCAATTAATTAAGTCATAGGGTTGTGATTTTCATACCTGCATACAGGGTCGTCTTTAATGCGTCATTCAGTTAAATCATTGTTAGCCACCTTTGGTTATTGCTTTGTTTTTTCCGCTTCCTTAACTTTTTCATCCATCAGTGCAGCGCATGCACTGAAAGTGTTTGCCTATTTCGAAGGGAATATCGTTAAGGGCAGTGTCTATTTCGTGGGTGGTGCACCTGCAAAACAGGCATTAGTTCGTTTAGAGTCAGAAGACGGGCAACCTTTACAGCAACTTGAAACCGATGAACAAGGTGGATTCATCAGCCAGGGGGTGTCGGAAGTTTCGGTTACTGTAGTTGCGGATTCCCGAGATGGCCATATTGGAAAATGGCAGGTCACGAAACCCGTCGACTCGCAGAAGGCAGATTCTTTGAGATCGACAGAGAAGAGTGCTGGTCGCTCTCTTAATAGTAGTTCTCTTAATAGTAATTCTCTAAATAGCAACTCTCTTAATACCAACCCTATTAACCACAGTGCTCTTGATGATATTCCTGTTGAAACCATTGTTCTTGAAAACATTGTTCTTGAAAATAGTGTTCTTGAAAACAAACGTGGTTTGTCTGCCGAGGAACTGGAAGCATTGGTCGAACGGGCGGTTGCTTCGCAGGTAGCTCCTTTGAGAGAGGAACTGCACCGATATCAAAACAGTGCCCGACTAAGCGATATTTTGGGTGGTTTGGGTGTGATTTTTGGTTTAGCCGGAGCGGCTTTGTGGTGGAAAGCGCGTAAGTAGATGCAATCGAATGAGTGAACTGACACGACTGGCAACTGCCAATAAAGCGGCTTG
>JBFHTA010000440.1:0-2326 GCA_041590855.1 Pseudomonadales bacterium
TGAGCGGCAGCACATTTTGTCGGTTTTGAGTGCAACGCGCTGGATGATTGCGGGTAAAGGTGGAGCTGCTGAGATTTTGGATCTGCCGCCGAGCACGCTGAGATCCAAGATGAAGAAACTGGGCATTGTTCGTCCTGCTGGTTGATGGCTGGCTTGCTGCTTATTTAACCTCTTTATCTTTATCGTATCTTTATTGAGAGTTGCTTCTCTCGCACTTATTTAGGTATTGATTGATTTGAAATGTAGGCGCGATATCTCGTTTATTGGCGATATATCGTGTTCTTATTTCGTTCTTGTTCGGGTGTTTATTATATAAGTTGTTGAAAAACAATGAGTTATTTGTGTTTTTGATGTTGGTATGTCTGTTGCGTTGATCTAATCAGGCCTAAATAGAGGGACACACTCTTCGGCCGGTAATAGAAAATGATGAGAGAGACGCAGTATGACCAATAACATTGAATTGGTGCAGATAGATTCAGAACCCAATAACGTCGGTTACGTAAACCCGGACGACAACGTTAAAGCCCGAGAAAAAATTCAGGTCAAAGCAACCGATGGCTTCCACAGTAAAATGCGAAAGCTGGTGGCTGGGCTAGGCTTTTTGGCTTTCTTTGGGTGCGCTTGGTTACAGTGGGACGGCCATCAAGCGGTATTGTGGGATTTAACCAACCGCCAGTTCCTGATTTTCGGCATGACGTTATGGCCGCAAGATCTGTATCTCTTGTCTTTTACCTTGATGATCAGCGCCTTTGGTTTGTTTGCTGTGACCGCCTTTGCCGGACGGATTTGGTGTGGTTATGCCTGCCCTCAAAGCACCTGGTCCTGGGTGTTTATGTGGCTGGAAAACAAAATTGAAGGCGACCGTAATGCGCGCCGAAAGCTCGATAAAGCTGGGGTTTCAGGTCATAAAATTCTGTTGAAGTTTTTGAAGCATGCCTCTTGGGCTGCTGTGGCCTTTATCACGGCTTTGACTTTTGTGGGCTATTTTACGCCCATCCGCGAATTAACCATAGATCTGTTTACGCTGGAAGCATCATGGAGTGCCGTCGCTTGGGTAATGATTTTGTCAGTACTTACTTACCTGAACGCAGGTTGGCTGCGTGAGCAAGTGTGTATTTACATGTGCCCGTATGCCCGCTTCCAATCTGTAATGTTTGATAAAGATACTCTGGTTATTTCTTACGATACAGAACGAGGTGAGCCGCGCTCCGCAAAGCGTAAACATCTGCAAAGTACCGACAACAAACAAGGTGATTGTGTGGATTGTACCTTGTGTGTTCAGGTGTGCCCGACAGGCATTGATATTCGCCAAGGTTTGCAATACGAGTGCATTAGTTGCGGTAAATGTATTGATGCCTGTAACGGCGTGATGGAGAAATTGGGGCTGGCAAAAGGGCTGATTCGTTACACCAGCGAAAATGCGTTAACGCATAAACAGCCGAATAAGATTCATGCGCGATTTGTGGGCTATGCCGTTGCGATGAGTATTTTTGTGGCAGCCTTGGTGTACGGCGTGATGACTTTACCGTCGGTGGATTTAGAGGTTGATCGTGGTCGCGGTGCTAACTTGTTCCGAGAGAATTACCGAGGCGACATCATCAACAGTTATAACCTTCGGGTCATGAACAAAACACAGCAAACTCAGGTGTATCAGTTGTCGGTAGAAGGCGTCGAACTGGCGGCGTTGGAAGGGCCGTCTCGTATTGAGCTGGCGCCTGGTGAAATCAGTCAGCTACCTATGGCGATCACGGTAAATCCGGAGAACTTGTCGCAACGGGTCACACCCATCGAATTTTCCGTTTGGGAAGAGAATAACCCAAGTCAACGTGAAACAGTGGAAAGTCGCTTTATCGCGCCCATTCGTTAACGCTTTGAACACATAAGGCTCCGTTTAATTTATACAGTTACGTTTTAGCTTCCTTCGTCTCCTGGCTCTTACCTATGGAGTCTTAGTGCGGGCCCCCTGCTTAATCCCTTACAGGGGGGCTTGCGCTCTTTTTTCTTTCTGTCTTAGATCAAGGCTCTTGGCATTTTCTCTTCACTGCGGATTACTTTGGTGTATAGTCGCGGGTACGAATACGGTAGGTACAAGATACACACGAAGGAGAACTCCTATGCGTCCTTATGAAGATGCTCTGGCTCAGTTGTTGAGTGATGTTGGCTCGGTTGCCTCGTTATCCGATCAGACGGCTCTGGAAACGGTGGCGTTACTGGATGCCGTTGGCCGGGTATTAGCGCATGACATTCGTTCCCCGATCAATGTACCGCCAAAAGATAATTCCGCGATGGATGGCTACGCGCTGCGTTTGAATGAAGCGAACGATCA
>JBFHTA010000441.1:0-2326 GCA_041590855.1 Pseudomonadales bacterium
ACCGACAGCAAAACCCGGTGTGCCTTTTTCGATTAACAACAGGCTGATGCCTTGGTAACCCTCACCGCCCGTTCGTACCGCCACTGTATAGTAATCCGCTCTGATACCACTGGTAATGAAAGCCTTACTGCCATTGACCCGATAAACGTCACCTTCACGCACGGCACGGGTTTTCAACTGCGCCACGTCTGAGCCACCACCTGGCTCTGTAATGGCTAGAGCCGCGATTTTTTTACCGCTCAATACCTCAGGCACTACCCTTTGCTTCAAGGCATCAGACGCCCAATTCACAATGGGTGGTAAGGCAATGTCCAGCGAACCCAATCCCGCCACGAGCCCGCCGGAGGTGGAACGCATGATTTCTTCGGTAAACGCCACCTTCATAAAAAGATCGTCTTCCGCGCAACCACCCAAGGCTTCCGGATATCCTATGCCTAGGAATCCTGCATCACCGGTCAGCCTGTAGAGCTCACGGGGAAAAGTTTCCTGCTCTTCCCACTCGTCAATAAACGGAGTGATGTGTGAAGCCACGAATTTTTTCGTCGCATCCCTGAGCAATTGATGTTCCTCGTTAAAATAAGACAAACAGTGATTTTTTGACGAGTTCATAGCTTCTTCCTGTTGGTATCCATAGACGCAGTTGTCATTCACCGCAAAATAAACCAAGCAAGCGCTTGCTTAATCATCTTAGTCGATTTGATTGACATCCATCACTGGGAAAACAGGACATTTCATCGACGAACAGGTAATCTATGTAGCTAAGAATCTCTAATGACACAACGTGCACGTTTTTTGAGAACAACATGAGCAAACCTCTGTTAGCACTCTTGTTGTTGGCCTGCTCAGCCACAAGCCAAGCAGCCTCAACAACACCTGAGCCCATAGAAACCACTGTTAAGCAGTGTGAAACCTGTCACTCTAACCAGCACAATCAGGCTGCGGTGCCTGAGTCCATTGCACCGATTCTGGATGGCATGTCAGATGACTACATCGAGCAACAACTGGCCAACTTCCAAATGGGTTACCGCACGGTGCAAGGGCCAGATGCTGAGCGTATTCAACAGGCCCATGCCAAAGAAACCATTGATGGTGATGCACTTTCCCTGATTGCAGATTACTACGATGAGTTAGAGCTAAGATTCAACGACATAACGCTCACTGACACCTCAATCAATCTGGATAACGGCGAAGCGCTGTTTGAAGATCAGTGCGCCAGCTGTCATACCAGCGCGTTCGGTCGGTGGGTAAGTGATGGTCCTGAAATCACCCAGCTGGAGGCCCCCTACATTTTGCGGCAATTAAACGCTATGCAATCTAACCAGCGGACCTTTATGGACGAAACCAAGCACCACCGCAAAATGGTGGAACGTTTGAAAAAGATGTCGACCCAGGATTTGATCGATATTGTCGGCTACATCAATCAAAACGCTCGAAGCCTCTGATGAATAACACCCACCAGCTATCCAGTATCACAAGAAGGCAGGCCATAGCGCCTTCGTTACTTGGTATCTGGTTGCTGTTGCTGGCTGGCCTCACTTACGCCGAAGTGTCCGCCAAAGCTCTGGTGGATGCTGCTTTCGAACGAACCCGGCATCAGGTCACCTACGATGGTCGCTATGTGTCCATTCCTTATCCAGGCGGCGACGTACCTGAAAATATCGGCGTCTGTACCGATGTCGTCATTCGCGCCTACCGTAGTTTAGGTATCGACCTGCAACAGAAAGTGCATGAAGACATGCGAAGCCACTTCCAGGCCTACCCTTCCAAACGCATCTGGGGACTCACCCGTCCAGACACTAACATCGACCACAGACGCGTTCCCAATCTACAAGCCTTCTTCTCGCGACACGGGGAAGTTCTCCCCGTCTCGGACAAGGCCAGCGACTACCAACCCGGCGACCTGGTCACCTGGATGCTTCCAGGTAATCTTCCCCACATTGGTATCGTCACAGATCGAAAATCTCCTGCTGGCACCCCCATCATCGTCCACAACATAGGTTGGGGACCAAAAGCCGATGACATCCTGTTCGCGTATAAAATTACCGGCCACTATCGGTATTTGCCTCTGGCATTTCCCGACTGAAAATCTCCCCTCTGGTTTTTCATCTGATCCAATCAGATCAATTCGACGTATTACTCCTGTGTCCACTGATGATTATTGCATTATGGGAGTTCAATCATGTTTGAAAAACTTTTGGTACAAACCGGCATAAAACCCGCCAACAAAGGCTTTATTTGGTCACTCGAAGGCGATCACTATCTGGCTTTTCAAAAGGACGCTGACGGTAATCTGGTCAAACAGGCTGAACACGCATTTCGGAGTCTG
>JBFHTA010000442.1:0-2315 GCA_041590855.1 Pseudomonadales bacterium
ATCAATGACTCTGACCGACAGTGTTTTGTGCTCTTTCCCGGCGAGTTCAGAACGGAAAGAAACGTTATTCGTTCACCATCAACAGAAAATTTAAAGAAATTGTGCCAAGGAAAACAAGCCACCGTGCTTTTATTGGACGGTACCTGGAAGCAAGCACGAAAGATGTATTTAAGTAAATGGTTACACACCTTGCCCACGTTATCACTAGAGCCTGACAGCATTGCCCGATATCAATTACGCAACGCACCTAAAGCACATCAACTATCTACCGCAGAAGCCGGTATTATGGTCTTGAATGCCTTTGCTCAAACCCGGCAGGCCAACCTTCTCGCCCGTTATTTTGACTTGTTTAATCATCACTATCAGGCAGTAAGAGACACGCGAACTCCAGAAATAAACCAACTTCATCACGCACTGATGAACACAATTTCTGAAAAGTAACTCCGTTCAGCAATCCTTTCCCAAAGCATTCATTTATTATGAGAACCATCGCACAGCGGTGGGTTTTGTGTGGATTTACAACCACAAAAGAAAACCTGTGTGGTTTCCGTGGCTACATACTTAACCGGCACAAAGTCCGTTCCTTTATGAGAACCATCGCAAAACGGTTGATTTTGACTTCGACCACAAGCACACCAGAAGTAACGCTGACCTTCTTCAACGTCAACACCGAACGGAATATCTGAGGCTCTGACTGGATCACTCATGATTATCTCCTCGCCGATAGGTTTGTTATTAACCATAGCTCAGGTACTCATAATTACGAACCAGTGCTAAACTTGGCCCAATTTAAGCCGTTCAGTTTCAAAGAATTCTTAAGGACCCACTATGCCTAAGGGACAAGTACAAAAAGCCATTAAAAATTTCTCGCAATTCCAGAAGTCAGCAACGCAAGGGGATGTTTATCAAAACGTCGTCAATCACCCTTGGGCGCAACCTCTGGTCAAGGCCCTGAACCTACCTGTCCCGATCAAATTGAGACGTCAACATCAAGCCAGCGAAGAGTTCCTTCGCGGTAAGGCATTATTTGGTGCCGCAAACAATGGCAGCAAAACAGAGAGCCCCGTTTCCCAAGCAATCTTGTCCGTATTAGCTAAAAGCTCTGCCAAACTCTTCTTTATGAAAGGCGAAAAAGGTCAGCAAGACCTGATGAGTGCCAGTAAAGCCTTTCCTCTGAGAGTGCTTTCGGAAACCACCCAAAAGCATTCAGCACTTGTTTTCGACGCTACCGACATCCAAACTCCTGAGCAGCTCTCATCACTGTACGGTTTTTACCACAACGCAATAACGCGTATCACAGAACATGCGCGCATTGTTGTGATTGGTTTAGCCCCTGCAAGCTGTAAGGAACCGGCTCAGGCCTCAGCCATGTATGCATTGGAAGGCTTTATTCGCAGCTGCGCCAAAGAAATCGGAGGCAAAGCTGCGACAGCCAACCTATTGCTGTTGGAACCCGAAGCAGAACACCTGATTGAAGCGCCCCTTCGTTACCTGCTTTCTGCCCGTGGTGCATTTGTAACCGGTCAAACGCTCACTGTGAGTAAAGTCGGAGCCATTAAAGACAGCATCAATTGGCGCCAACCCTTATTGGACAAAACCGCCTTGGTTACCGGAGCATCACGAGGCATCGGAAAGGCCATTGCAGAAACCCTGGCGCGCGACGGGGCTAAGGTCATACTACTAGACATCGAGCCTTGTAAAGACGATCTGGAAGCTTTAGCACGTCGATTAGGTGGCCATGCGGTCATTGCGGATGTAAGCAATAAGAAAGGGCTTTCAAAACTGATCAAAGACGTTCAAAAGGGTTCGAAGACCATCGACATTCTGGTTAATAATGCCGGTATTACCCGAGACAAAACCCTGGCGAGAATGGACGACAAGCGTTGGAACAGCGTCATCGACATTAATCTGTCTGCAGTGCAACGCATTACAGAAGCGCTTGTGGATGAAAAGGTACTCAACGTCGGCGGTCGAGTCATCTGTATCTCGTCCATCAACGGTATCGCAGGCTGCTTTGGCCAAACCAACTACGCCACATCCAAAGCCGGAGTCATAGGTTATGTAGAAGCGATGGACAAGGTACTGGCTCGCCGTCGAATCACCATCAACGCCATTGCTCCCGGTTTTATTGAAACCAAAATGACTCAAGCCATTCCGTTCTTAAGCCGTGAAATTGGTCGTCGCATTAATTCCTTGTCCCAAGGCGGTCAGCCTGAAGACGTGGCAGAAGCGGTGGCCATGTTTGCGAATCCGGCTTCCTCTGGATTACGTGCGAATACTTTACGAGTTTGCGGTCAGAATTTGGTAGGGGCGTA
>JBFHTA010000443.1:0-2296 GCA_041590855.1 Pseudomonadales bacterium
CATCCGGTGACGTTACCGGCTCGCCCCCGATTAGCCGATACTGTGCTGGAAGAGCGTGCCGAGATGGCGGCAACGCAATTAAAACGTAAGGAATCCAAAGCCTATGTCGCGGGAAATATGGCCATCAGCCAGGGGTATCACAGTGCGCCTCAAGCTATGATGGTCGCCCCCGAAGTTATGCCGGAGCCCTACCCAGGGTGGGATGATTCAGCTGACGATCTTCATAATGAAAAGTACGACAATAAGGAAATAAACTCCGTCAAGACAGTGGCCGAGCATCCTGTATCGACTTTCAGTATTGATGTGGATACCGGCAGTTACAGCAATGTTCGACGTATTTTGAATCAGGGCGCTTTGCCACCGAAACATGCAGTTCGGGTCGAAGAAATGGTGAATTACTTTGATTATCAGTACCCGCAACCGGATCTGTCAAAAGCGCCTTTCAGTGTGAATACCGAGCTTGCTCAAGCTCCGTGGTCGGACGATCACTTGTTATTGCGTGTCGGCTTGCAAGGTTTTGAACCGGAGCAGGCGGAGCGTTCCAAAGCGAACCTGGTGTTTTTGCTGGATGTGTCTGGCTCAATGAACTCGGCCAATAAACTGCCCCTGTTGAAAAAATCGTTAATGATGTTGACCAGCCAGCTCACCGAGCAGGATAAAGTCTCCATCGTAGTCTATGCCGGGGCGTCCGGGGTGGTTCTCGAGCCTACGTCAGGGAATGACAAATACAAGATTGAACAGGCCTTGCAAGGGCTTCAGGCGGGAGGCTCAACCAACGGGCAACAAGGGATTCAACTGGCGTATCAATTGGCTGAGCAATCCTTTGTTGAAGGTGGAATCAATCGAGTGCTGTTAGCTACGGATGGTGATTTCAATGTCGGCATGAGTGACGTAGACGCATTGAAAGAACTCATCGAACGTAAGCGTAAGAAAGGAATTGCACTGACCACACTGGGTTTTGGAACCGGCAACTATAATGATCATCTGATGGAGCAATTAGCCGATGTGGGTAATGGTAATTATGCGTACATAGATACTTTGCACGAAGCACGTAAAGTGCTGGTGGAGGAGTTAAACGCTACCCTGATGACCATTGCCAAGGACGTAAAAATACAACTGGAGTTTAACCCTCAATGGGTGGCTGAGTACCGCTTAATTGGATACGAAAACCGGATGTTGGCTCGGGAAGACTTTAATAACGATACGGTTGATTCCGGAGAAATTGGCGCAGGCCACAGGGTAACGGCATTGTATGAATTAGCCTTGGTGGATTCCGCAGGAAAACGGGTAGAGCCTTTGCGTTATCAGTCTGCTGCAGAATCATCTCCTGGGGTGGATGCCAAATCAGGTCGTAAAAGCGATGAACTTGCGTTTTTACGTCTTCGCTATAAACAGCCTTCAGAAGACAAGAGCCATTTGATCGAGCAACCCATTACCTTGTCATCAGAGGTTAAAGCCTTTGAACAGGCCTCGGCAGATTTCCGATTTGCGGCCATTGTAGCTGGTTTTGGTCAGAAGCTAAGAGACGATAAGTATCTGAATGCGTTTGATTATCCGGCGATGATTAACCTGGCCCAAGGTTCAAAAGGACAGGACCCATTCGGTTATCGTAACGAGTTTATCCAGTTGGTGCGTTTGGCTGAGTCCTTGTCAAAACAGTAAGTTAACGTTTAGGGAGAATCAGGATGACGTTGCACTTGATGTCTGGGTTCAGAATCTGTGTAGCGTCATCGTTTAATTGGGTTGTGAACTGAAATGACAGGGACAGGATTTGTTTCCTTATGTTGGCACTGATATAACTAACTGGGCCAAGGGAATTGAACCAACAGTCAGGAGGCGGCTTGAGCGCGTCATACCAAGACACCAATGATGAAAAAGCTGCGGAAGAAGCAACTGTGGATAATATGGCTGTGGAAGAAACAATAGCGGATGAAGCCTTAATGCTGGCTTATCGAAATGGCGATAGGTTGGCTTTCGAGCGTTTGTATCAGCGACACAAAGGAAGCTTGTACCGTTATTTCATGCGACAGGTGTCGGACGATGCCTTAGCTCAGGATTTGTATCAGGAGCTGTGGAGTCGGGTGATTAAGTCGTCTGACCGATATCAGGTGACAGCCAAATGGACGACCTGGGTGTATACCATGGCTCATAATCTGGTGATTGATCATGTGCGTGCCATTCGGCCTGTGGATAACTGGAGTGACTTGAATGACGCCGATAAAGAAGCCTCTGAAATTCCTAAGACACCACACGGGCAGCCCGAACAAAACGAGATGAACCGACAACTGGCCGAACA
>JBFHTA010000444.1:0-2249 GCA_041590855.1 Pseudomonadales bacterium
ACCCTGAGATAGTGTCTTTCCAAACGTGGTTGAAAGAAATTATCAATAGCATTTCAGATAAATAAAACTTATCTGAAGTGTTCTAAAAACTCGTTTGTCAGTGGGTCTGTTTTCTTTTTATTCTCGCCTTGCAATACACCACTAAGGAGAGCGTATGAATACCACTGACAAAGACCCAATTAACATCGACCCCCTTGCTATTGAGACTCAAGACGGTTTCATCATCAAAGGTCGTATTTATGCCTCCTCGTCAGTTGCTGGTGAACACCCCTTAGCGGGAATCATCATCAACTCTGCCACGGCCGTTAGTCAGGGATATTATCAGGCGTTTGCCCGACATCTGGCTGAGCACGGCTATCTTGTCATGACATATGACTATCGGGGGATTGGCGATTCCAAGGCGTCGAAACAGGAACGCGATAAGCTGAGCATGCGTGCCTGGGGACAGCAGGATTTATCGGCGGTGATAGATTACGCTACAAGCCAGTATCAAGAACTTAGTTGGCATTGCATTGGTCACAGTGTCGGTGGCCAGCTGGTGGGTTTGGCTCCCAATAACGCAAAATTGACCAGCGTGTATTGCGTGGCATCGCAGAACGGTTACTGGAAAAACTGGGGGTTGCCGCAAACACCGAAAATCCTCCTGACCTGGTATGGTTTAATTCCTCTGTTTTGCAAGACCGTCGGACATGTCCCCGGTTTTATGCTCGGGGGAACAGCACTGCCTGGAAACATTGCTCTGGAATGGGCTCGCTGGTGCAAAAATCCTGATTTCATCATTGATGAACAAGGGCAGCCCCTAAGGGATTATTTCCATACGTTTGATAAAAAGATGCGCTTTCTCGCAATCAAAGACGACCTCGATTACGCCCCGTTAAAAGCGGTTAAAGGCCTTACAGATTTTTATCGCCAAGCTGATCAGGAACTGCAGATTATTGATCCGAAAGCCTTTGATATAAAAGAAATCGGGCACTTTGGATTCTTTAAGCGACAGCACAAAGACACGCTTTGGCCCAATGTGCTTGAGTGGTTTGGGCAGTTTGCTGAGGTTTGATTGCAAACTTGAATTCGACTTGCGAATGACTAGTCGAAAAACCAAGAAAAGAGTACGTCACCAACAGTTGTTGGTAAGCAACGTTTTACTGCTGTTTCTTCATCATTGTTGAGTTGGCTTAAGTGGTCTTGTCCAATGGCTTCGTTCAGTTCTGAAACGGGTAGTATTTTTAAGTCGGAATTAAAAGATTCCATACTGACTTTGATATTCAGTTTTTCTATAAAAGTGAACTGTCCAGAAGTATGCTTTTCCGCGAATGCTATATACGGAACGAAGCAATTTTGAACAATCCAAAATCGACTTTCTGTATTTTCAACGAAAGCGGCGAAGTAGTTTTTAGGATATTCGTATTCACTTGTCTTGAGAACTTTCAGAGAACCAATGTTTTGAAGATGAAAACATAGTGCTTGGAAATCTCTATATGATGATATTTTTGAGTTATAGCCTGTGAATTGAGGAGGTAATTCCATTTCTTATCCGTGTTTGGAGCCACTATACGTTACGAATTATCCTGTAAATGAATCAATCACCACACCCAACCCCTGTGTCCGGAATGGTGCTTTCAGAGATTGATTCTTGGGCTGACGTGTCTTCTAAGAAATCCATGATACTACCAGAGGTCAGCCTAAACATAGGTGAAATATCCATGCCTATGCTTTTCAGCCCTTTGGCAGTCCACGAGTTACAGGTATTCAGTAAATAGTAATCTCCAACGCCTTTATAAAACTGACTGTTCCCGTAGATGCCGTTTTTCTGGGGAAGGATGTGATTCTCTTCGTCGCGGTAAAAACTGCCAGCAATAAAGGCGACAAGCGAATCCAGTTCAGCTTGGTTTAAGCACAGTGATTGCACGTCGCTGTTGTTGAAGTATCGGGGGACATCCTCAGGCACTGCAACGGCATGAATGACTGATTCCGTTGGCCAGAATATGGCTCTGAGCGTTAGGCCAGAGGTGATTTCTTCGGCTTGATAGAAGCCTTTATCTCCCCAGCCGAACTCAATGTTTGGGCTGTCTCCAAATCTCGTTTTCAATGCTGGAATGGCTTTATAGACATCCTTTGACGGAATGACAAAGCCGGTGTGCCAGCCATGACTTACAACGTAGATTTGATGTTGGCCTGTGGAGGAATACGCTTCTGAATGATCTACAGCCCAAGGCTGTGAAGAGCACCCGGTTACCAGAAATAGCAGGAGC
>JBFHTA010000445.1:0-2233 GCA_041590855.1 Pseudomonadales bacterium
GATCTTCCATGCGTGGGAAGTCGTGGTTGGCATTACCCGGCCGGAATCGCTGATTGAAGATTTTGCGGGTGTGACACTGCCTGCGTTGGTGGGGATTGTGTTGATCACTGTGTCAATTCGAGGTAAATACATAGATAAAAATTAGGACACAGTCACATGCCCAACATTGATATTCGAACGCTTTCGGTATGTATACAAGCATTAGAAAACGCAATACGTTACTACGATCTGCTATCACAATCAGATACAACAGACAGCGATGATTACGAAGAATGTAAATACATGTACGAAGTAGAATTGAGCCGAATATGCGAAATCTACTCAAAGGAAGAAGAAAAAGGCCAAGCACCAATTCCACTAAAGAAATTGTTAAAGGGTACTTAATCTCGGTCTATGAATCTCACCTCCGAAACCTCGATTGTTTCGGGGGGTGAATGACTCAATAGTTTAGAACGAACTGATTCCAACACAGACGTGGCATTCGGGTTAGCGGCTTCAACTGAAATACTGCCCTCCACCTCTGATGTTTCTGGCCAAACACAAAAGCCACCGCCCGGCCCAAGTGCTAGTAATTCCAGGCCGAAAGCTTCCAAATCCTCACTGGGTTTCAATCGAGCTTTAAACGTCATTTCTAATCTCGGTGCGTTCAAAGACTCCAAAAACGCCAGTCGTTTTTGAAAGGCGTTACTTAGCTTTTTATAGCGCCTAAACCGGCGAACACAGAAGGGTTCAATGTAGATGGTATCGCAACTGACCTTGGGATACATATCAAGATTCAAGCACCCGAGCTCATCAAACGCTTCAATCTGAAATGTATGCCCAACAGCTTTTGAAAAGGCTTCACGAGAGTCACTAGGCATACCTTTGATGGAGAGCGGGACAGCAATTACACGCACCCAATCCCCGACTTTTAAGCCCCGGCCATCAGAATCTATGGGAGGATACTTTTCCATATCAGAATCAACCAACAAACCTACATTCCTAACAATGGTAAATGTTTCACTTTTTGATAGGTTAGCCCGAGCACAAGGCATTGCCTAATCGCCTGAACGGGCAAAGGATCTGAAAGCGATAAAACGATGGCTCTGTTGCCTTGAAACTGAAGCTCATCACCGTACAAGATTTTAAACGTTTCAACTAACTTGGTTTTGCAGTTAAAGAACAGGAAATAGCTTTCAGGTGACTTCGGCTTCCAGTCTATTCGGATTGGGCTGCCTGTTTTAACACTGAAGCTCGGTTCCCCCCACTTCAGGCTTTCACCCACATCACCTAACTGTAACTCCTCTGCAATCTGTAAAATCAAAGCTCTAAGTTCGAAAAGTCGGTGGCGTACATCCTCTGGGTAGAGATCAAACCGATCTGCGACAGCCTTGTCCATAGCCTTCCCCATATAAGTTATCCTTTTTTCTGATCATTTCATCACAACGCGGAGGGTTAGCACCACCCCGATTACATTCTTAGAACAAGACCCTGTCTGCTATTCTGAATACTTTGTGGCACACATTCGTGGTTTTATGATGAAGCAACTGAGTCTCGCACTTGCGCTCTTTTTGACCTCTCTTCTGACTCTCGCTACTGAGGCCCCTATTCGTCTGCAACTGGTCTGCGAAGAATGGAAAGGCTTCACCAATAAAGATGGCAGCGGTCTGTACTGGGACATTCTTCGAGCCGTGTATAAAAAACATAACATCCAACTGAATCTTAAGACCGTTCCCTGGAAGCGAGCCACCTCATTAGTACTACAAAACCAAAGAGATGCGGTAGTTGGAGAGTATTTTCTGGAATCCGCCAATTACCGTTATCCCAATCTGCATCTTGCTATTGAAGATCCGGTCGTTGCCCTGTTTGAACCCATCATTAAAGATGACGGCATCCTTCATATGGATAACAAACAGGTGGGTTGGATCAGAGGCTATGACTTCATTGAACACCTGAACACCCATGTGAACTACGTGGAGTTTAATGATATCAAGCAAGGCATAAAACTACTCAAAGTGGGTCGAATTGATCTGTTGCTCGATTACGAGCAAAGTATAAAACTGATCGCCGAAAAAGAAGGCTTCGACATCAGTGAGTTTGAATTTACCCCGGTACTGCCTGGTAAGAAGCTGTTCTTGGCATTCGCCAACAGAGATCGCTCTCAACAGTTTATGGAGATATTTGAACAAGAGATGTGGCATCTGTATACCAGCGGTAAACTTGCCGAACTCTATGAAAAATGGGGACAAACGCA
>JBFHTA010000446.1:0-2224 GCA_041590855.1 Pseudomonadales bacterium
AACAACGTATTCTTAAAGCCAATCTTGATGGCCGGGGCATTAAGCACATGCCGACCATGTGTTTGGTCTGCCATGGTGGCACCTTACTGCCATTGAATGAAGACGGCACCTTTCCAGAACAGTCGATGCTGACCGCCAAGTTCAACCGCTTGGAAGTAGACACCTTTGAATACGGAGACGAAACCGGTCAAACCCGCGCCGATCAGGAAGCCAGCCTCAAACGGTTAAATGAATGGATGCTTAATGCCTATCAGGAAATCGACGCTCGCAGTGTCAACACGAGAGGCAAATGGTGGGGGGATTACGCCATTGAACTGATGGAAGGCCATTACGGCGGCAGTGGTATGCCCGCTACACAATATCAGTCCAGCGTTCCGGCCGGTTGGCAAGCCACAGATAGCCGCCCGGAAGGCGTTGAACTCTTGTACACCGAAGTAATTGAACCGCATTGCGTTAGCTGCCACTCTTTGCGTGGTACCGAAGCGGGCAATCGCGAAACCGTGTTGGTGGACGGCGAATTGATCAGCCTCGCTAACGCCATTTCCTTTTCCAGTTATGAACAATTTATTAGCTACAACGATAAAATCATCGAATACGTATTTCGTCGCGGGGTAATGCCGCTCTCGTTACGCAACTATGAAAAGTTTTGGGAAGACCCCGAAGGCCCGCCTTCCAGACTGGCTTCCTTCTTGACCGGATTTGATGTGTTTAATGACGCGCGAGAAGTCGAAGCGCCGGGGAAACCCTTTGCTCGCCCGGGCGAGAACCGACAAGCACGCAGCCCGGTACAACTCACCGGCTCCGAAAGCCTATTCAGTGACCGCTATCAATGGCAAGTTATTGATGCGCCAGTGGCGGCGAGTTACAGCCTGAGCAGTGACACCGCACTCAGCCCTGTGTTTACCACAGACACCGACGGTGAATATGAAATCCAACTGACCGTCAGTAACAGCTCTGGTGCCTCGGACACCGAATCCTTCATACTGACCATCGACAGCCAGGGTATCGACCAAAGTGCACTGACCTTTGTGGACGACATCCGCCCGATACTCGGCAGTGACTCCTTACTGCTGTGCAGCAGTTGCCATAACGGCACCACGGGCCGTCAAGGCATCCCCGTTCATTACGACGATGCCAACCCCAATCAATATCGCGACGTGCTTGCTCGGGTAAATCTCGCGGCTCCGCAAGACAGCCTACTACTGCTCAAACCCACCCAAGTTCAACACGGTGGCGGCATACAAATCGACCGAACCACCACCGACGGCGAAACCCGCTACCAAACCCTGCTCAACTGGATTCGTGAAGGTGCCGTCTGCGGTAACGATGCCAATATCTGCTCCAACTGAATCTCCTGTTTCATGACACCTGATCCCGGCTTTGGCTGGGATTCAGCTATTCTCGACAGTAAGCCTTACCGAAAACGACGGGTGATCACCGTCATGTGTCGGGATTTGGGAAACTTGAATTTTAACTTATTGAAAATAAAGCAAAGTCTTACTATTTAGTCGCTTTTTGGGAATGCCTTCAGTTCAATTTGCTGACGCATTTTGGGGATGAAGTTGTTGTAAATATGTATTAAGTTGTTGTTTTATTGGTGTTTATGAATGACAGCGTGTCGTAAAACAGGAAATCCTGATCTGCGACACTTGTCGGAGAATTAAGCTGTTAGGCATCAACCAAATTCAACAATGGAGTATTTATGCAGGAATTAACAGAAATCATTCAAGAAGCTGTTTCCAACTCAGGTGTAGACCAACAACTGAGTAAGGAAATTGTGCAGAAAATCACTAAAGAGCTTCAGGAGTCAGTTACTTTAAATAGTTTAAAGGCGAAATTGTCCGTTCTCTTTGAATACGAGAAAAATTACCTACAGCTAGTCAAAGAGTTTAAAGAAGAAATTAAGTTTGCAAGCGGGATTCAAGAGGATTTGAGAAAAGAAAGAGCCAAATTTTTCTCTGAAACTCTAAAGGAGGTGTCTTCAACGCTAATGGAGTCTCAGGTAGAAGACGAAGTCGCCTCTCAGTGGCTTAAGGAATTGGTAAATAGTTACACTAAAAGTTTAGATTTAAGTGGAGGTCTTATTGAAGAGCATACTTTAGATATGATCGGAAAAATAAGAGAAAAAGCAAAAGAACAAAAAAACATTGTTGAGATTCAAGAGTCCACTGCTCAACAATAATGAGCTGACAAGAATCCTTGCTTTGCTTCGAAATGCAAGGAT
>JBFHTA010000447.1:0-2213 GCA_041590855.1 Pseudomonadales bacterium
ATTCACCGAAACTAAACGACCAGACAGCTTACCTCGCTGCTTCCTGAGTTCGTAAACCCGCTGAGCCAGTTGCGACTTCCCTGCCCCGGTTGGCCCGGTAATCAGAATGGGTTCGTTGGAACGAACAGACACCTTCTCCAATTGTTCAATCATTGCATTAAATGCAGGGTTATTGGTTTCAATTCCGCCTTTTAGGTACGTGGTACCTTCGTGGTGTTCTTTCTGGAACCGGGATGCGATCTGATCGTACTTCGACAAATCGAGATCAATAATCTGATATTGGCCCGGAAGATTGCTGTTTCGATTAGCCGGAGACGTTTGCAATAACTTGCCTGGCAAGTAGCCCGCTTCCGTTAGCAAATACAAGCAAATCTGTACAACGTGGGTACCGGTGGTAATGTGGGTCAGATACTTCTCTTTACCAGGTTTGAAAGAGTAGGCACGTACAAAATCCAGCAACTGACTGTAAACGCTTTCAAAGTCCCAAGGATCACTGAAATTCACACGATGAAAGACCACCTCTGTTTCAGGAGAAACTCTGGCGATGTCTTCTTTCACCTGCTCAGCCAAGCTTAATGAGTGATTGTCGAAGAGCAATTCAAGACGATCAATCAGCAGATCATCATGCTGACACATGGATACGGTAGGACGCCACTTATCCCATCGCTTCTCACCTCGACCGCGCCGATCCATCGTGGTGCCTAAAATACTAATAGCAACTGTCTTCATAACCATCAAACACACAAAACAAACATCAATACATCTATCAAATATATTATACAACTATCTTTTTGGATAGCTATATACAAGACACACAGTTAATTCCAAGAGAATACAAACACACAGAAAATATTTTTACCGTTTAGAATCAATTGGTTATAAATTATTTTCACGTTAACTTCAAAAGTTGGCACCCTACTCGCTATATCTAATTCAAAAAGAAAATATCACTAAATAAAGAACGACATTAAGAGCAGTAATAGAAAACAAGGAATACAGCGATGACTCAGCAACCTTATGAAGTAATGCAAGATGGCGGCGTGCCAATCAAGTCCTGGACGAAGGGCGTACCTTTTGAGTCTGAAGCCAAAGAACAGTTGAAGAACATCTCAAGGATGCCCTTTATTCATAAGTGGGTGGCCGCCATGCCAGACGTACACCTTGGGAAAGGCGCAACCATCGGAAGCGTGGTCCCAACACTAGGCGCCGTTATTCC
The DNA here is from genome assembly GCA_041590855.1 of Pseudomonadales bacterium. Classification (GTDB taxonomy): domain Bacteria; phylum Pseudomonadota; class Gammaproteobacteria; order Pseudomonadales; family Litoribrevibacteraceae; genus Litoribrevibacter. Next base: position 1,217 of record JBFHTA010000447.1, read on the forward strand.
CGCCGCAGTGGGCGTGGACATCGGTTGCGGCATGATGGCGGTTCGAACCAGCATGCACGCTTCACAACTCCCGGATAATTTATCGGGCGTGCGCTCTGCCATCGAACAAGCCGTGCCTCACGGACGATCAGCGCGAGCCCGTGGTGGACGAGATAAAGGTGCCTGGAGTGATGCACCTAACGACGTAATGACAGCATGGGCACCGTTAGCCACTCAGTTCGATGTGTTGAAGGAAAAGCACCCGGTGTTGAAAAACACCAACAACTTAAACCATTTGGGAACCTTGGGCACAGGTAACCACTTCATTGAAATGTGTCTGGACGAACACGGTAGTGTGTGGCTGATGCTGCATAGTGGCTCCAGAGGCGTGGGAAACCGCATCGGCACACACTTTATTGAACTGGCTAAAAAAGATATGGAGCGCTGGCATATCCATCTACCGGATTCCGACCTGGCCTATCTACCGGAAGGATCGGATCATTTTGAACAATACGTTGAAGCGGTTGAATGGGCACAGAGCTTCGCTCGCATTAACCGAGAAGTAATGATGAACCGAGTCATTCTGGCGGTAAGAAAGACATTGGGTATCGACTTTGAAGCACGAATGGAAGCGGTGAACTGCCACCATAACTATGTATCGAGAGAACATCACTACGGGAAAGACGTACTGGTTACACGAAAAGGCGCAGTTCGAGCGCGTAAAGATGAACTGGGGATTATCCCCGGAAGCATGGGCGCTAAATCCTTCATTGTCCGAGGCTTGGGAAATGAAGAAAGTTTCTGCAGTTGCAGCCACGGTGCGGGTCGAGTGATGTCTCGAACCAAAGCCAAGAAACTGGTCTCTTTGGAAGAGCACCGTCAGGCCACGGCCGATGTGGAATGCCGAAAAGATGCAGGCGTGATTGATGAAACACCATCAGCGTACAAGCCCATTGAGAAAGTAATGGAAGCACAGAAAGACTTGGTTGAAATCGTCTATACGCTAAAACAAGTGGTC
>JBFHTA010000448.1:0-2210 GCA_041590855.1 Pseudomonadales bacterium
ACCATGGCGATGAATCTTTACAGCCAGGGCATTGATCCTAAGTTGAACCTTACAGACATGAATAAGATTGTCCGGGTCTACAAAGAAGCCACCCAAATGCCTGTTCACCCTCGTCACCCGTACGCTGGTGAATTGGTGTTCACCGCATTTTCCGGCTCGCACCAGGACGCCATCAAAAAGTGTCTGGATCAACATTCGCAAGAGAAACCTTGGGATATTGCATACCTTCCTATTGATCCGGCCGACTTGGGGCGAAACTATCAAGAAGTCATCCGCGTCAACAGCCAGTCAGGCAAAGGCGGCGTTGCGTATACACTGGATTTGGATTACGGCATTCAACTTCCACGCTGGATGCAAATAGGGTTTAGCCAGGTGGTTCAGTCTCATGCGGAGAAAACATCAACCGTGGTTGACTCTACAACCATCAAGGCGTTATTTGATGAAACCTATATGTCGGCATCGTCACCCTATGCTCTTGAAAAGTATTCGGTTCACAGAAGCGAGTCCGATGTCGTAACGGCTGAAATCAGAGATGGCCAAGACATCAAAACCATCACAGGCCAGGGTAATGGCGCGGTATCCGCCTTTACCCATGCACTGTCAGGTTTTATGGGCTTAACCATAGACGTTCAGGAGTTTCATGAACACGCACTTGAGCATGGCTCTGAATCCAAAGCGATTGCGTATCTTCAGGTTGAAATTAATGGCAAAACAGTGGAAGCAGCTGCCGTCCATCACGATATTCTAACGGCAAGCCTGGCTGCGGTATTGAACTGTTTGAATAAGTATTTAGATCGTGCAATTAAGACAGACACACAAATGAATTCTTAAATTTAGACAAACCGTTTCAGCACGGTTAAAAGGCGAAGAGCGTTTCTTACCAAGGGAAAAGCTCTTCGCTTTTTTATTTTGGATAACGAATAACGCATAGAATGGTCAGCACAACAGAAACAGTGAGCAATAGAACTTACGAATAAATTAGAGCAATAAGAAAATGACTAGATAATGTCAGGTTAAAGCAGAGGGAAAAAGAGTGGCGTCCCATAGGGGGTTCGAACCCCTGTTACCGCCGTGAAAGGGCGGTGTCCTAGGCCACTAGACGAATGGGACGCAGTAGGTTTAATCTCAAAGAGATTAAAATTGGTGGAGCCTAACGGGATCGAACCGTTGACCTCAACGCTGCCAGCGTTGCGCTCTCCCAGCTGAGCTAAGGCCCCACTGCTTTGGACGGGGTGCATATTAATAATCCCCCCATCCGCAGTCAAGAAAAAATTTCAAAAAAATTAAATTCTTTTTAAAAAACCGTTAATTAGACTATTTTACGACCAATTAACCTTCAAGCTGAGTAAGAATAGCTTGATATTCTTTCTCTACTTTCTTGGTTGCTTTCTTAGAGAAACCACCCAGTACTTCATTCAACGCATAACGAAGACGCGCACGCGTCATGTCCGGCCCCAACATCGCCATGGAATCCATCACAGACCAAGAGTTAGGCGTACCTGCAATAGCAACAAAGATAGGCTGCATGAAATCACCCATTTTGATATCCATAACTTTGCTTAACGCTTTAATGTCCGCAAAGATGTTGTCTTTCGACCACTGACGCTGCGCTTCCAGCTTCCACAGAGTGAACTGAAGTACCCGCTTCACGGCATCTTCATCTAACTTCTTATGCTCAAACGCTGATACTTCCAACGGCAACATGCCTGAGAACATAAAGTTCGCTAACGGAGCAATATCACTAAAGGCATTAATACGGCCTTGAACGAATGGCAACATCGGCATGATGTGTTTTTCGTTAAACGCCCACTGATGAATGCGATCTGCAAACTGCTCAACAGAAAGCTCCTCACGAATCCACAAACCATTCAGCCAGCTTAGCTTTTCAACGTCGAAAATCGGACCACCCAATGAAACACGATTGATGTCAAAATTCTCAATCATTTCCGCAAGAGAAAATTTCTCGCGCTCATCCGGCATCGACCATCCCATGCGACCAAGGTAGTTGGTTAATGCTTCCGGCAAAAAGCCCATGCGCTCATAGAAAGTAATCGACGTCGGGTTCTTACGCTTACTTAGCTTGCTCTTGTCCGGGTTACGCAGCAACGGCATATGAATCAGCTCTGGCATATCCCAGCCGAAATATTCATACAACAACTTGTGTTTAGGTGCGGAGTTAATCCACTCTTCCCCACGGATTACGTGAGTAA
>JBFHTA010000449.1:0-2203 GCA_041590855.1 Pseudomonadales bacterium
CCCGTCGATAATCCGTGTCCGGGTAAATCAAAGGCAGTCACCGAAAAGCCCAGCTCAAGGCATTCACGAATCAAGTATTTGTACAGCCCGACATGATCATAATAACCATGCAGGACAAGCACCTTGCCTAATTCATTTTTTGCTTTGAACTGTTGAACGCAGATATCGTAATTATGAGACTGAACCAACCACGCTGTTTGCGTAGCCAGCCCTAGTCGATGAAGATCCAAGCCATAGAATTGCCAATAACCTTCCATGACAGAAGCCACTTTTTGATCGGCTTCTGCGGTGTCGTTTGAACCCTTAGAGGGAGAGCTCTGGCGAAGTTCAGAAAGTCCTCGTCTGATATCGTCAGCTGACCAATCCATGTCTCGATTCTATGTTGATGAAAGAAGTAACAAGATTAGTTGCCAACGCCTTAAATGAAAAGCAATTTTTTGAAAGAAGCGTTGAAATACCTGCACTTTCTTACTAATGATGCGCCGCATGCGCATGATCCATCGCCATATGATTCATGCCATTTAGTACGGACTGATCAATATCCTCAAAGCGTTTAATTTCACCCCCGTGATCTTTTACAAACTGCTCTGCAGCCCCTAAGTCAGCAAACGCTGCCAACGTCGGCCCCATCGCACCTAACTGATTATGCCCTATAACAAAATACGCCTGTTTAGCATCAATGTACTTGGCTTGACTCATATCACCCCATTCAGCGGTTGAAACATCGTGCACAAAAACCGACTGAACCCGATGTTTGTGCTCCGGCTGCAGCGCATAGGCAAACATATCCCGGGTTGAACAAAAGGCCAAAGGCTGGTTATTACCACGGGTAAAGAGCTGTCCTTTGGGACCAGGAAACTGATTGATGATCATCCCGCACAAGTCGCACTCTTGGCCGTCATGAACATGCACCGGGTGCTGTGCCACCGGCTCAACTGTGTCTTCCTGACCGCCACAGGCCACCAAGCCCAAGACTGACAACAACAGTATCATGCATGCATAGATCTTTGATTTGATCATGACAACTCCTTACGTTTTAAAATCCAGGCCGACAGCATCAAAGGCAACACCATCCAGGCCATCATTACCAAGCCCAAATGCAGCAAACCGTTCGCCCCCTGATCCGCGATACTCAATACCCCGGTTAAATGATTGCTGCCCACAATCATGTAAACGAAGATCCGAAATACGTCTGTGGGATTCAGCCACAATAAGAAAGGCACCCAGGTCTGATTAATATCCCCTTCACTGGCCACCAACAGCGCCATCAATAACAGATCAAAGACCAGCACAAACAGAAACCAGACCACCAGCGCCAACCCGGCCGCTTTCGATTTTTCTGCCACACACAAGCTGATCACATACGCCAAAGCAATGAACACCCACCCCAAAGCACTGGCAGCAATAATAAAGGCAGAAAACGCCAGCAAGACCTCACCAACATCGACCTCACTCATCACAGAAATCACCACCGCCGGAACACCAAAGCCCACTAACGCAGCAGCGCTAAGAATGGCGGCCTGACCAATGAATTTCCCCAAAAGCAACTGGGTGTGACTGAGCGGATAGGTTAACAGCAGCAAGAGCGTACCTTGCTCTAATTCCCCCACGAAACTGTTATACGCCAGCATCAATGCAATCAAGGGCACCAACATCACACAGAGGCTACCCAAGCTCACCAAGGTGGATTCCAATGAAGAAAAGCCCAGAACACCGGCCGTCGCCGAACCAAAATAGGCCAAGCCCAGCGACAACAACACAAACACAATGGCAATGGAAACGGCCCAACGATTACGAATACCATCACGAAACTCTTTTTGAGCAACGATCAATATCTTATTCATGGGCAGCTCCTCCCACCGTATTTCCGGTATTGTTCAAGTCCGTATTCGAAAGATAGAAGTGATACAAGTCTTCCAATGAGGGTTGCTTGAGTTGAAGATCCTGAACCTGCTCTTGCGCTAACAGACGCTTCATGACCGCCAACTTGTGATCCGAGGTAATGGTAAAACGCTCTCGACCTGCGTCTTGAGGTAACCATTGCGATGCCGTCAATTGACCGTTCAACAGCGTTTTAATGTCTGCCTCAGCCATACCTGACACCATGATTTCAGTCGGTAACGCCGCTTCCGCCCGAAGTTCATCCAATGAGCCCAACGCCAATTTTCGCCCTTTACTGAGAATCATCGCACGATCAATGTGC
>JBFHTA010000450.1:0-2168 GCA_041590855.1 Pseudomonadales bacterium
ATACGCTGATCCCGGTGGGTAGCTCGATCTTGCTGGTGTATTCGACCATGGTGTTGATGGAGGTCGATTTAGGCATAGGTACGTCGATGTTTGCGTCTGTTGCTATTGGGTTGGGCGTTGACTTTGCGATTCATACCATTGATCGTTTGCGCAGTCTTTACCAAGCTCATAATCAGGATTTGGATGCGGCATTGGTTGCTCTGTTTCCCTCCACCGGGCGGGCCTTGTTCTTCAACTTCCTTGCCATTGCGTGCGGCTTTGGGGTGCTGATATCGAGTAAGGTGGTGCCGCTGAATAACTTCGGAACCATAGTGGTGATTGCCGTTTCCACCAGCTTCCTGGCCAGTGTTACCTTCCTTCCTGCGTTGATTAAGTTAACCCGTCCGGCCTTTATTGTTGGGAAATCGCAATCATCTGACTCACAGTTGGCCTCTGGTGCGGTCAGAAGCTTGGGCTTTGCTGTGTTGGCGGTGGGAGCGTTGAGCCTGTTCAGTGTTGAAAAGAGCTGGGCAATGGACTCAAAAATAAGTCCAGTGAATACGATTGACACGCAAACCATTAACACACAAACCATTGTCGATCGCGTGAATGCGGTCGATGAAGGTGAACATCAGGTTCGCACCATGGATATGAAACTGATTGATCGCCGGGGGAAAGTGCGTGAGCGCTCAACCGAGTCGTTCAGAAAATACTTTGGTGAAGAGAAGCGAACTATCCTGTTCTATCGCACGCCGACCAACGTTCAGGGTACGGCATTTCTGACGTACGATTACCCTGAGGCCGAGGTGGATGATGATCAATGGTTGTATCTGCCTGCACTTAGAAAGGTGCGTCGTATTTCCGCCTCGGATCGTGGGGATTACTTCTTGGGCACTGACTTCACCTACGAAGACATCAAACAAGAAGGCAAGCTGGAAGAAGCGGATTATAACTACCGTTTTATTGGCGAAGAGATCCTGATCGATCGGCATTTAGGTGAACGTAAAACCTATCGCATGGAGGGCATTCCAAAATCTGACGTCATCAAGAAAGAACTGGGGTACAGCCGAACGGAGTTCTGGGTAGACGCTGACTACTGGGTGGTGTTAAAAGCCGAATATTGGGATGTGAAAGGCAACCATCTGAAGAGCCTGGAAGTCACGGATATCCGAACCATTGATGGCTATGTAACACGTCATCAGATGAATGTGGACAATCATAAGACTGGCCATCGTACCGAGTTCACCTTCAGCCAGGTGGATTACCAGAGCCCGGTTAAAGACAACTTGTTTTCCAAACGCGCGATGAAGCGAGGTAAATAACATGGGGCGCTATTCTCTTGGTGTTGTTTTGTCGTTGTCTCTTTTGTGTTTGTGTGTGCTTTCCCCGTCAGCCGCCTTGGCTGACGGGGAGGGCGATACGGAAGGTAATATAACCGGAGAATGGACGGCACTTCTGGAGCAACAATGGGCGGTCGACACGCATGGTCATCGGCAAAAGCTAGAGACACGTATTCAGCCCAAGTGGGTGGGCTCGGTTACTGACTCCATGGAACTGACGGCCATAGGTCGACTTCGTCTGGATGCGTACGATCGAATCTCACCCTCCGCTCATACGCCGGAAAACTACAGTGAAATTTCGATGCATTGGTACAACAGTGCGCATGCTGAATTTCAATTGCGAGAGTTCTTCATCGATGCGGAATTCCTCAATGGTTTCTGGCGTGTGGGCAAACAACAAATAGTGTGGGGGCAAGCCGATGGCATTAAGCTGTTGGATGTGGTGAATCCGCAAAGCTATCGGGAGTTTATTCTTGAAGAGTATGAGGATTCACGCATCCCGTTATGGTCGGTCAACTATGAGGTGGACATCTCGGACGACGCCAGCCTTCAGTTATTGTGGATTCCTGATCTGACTTTTAATGAGTTGGCGGAGCCGGATAAAACCTTCGCCTTTACCGCGCCGGAGATTATTCCTCGTGCATCCACGGATTTGGATGTTCGGGTTCTGTCGACAGATAAACCGGACAATGGCTTGAGTGACGGTGAGTGGGGCGTGAAGTACAGCCTTTTTGCCGGCGGTTGGGATTTGACCCTCAATTACTTGTATCACTATCAGGACAATCCCGTACTCTATCAAACCTTGGTGGGGGCAACCCCAGCCGACTTGTCGGTGGAGGTCACGCCGAC
>JBFHTA010000451.1:0-2166 GCA_041590855.1 Pseudomonadales bacterium
GGGTAATGCGTCTTGCGTGATGCTTTTAAACAGTGATTTTATTGGGAAATCTTTAAACAAATGAGAATTGTTCTTGTTTGGCGATATTCGATGAGTTTTTAACAGTTTTATCCACCCTGACATAGTGTATTAGCTTGCTAAAAGTCTGTTCTATACCTGACTTAAATACTTGGTTATTGTCGATCAAAACAGCCTAAAACCCGCAGTCTAATGGCGCATAAGAAAATTCTATAAGCGAATAGAATTTTCCTTAATTGATAAGCCCAGAGTCATATAGAGTATTCCACCTGAACAGGGTATGATACGCACACCCTGCGTCGGGCTCAGTGCTGCGCGGGCACAAGATTCTCGCACAATCCGCTTCAAAAACGGGGTGTGTTCTCAGAACTGACACGTGATCCTTTGGAGGAAAAAGATGTCGGAAATAGTTGCAACCAACCAGACTATCCTGGTTGTCGGCGGTGGCATCAGCGGCATGACCGCTGCGCTTGAAGCTGCTGAAGTCGGCAAGCAAGTCATTGTCATAGAAAAGACCCCTTCCGTAGGTGGTCGTGTTACCAAACTTTACAAGTACTTCCCCAAGTTGTGTTTCCCGACCTGTGGTCTGGAAATCAACCAGCGCCGCATGGCTGCTAACAAGAACATTACGGTTCTGACCATGGCAGAAGTAACTGACCTTCAGGGTGAAGCCGGTGACTACACAGCGACAGTGAAAATCAGCCCACGTTATGTGAACGCAAACTGCACCGCCTGTGGCGATTGTGGCGCGGCTGTTGAAGCTGAGTTCGATGACGAGCACAACTACAACATGAACAAGCACAAAGGGGCTTACCTGCCGCATAACATGGCGATGCCAAAGCGTTATGTAATCGACCCTGCCATGATCGGTACGGATGATGCACAGAAAGCCAAAGATGCCTGTAAGTTTGATGCGATTGATCTCGACATGCAGGAAGAAACACTGGAATTAAAAGCCGGTGCTGTGATCTGGGCAACAGGCTGGCGTCCTTTCGATGCTAACAAGATTCAACCTTACGGTTATGACCGCATCGACAACGTCATCACCAGTGTTGAGTTCGAACGTTTAATGGATCCGTTTGGCCCCACTGGCGGCAAACTGGTGCGTCCTTCTGACGGTAAAGAAGCCAAGAACGTGGCCTTCATTCAGTGTGCCGGTTCACGTGACCGCAACTACCTGAAACATTGTTCACGTATTTGCTGTATGGCTTCATTGAAACAGAGTACATACGTTTCTGAGAAATATGCTGACGAAGCCGATGTCTCTATATACTACATCGACATTCGCGCGATTGACCGTTTTGAAGATTTCTACCAGAAGGTGCAGGACAACCCGAACGTGAAGTTTATCAAATCGAAAGTGGCCAACATTGTTGAGAACAAGGAAAACGGTAACCCAACCCTGAAAGGTGTGGATACTGAAGGTTACAATCGCTACGAAACCGAGCACGACTTAGTTGTGCTGGCAGTCGGTATGGAACCCAGTGTTGATAAAGACACATTCCCGATTGAAATTAAAGTGAACGACGAAGGCTTTATTGAAAATGACGAAGCCAACGGCGGCGTATTTGCAGCCGGTTGTTCAAGTGATGCACTGGACGTAAACCGTGCAGTACAAAGTGCAACAGCATCTGCGTTGAAAGCCATTCAGGTTGTCAATCGCGTAGCGCAGGCGGAGGGTTAATCAATGGCTGACGAAAAGAAAATAGGCGCGTACATTTGTAATGGTTGTGGTATCGGCGATCGTCTGGACTCCGGCCAGTTAGAAACAACAGCCACCCGTGATGGCAAGGCACAGGTCTGTAAACAGCACGACTTCCTTTGTTCAGAAGCCGGCGTAAAAATGATTCAGGATGATATTGATAACGATGGTGTGACCCACGTTGTACTCGCAGCCTGTTCAAGACGTGCTAAAACAGAAGCATTTAATTTTGAAAACGTTGCACTGTCACGTGCTAACTTGCGCGAAGGTGTAATCTGGGTTCGCCCCGACACCGACGAGATGCGTGAAACCACGCAGGAAATGGCCGACGATTACATTCGCATGGCCTGTGCTGAAGCCAAGTACATGAAAATTCCTGAGTCCAGTGGCCAGCAGGGTGTGAATAAAAACATCCTCATCGCCGGTGGTGGTATTTCCGGTATGAC
>JBFHTA010000452.1:0-2135 GCA_041590855.1 Pseudomonadales bacterium
AAGCCATTGAGGTCTATCAACGTATTCTCAATAACTACCCCAAGTTTAAATATCGTGGCAAGGTGCACTTCTACCTGGCTCATGAGTATCGTGAACTGAACCGTCTTGAAGAGATGGTGAAGCATTATCAAGCGATCATTAAAGAGTATCCGCAAAGCGAGTATGTGCCGGAATCCTATCTGCTGTTGGGTGATTATTTCTTCAATAAGAAGAACTTGAAAGACGCAGAAACCCATTACCAACAGGTACTTAATTACCCGAACAGTTCAGCGATTATCATTGCCCGTTACAAGCTGGCCTGGGTACACATCAACAAGAAAGATTGGGCAGGTGCCATCACCTTGTTGGAGCAGTCGATTGAAAAGGTGGATGAAGATCAGGAATTCTCCGTGGATACTTATTCACGGGTGGATGTTCGACTGGAAGCACTGAACGACATTGCCTTTGTGTTCACTGATCACTACAAGAAACTGAGCCCGGCTGAAACGTTACAGTATTTCAGAGAATACGCTTGGTCCCGCCCTGTCTATCTGGGTGTGCTGGAAAAGCTGGCGTATCGCTTCTTCATCAAGAAGAAATGGGCACATGCCTCGATGATTTATCGTGAATTGGCGGCTATTCAGCATGAGCCAAGCAAACAACTTGAGTACATCGAAAGCTTGTACACAACAACGCGTCACTTGAAAGATTATTCAAAAGCCGACATCGATGTGAAAGGCATCGCGACAGCGTTGAATCGAGTGCGTTATTCCACGCATTTTTCAGAAGAAGAAAAGGCGCGATATTTCCAAACCTACGAAGTTTATGCCCGGGATTTGGCAACACAGCTGCATGATCTGACCAAATTGGCGAAAGCGGCTCAACCTAAAAAGGACACCGGATCAGAGGCGGGGCAGGAAGATCTGATTGAGAGTTTCTCCAAAGCAGCCGACGCCTATGAAAGCTATCTGGATACTTTTGAAGGCAGCGCCGATTACCAAAAGATGTCGGTGAACTATGCCGAAGCCTTATTCCTGGCAAAGCGTTTTGTTGAAGCAGGTGATCAATACGAAACTTTGGCATTGCAAAACTCGGCATTAGAGAACGGGCAGGAAGCTGACTCGTCAGAGATTAACCAAGATTATCTGTACAGTGCCACTCTGTCGTACTACCAGTCGCTGAAAGAAAACCGCGATTCGCTTAACTACTACGAAGTGGTTCAATCTCAAACCGGGCTGGCCCGTACCGGTACGTTGTACGCAACGACTTATCCGAACGCCAAAAACACCCCGAATGTGTTGTTTAACGTGGCCTGGATTAAGTACGACGAAGGCAAGTACGAAGAAGCGATTGAGCAATTCACCGCGTTTGCACAGGCTTACCCGTCAGGTAAAGAAGCTGAAGCGGCCATTCGTTTGTCGTTGGACGCTTACCATGCCATGGAAGACTACGAAGGCTTGATCGAATACAGCAAGCAAGTGGCCGAAATCCAAGGTTTAAGCAGTGCTATCTTGTCTGAGACGGCGCAAATCGCCAGCGCGGCAGAAGCGAAAGTGATCAGCAATCTTACGGTTGCTTCTATGGAAGACTGGGAGTCCGGTAAAGCGGACATGCTGGAATACGCCCAGGCTCATGAATCCACCGGCTTAGGTGAGGTGGCGCTGAAAGCCTTGTTCATCTCCAGTAAAGAGAAGAACGACATCGAAACCATGCAGATTGCGGGTAAAAACTACATCAATAAGTACCCGAAATCGGAAGAGTCCAAGAACATCCTGAATGTAATGATCGAGGCCTCCATTCGTACTCAGCAATACCGTGTGTTGGTGGATAATTTGGAAGACTTCGCTCAGAGCTATCCGACCGATCCGAACGCGGCTGATTTCCTCTACCAGGCAGCGACCTTGCGTGAAGGAATGAACCAGTTTGGTTTGGCCCGTACCAACTACAACACCTTGTTGTCCAAGTACGAAATTACCCAAACCATGCGCAAGAATATCGTTCTGTCGATGGTGGAACGTGACATCAAAAACGGGCAATTGGCGTCTGCCATTAAGTTGATGGAAACCCATATTCGTGGGGTATCCCAGGACGACAAGGCCTTGTTTAATGCGCGTATTGCATCGCTGTATCATCAGCAGGGTAACCCTCAACGTGCG
>JBFHTA010000453.1:0-2096 GCA_041590855.1 Pseudomonadales bacterium
ACAGGTTCGCGTGTACTTTGATCATCAACCGAAGGGGCCGAGTGTGCTGCGGCTTTGGCAATTACTTCCTGTGACACAGGCGCCGGTGGCTTGGCGTGCTCATCCCCGTTCTCAATCAGATTTGAGATCAGTCGATCCTGACGTTCAATGCTCTTTTGAAGCAAGATCAATAACTGGTCTTTATTGGCCGAATCCAAATTCCCTTGCGATAACACGCCAGACACAAACATCATCAGCTCATCAACTTCTTCCAGATGACGAACACCGCTGCCCGATTGATCATCCATTACGATGGATAACTGGGTCCGATTGCTTTTATGACGAGACATCAACACATTGAGCAATTTGTTTTTGGCTTCCGTCGATAACTGGGAAAGCTCGATGTCTTTGTCACTGAGTCTCACCGTCTTTCGGCTAACTTCCAACTCAGGCTCGGTATTTTTGCGATTTAACTGATTCATAATGCGTCCTTCCGACCAGCAGCTTATTGCGCCTTACCGGCAACTTATTCTGGTGGATTAGTTTTTCCCAACGTGTTCACTGGCGGATTTTTAACGGAACCCGAAAGTCGGCTGTCTACATCAAATTCAAAGTCAGCCAGAATTTCCTTCCGGTAATCCGTTCGTTGAGTCAGCATACTTTCGATCTCATTCTGCTTTCGATTCATCAGGTAAACAGCACCCGAGGTATTGGATTGCCCCATGATCTGGGCACTGCCAAAATCAATACGGTTTGAGAGCTGCTGTTCCGGAGCTTCGACGTCTTCCTCTGCCTGGACTTGCCCTACTCCAGTCAAAGCAATCAATGCACAAGCAACTAACATAACGACAACAAACGTGAAATTTGCCAATGCCCGACCTGAGAATCTCAGGGCTAACGGTAAATTCTGGGCGCAAAAACTCCTGGTCATGCGTTTCTCCAACCAAACAATTAAATCGAGGTATTAAATGAGGGGGTTACTGTCGGTTAGGTCTTTTCCATCACCGCCAACTGAAAGTTCGGATAACCCGCCATACCAGTCACTTTCATCATTTTTTGTAATAGACTGAATGGCACTTTTCGATCACAGAACAACAAGACACTGAACTCTTCTGACGGGATAGGTACATCCGCTTGGGCAGGATCACCGCCTTCCGCTGTACCATTCGCAATCGCCTCGGCCTGTTTTGCCTTGGCTTCCGCCACTTGTTTCGCTTTATGTTCTTTCAAGAGCTTATAAAGAGTCGACTGTTCGGGCTTATCCATATCGAATCCGATGATTTTGTCACCAACAACCTGGGCAACCACATCATCTTCAATCAGGACACGCTCATCGGTCAGAAACATTTTCACCGTCATCTTGTAGTTTTTATCTGCCGTGGAAACCGGCAAATCCACATTCTCTTTCATGGTGATTTCTTGTGGGGTTTCACCGTAAGAAAACAGCAGGAAAAATACGATGATGGTGAACATGTCCATCATGGCGGTAATTTCGAGCTTGGGCGCTACGAATTCCGGACGGTTCTTAAGTGCGTTTCCGAGTTCCATCGTCTCACTCCCTAGGAATCAACTTCGCCTGAAATCACCACATGCTTAAACAGCGGTTTATCGTTATAGGTACGGGAAGCATCCATGGTATCGACAATACTGTCGTACAAAATGTCGCCACTCGGTGTCAGAATCAAGGTATCGCTCTTTGGATATTGGGTCTTGATGACATCCAAAGATACAGACAGATCTGAGTAGGCGTACTCTTTACCTGCCTCTTTCGGCAAGAACTTATCCAAAGCCTTTAGCTTTTCTTCGGTCAGCTCACCCGACGTCGCTGACAGATAAATCCCGTCTTTTTCCAGCTTAACCACTGCTGTTACCTTGATATCCGACACTTTCTTATCCGGAGTGTCTTCCACCGGTGTTTCCGCTTTCACAGGCACCGAGGTATTAATCACATTGAAGGGCAAAAAGTTGGCCGACATTAACAAAAAGGGAATCAATACCAGAAACATGTTCATCACCGGAACCATGTCGATTTCCACATCCAAATCGCCGCTTTTACGTTTACGCTGCCCCAATGCCATGTGACTTACTCCTGACTTTGACGCTTCAAAGTGGAAAGC
>JBFHTA010000454.1:0-2092 GCA_041590855.1 Pseudomonadales bacterium
CAATACCAAGGCACCTTCATTCACCCTCAACACTGGCCTGAATCACTGGATTATTCGAACAAGAACATCGTGGTGATAGGCAGTGGTGCCACCGCTGTAACGCTGGTACCTGAACTGGCCAAGCAAGCTGCTTCGGTCACTATGCTGCAACGCAGTCCGACTTACTTAACCAGCTTGCCGAGAGTCGATCACGTCTCCGTTTGGCTTCGAAAAGTTCTGCCCGACACCTGGGTTTATCACTTAGCTCGCACCCGAAACATTGGTTTCACCATCGCCTTCTATAACTATTGCAGAAAGTTTCCGAATAACGCACGTAAGTTCATTGCTAAAATGGCCAAGAAGGATCTACCGGATCACTTCGATATGAAGCATTTTGATCCTAAATATAACCCGTGGGATGAACGTGTGTGCGTGGTGCCTGACAGCGATATGTTCAAAGCCATCAGTAAAGGTAAAGCGGACATCATTACCGACACCATCAATACCTTCACTGAAACCGGCCTTGAACTCAATTCAGGCAAAACACTGGACGCCGATATCATCATTAGCGCCACGGGTTTGAACATTCAAATCATGGGCGGAATTGAGGTATTCGTAGATAACCAACCGTATGATTTTTCTGAGAAAATGATTTATCGCGGCGTCTTATTCCAGGATCTGCCCAACCTCGGCATGATCTTCGGCTATACCAATGCATCATGGACATTAAAGTCCGATCTGGTCAGCGAATACATGTGCCGCGTGATTAATCATTTGGATGAAACCAGTACCACTGCAGCGATACCCAAAGACACCCAATCCATGAAACACATCCCCTTTATGGACATGAGTTCTGGCTACATTCAACGGGCGTTACACAAAGCGCCTAAACAAGGTGAAAAGTTACCTTGGCGTCTGTATCAGAATTATCTGAAAGACATGCTCATGCTGCGCTATGGAAAACTGAATGATGGCATTTTGGAGTTCAGTAATTGCAATAAGCAAAGCGTTGATTCACCAAAACACCCCGTCGAAGCTCTGATCGACTAGATTCAATAAAGATTAGATCCTAAAAAGACCTTGCTCCATAAAGCCTGGATTACCTAAAAAGTCCTCCATCAAGATCTATATCAAAAAATTTCGATATAGATCTTGACCTGAAAATTCAGAGTGCTAGTCTAGTTCCCCATGAACTTAACTAGCCCATCTACAGAAGCTGCTCAGAACGCTTCTATCGACACCGCCAAACTTGCGCAACTGTGCAAAGCAAGTGCTGACCCGTTACGCCTGGATATTTTACGTGCACTGCGTGATGGCTCGTTCGGCGTGATGGAGTTATGCAAAATTTTTGATGCCAAACAATCAGGTATGAGCCACCACTTAAAAGTGATGGCCACCGCAGGCTTGGTGGAAACCCGTAAGGAAGGCAATTCAATTTTTTACCGCCGCACTACCAACCTGGAGCAACATGCGTTAAAGCCTCTCATTGATACGCTGTTTGTATCAGTCGACCAAACGATACTTCCCGAAAGTATCCAGCAACGCTTGACCGAAGCTTATGAAGAGCGGGCACAACTGTCCCGTCAGTTTTTTGAGAAGAACGCTGCACGATTCCGAGAACAGCAAGACCTGATTGCCAGTTGGAAAGATTATGGCCCGTTCACGTCGGAGCTGATTCGCGACCTGACTCCGCATGGCGATCAGCTAGCCATTGAATTTGGACCTGGAACAGGCGAAATGTTGGTAGAACTGGCCGAAAGCTATGACCAGGTGGTCGGAATCGACACCTCGGAAGAAATGCTCGCCCAGGCACGCGCCACAGTATCGGACATCCATAATATCGATCTGCTACACGCCGATGCCAGCAGTGCACAAGGAGCTGAACAAGCTGGCTATCAATCACAAGCCAGCTTAGTGGTCAGTAACATGGTACTTCACCATGTCCCCGCCCCGGAGCAATTGATTGAATCCGCAGCCAATGCCCTGAGCGATAACGGTTTTTTATTAATTACAGAATTATGCGCCCACGACCAGAAATGGACCCAGGAACACTGCGGTGATTTGTGGTTGGGCTTTGAGCAAAGCGACATTGATCGCTGGGCTCACAGTGTAG
>JBFHTA010000455.1:0-2086 GCA_041590855.1 Pseudomonadales bacterium
CAAATCCGACAGACTGATGTCCGGCTGATGCAGCTTGTACATCACTTTTAACTCGTCCAAACGTCGAGTCAGTTTCGGCAGATTAAACAAGCGGGTTTCACGAATACGGTCGTAACTCTTTTTAGGGAGTTTCTTCAATAACGGATCAAGCTTCGACGACACAGGAAGCGTCTTCCCCCATTGCTCCGACCCTTTATGCACCATCACCAACACTGGTACATTCAACCGCAGTGCAAACTCGATAAAGCGCGGACTCAAAAACGGTTCAATATCGACACCATTCCCGTAATTGCAGTTTTCTCCCTCAGGTTTTACCAACAAGTCAGTGAATCCGCCGTTTTCCATCTTGTCGAGAAACTCATCAAAATTAAGCCCACGATCTACCTGGGTAATGTATTGAATAGCGTACTTGTACAAAGGAATCTGATAGAACAAGCGCCACATAATGGCGATGGGTTTACGATTACCACCACCGTTTTCGGAATACAATTTATTCAATGCGATAGTGGTCGCCAAAGGCCCCAGCATAGGTCCATGATTCAAGGCTACAACTAACTGAGAATTTTTTTGAAGAATCTCCTGCATATTGTCAGAGGCAGGATGAAATGAGATCTTTTTGGCCAGTACTTTAGTCAGCGCTTTTCCGACAAAAGAAAAGTCTTTGATGCGTTTCATAACGAACTCACTTAATCGTTAGGACGGCCTTAAGTAAAAGGCCGGAAGAATTAAAATGTGATGCACTGTACTGGATTTAACCTGGAAATTGAAGGCAAGCACCCGGTAAGTGTCATGAATGACTCTGCCGATTATCAGGATGGCCTCTCACTGATCCAAATCAATTAACCAAGCGAAACACTCAGGTATTATTTTCTTCGTCGTTTATCAACAGAGGAAAACATTATGGGTTGCTGCGGAAGCTGTGGTGGCGAAGAACAAAAGCCAGCACAAGACCAAACAGAAGATAAAGCCAAAGATGCGGAGAAAGCATCGAAGGGCTGATTCTGATATTGGTTTCTCTTTAAAGGTTTAGTTAGTGGTTTAACAGGGCGTGGGGTATACCGCCCTGTTTTTTTGCGTGGAGGAAAGAGCCCTTCTTAGCCGTGGAGAACTTTCAAAGCATAGTGCGGATCAGCTTCTACAAGCCGAAGCAGTGAGCGAGCTGCTCCTGTAGGATGGCGACGTCCCTGCTCCCAGTTTTCTACTGTTCGTTTTGATACGCCCAGGAGTAAGGCAAATTTTTCTTGCGGAACTCCGAGTTTCTCTCGAATAGCTTTGACTTCAGGATCAGGAAAATCGAAAGAACGGCTTGCTTTGTCTTTACCCTGGACAATGTCGTCCATCTGCTGGACGCTGGCCATGAGTTCATCAAACATTTCTTGTTCCATCACTGCCACCTCTCAACAATCACTCTTAATTGTTTCAACTGCTCTTGTGTAAGATCACTTTTCTGACTTTTCGGGTACACATACAACATCCGAAGCTGATAATTATCCACTACCCAGTAGTAGATCACCCGAACCCCACTCCGTTTACCTTGGCCTTCCTGTCTCCAGCGGACTTTTCGAAGTCCTCCGGAACCTTGAATAACCTCACCTAGATCCGGCCTGCAAACTAACGCTTCTTGCAATGCTTTATATTCATCATCACTCATCAGCTCTTTAATGAGCTTTGTGAAAATAGGGGTTTCTATAATAACCATCAAAGTGCCATTATATACGCCAATGGCGTATTTCGTCTATTTAGTTTAGATTAATAGACACTACATAACAGCATCAATGAGGGCTATCCGGCATATTTATGAATCAATAAGTTCATCCTTATTTTGATCCTTCCCCAATCCACCCCAGGTCATCCATGATGCAGTACAAGCAAGGAATCACGAACAGCACCAGTAAGGTGGTGGCAAACACACCACCCACAATGGCAAGAACCAGCGGGATCAGAATCTGCGCCTGCAGGCTGGTTTCGAACATCAGCGGCAGCAAACCGGCCATAGTGGTGACTGAGGTCAGGAACACCGCTCGGAAGCGTTCTTTACTGGCCATCACAGCTGCGTGATGCACGTCGTAGCCTTCCTCCACATGCC
>JBFHTA010000456.1:0-2081 GCA_041590855.1 Pseudomonadales bacterium
CCGGATGTTAATAGAATGTCGAGCTGAACACAGACATGACCACGCCCCAGAAAAACACTGACCAATGCGCCGTATTTCGCGGATAATTCAGCGCGTTGAAACCCTTGTTGATCACATGCAGTTCGTACTTCCTGTGCCCACAGGAAACGCGCAAATTCTAAATCCAGAGGACGAACAATCCCCTGTTCAACCAGATAACTCAACGCAGACAATACCGGAGACTGTGCCATCGTCGGCTTAGGATCTAATGTGCTCCTCTGCTGTGCTAGAAGACTCATTAAAATAGCTCTCCCTGATCACCGTAAGTCGAAACACCATCAGACGACGTATCCATGGTGGTTGTCACTTCTATCCCTTGTGAACTTTCAGTCTTAGACGCCTCTGATTTGTCTGTCACCTGCGGGTTATCAATTACCTGGTCCGCCGAAGAGCCTGAGAACAACTGATCCAGGGCTTCAATCATGGTTTTCGAAGGTTTGGTGTAGAAGATG
Organism: Pseudomonadales bacterium; assembly: GCA_041590855.1. Lineage (GTDB taxonomy): Bacteria > Pseudomonadota > Gammaproteobacteria > Pseudomonadales > Litoribrevibacteraceae > Litoribrevibacter. The sequence goes on from JBFHTA010000456.1 coordinate 492, forward strand.
CCATTATCAGATGAGCTACCATCAACCCCCCTTAAAAACACATAATAAGCACCACCAATATGACGATCGTAATCATAATCCGGCAATCTGGTTTTGAGATAACGATGCAATGCCAAAGTGTAAAGCTGATATTGAAAATCATACCTATGTTCCAACATCGCTTGCTGCATGGCTGATTGGGTATAGTCGCAGCTGTCCGGCCCCAGGTAATTTGATTTCCAATCCAGCACATAAAAGCGTCCGTTATATTCAAAGGTCAAATCGATGAAGCCTTTGAGCATGCCTTGCACCTCAGCAAACCCCAATCCGGAAGTAGCTTGGGAAGACAAGGGATCTTGCCGAATGATTTGATTCACTTTGTGACAGTCTATCCTTGCCATCGGAATAAGGAATTCCATTTCTACCAGACGCTGCGCCTGTTGGGTTTCAGCCAAAACGGGGGTTTGCTCCGAACCTTGCTGTGAACCACCATGCAGCGGGGTTGAAAGCACTGAAACCATCATCGAGTGAAGTACCTCAACCCAACGCGAGATCACTTCGGCTTTCAGGTGTTCGGTTTCCAGTTCAGACTTTCCGATCAAGCGATATCCCGGTAATTCTCGCTCAATTAATTGGTGCGATAGTGGTGAAGCCAACAAGAGTTCACGAACGATCTCTTTGGTTTCCAGGCTTTCGCAGTCTTCATATTGAATGGATTCAAACAAGGTATGAAGGAAGGTCCCTGCTTCTGCCCCTTTTGGAAAGTGGTGAATCGTGTGTTCCAACTTGATCACAGATTCAGAACCGTCAATATCCAACAGCTCTACAACAGGCTGCTCTTGATCAGTGTGTCCGCTTAGCCATAGTGCATCTTCCCCTTTGGTTTCAACCGATGCATCATAATTGCTTGCCTGATCAATCTGAATGTCATCCTTGATCAGGTCTGCAGCTTCTTCAACCCAGTGATGTCCTGAAACCAGTCGGGAATAGCTGGTCACCCACCAATTATGATCTAAAGAAGAATTGAAAGTTTTAAGTTTCAATGTGTCTTCATGTACATCTGCTGGCTGATACTCTGTGTACCTAGTGTTAGGCAAGGTGCGTTTAATTGCCGGAGTGTTCATATCATCCGTCACCGCCATCAACCAGTTTTGAATGACCGTCTCAAGCTGATCCGGCACTACTTTCTTACCTTGCCCGATTAACCAGCCTAAACCGGTTTCCGACACGTACTTAGGACAAACAACAGGATCGGGGCGCGTTTTAGTGCCCGCCATCAAACCAGGCAAACCAAGATAACAGGCATACACAGAACGTGTAAGCGTCACATATAACAAGCGAATGTCTTCTGCGATGCGCTCCTGATTTGCCTCAGTCAGACGTTTATTCGCCACGTCGACCAAAGCGTTCCCCTGCTTATCATGACTGATAGAAATACCATTTCGATGGTTTGGCCAGAAGTAGCTGACATAGGGCGCAAAGACAATTTTATATTCCAATCCCTTGGACTTATGGTAGGTCACCACCTTTACCTGATTGGCTTCGGATTCCAATCGTAGTTGCTGCTCTTGAGCATTCTGGTTTGGTTGCTGAATCCGCTCTTCCAACCAC
>JBFHTA010000457.1:0-2071 GCA_041590855.1 Pseudomonadales bacterium
TGTCGGTCACAGTGGATTGTTATAAATTTACTCGAATAGGCACCAGATGTAATTACCATTACTCTCTGAGGTTAAGTAACTGTGCTTTAGTTCGAGTAAGTGACCCGCCAGATCCATGCTGTTTATGTCAGTGCCGGACCAAGATTCTAACTCAGACCACTTTACCCCATCCCACTTGAGTGCTTCATCATTCGAATCTGCCAAGTAGCTAGAGAACTCAATCGGTAACTGCCAGAGGTTAGCATCCGTATTCGTAGGTTTACAATTTGCACAAGATAACATATCAGCTACATGTGCCTTTGAAAAAAGCCCTCCAACGAGGATAGCCTCTTCAGGAATATCTCTAAATTCTGAAGCTTTGCAATTGATAGGAGCCCGGAAAAATGTGGTATCCATGTCAGTGATACTCCGTATTTATTACAGCTAATCGACGGAAAAATTCCGTATTACAAACACGGATTTTTCTGTAATCTCTAACACCATAGGGGCGTTGGTATATTAACAGCTTCTTCTTGAATCAAGTAGTTAGTCAATCAGTGAGGCTTTTCTTTGATTTTAAAGTAGGAGCAACCAAAGTACTGTAATCAACCCATCCTACCAACGTCTAATACCACCCATCCCCACACTCTAACCCATTGAATTTCCTACTCTAAAAATCCCTGTTTTCACTTCAAGTCCCCGCATTCGACCTAAGTCTAATACCCTTTTTTGCCAGTTCCCCTACATTCGTTAGTAATGGCAGAAAGCAGTCCATTGCTTGACGATGGTTCGTTGATGAAATGTTCGTTAAGCAATGGATTGCCTTCTGATCCACACAACCTCAGTGGGAGAAGAATCATGCACGACGAGATTTATAAAAAAATTGAAAATGATCCGCGCTTTCAGCAGCTGGTCAAGCGTCGTCAGAAGTTTGCCTGGACATTGTCATTGGTGATGCTGGCGATTTATTACACCTTCATCATGGTGATTGCGTTTAAGCCCGAGTTGCTGGCGATCCCTGTGTCGGCGGATGCGATTACAACGGTGGGGATTCCTGCGGGCGTAGCGATCATTCTGTCAGCCTTTGTATTAACGGGCATTTATGTGCATCGCGCCAACAGCGAGTTTGATGATTTGAATGCCGTTATTGTGAAGGAGGCAAGCAAATGAGTGCCTTAATCAATCTTTCTCGTCGTGCGCTGCAATTAAGCAGTGTCTTTGTTGCCAGTTTGCTGGTGATGTTATCTAACTCGGCAGTGGCGGATGCCATCGAGGTTGCAGGTGAGCAGCAGCCACTGAACATGCCAGCCATTAGCATGTTTATGATTTTCGTGATCGGTACTTTGGGGATCACTTATTGGGCGTCTCGTCGTACCCGTTCGGCGTCGGATTACTACGCGGCGGGCGGTGGTATCACCGGCTTCCAAAATGGCTTGGCCATTGCGGGAGATTACATGAGTGCGGCGTCCTTTCTGGGTATTTCCGGTTTGGTGTATCTGTCTGGGTACGATGGCTTGATCTATTCCATCGGCTTCCTGGTGGGCTGGCCGATCATCTTGTTTATGATTGCCGAGCGTTTGCGTAACTTGGGTAAATACACCTTTGCGGATGTGGCGTCGTACCGTTTGGGTCAAAAAGAGGTGCGCGTGTTGTCGGCGGTAGGTTCACTGTGCGTAGTGTCTTTGTACCTGATCGCGCAGATGGTGGGCTCTGGTAAATTGATCGAGTTGTTGTTCGGTTTGCCGTATGAGTACGCAGTGATTCTGGTGGGCATCTTGATGGTGATGTACGTAACCTTTGGTGGCATGTTGGCGACTACTTGGGTGCAGATCATTAAAGCGGTGTTGTTGCTTTCCGGCGCGACCTTCATGGCCGTTATGGTTATGAAGGCGACGGGGTTTGATTTCTCCATGTTGTTCCAGAACGCGGTGGAAGTGCACCCGAAAGGGGAGTCCATCATGGCGCCAGGTGGTTTGGTGTCTGACCCTATCTCTGCGATTTCTTTGGGCTTGGCATTGATGTTTGGTACGGCGGGCTTGCCTCATATCCTGATGCGTTTCTTCACCGTAAGTGATGCGAAAGAAGCTCGTAA
>JBFHTA010000458.1:0-2068 GCA_041590855.1 Pseudomonadales bacterium
GCGGCGAATGCCTATTCTGAATATCTTTCGGAACCAACATATGTCGTGGGTAAGTGCAACAAAGAACACATGACCAAAGCCCGTATCTACGTGGCGACTTATCCTGGCATGATGTCAATCATGGAAGAGTTCGATCCGGGGTATTTTGATCTCATCATTGCCGACGAATCTCACCGCTCAATTTACAACGTGTTTGGCGATATCTTTAAGTATTTCGATGCGTTGCAATTAGGGTTGACCGCTACGCCCGTTGAAATGATCAGTCGATCTACCAGCCAGCTGTTCGGTTGTGACTATAAAATGCCAACAGCTAATTACCCACTAGAGCAGGCGGTAGAAGATAACAATCTGGTGCCATTCAAAGTGGTGGCGCATACCACGCAGTTCTTACGAGAGGGTATTCAAGGTAAAAGTCTTAGTGACGAGCAAATCGCTCAACTGGAAGAACAAGGCTTTGACCCAAATGAATTAGACTTTGATGCCAAAGTTATTGATAAAGCCGTTTTCAACAAAGACACCAACCGGGCCATTCTCAGAAACCTAATGGAGAACGGCCTGCGTTTGGCAGACGGTCAGACATTGGGTAAATCCATGATTTTTGCCCGAAACATCAAACACGCTGAATTACTTGCTGAGCTCTTTTATGAAATGTATCCAGAATACGGTGGTGATTATTGCCGAGTAATTCACAGTAAATACGAGCGAGCGGAAGATCTGATTGATAATTTTAAGCTCAATGACGACAGTGCTAATCAAGTCACCATTGCTATTTCGGTAGATATGCTCGATACCGGTATCGACGTGCCTGAAGTGTTAAATTTAGTTTTTGCCAAGCCAATAAAATCCAAAGTGAAGTTCTGGCAAATGGTAGGACGTGGCACCCGTTTATGTGAAGGGTTGTTTGGTGTAGATGAAAACGGCAAGTCGAAGGATAAAAAGAAGTTCCTGATCTTTGATCACTGGGGCAACTTTGAATACTTCGAGCTGGATCATGAGGAAGAAGAACCACGCCAGAGCAAATCCCTCAGCCAAAAGCTGTTTGAAGCGCGCGTTGTTTTTGCTGAAGAAGCCTTAAAGCAGGGCTTACTGGCCGATTTTGAACGTATGGTCTGCTTGATCAAGCAAGACATCGACAGTCTAAACGACAAAACCATTGCAATCCGTGATCACTGGCGATTGAAAGAGCAGCTTTCCAGCCTTGTTCTGTTAAAAGAATTTTCACCGGCCACCAAAACGGCCTTGCTGGAGCAAATGGCGCCCTTAATGCAATGGCGAAATATTAAAGATCTGGGTGAAGCACTGAAATTTGATTTGGACATCGTTAATGCCCAAATGGCCAAGCTGTTAAATAAAAACAAGCCTCAACCTGGATTGATTGAAGAAACGCGCCAACCTATTGAACAAAAGGTGCGTAATTTATCCATGAACTTAGCTCAGGTGCGTGCGAAAGCAGAGACCATTCAAAAGCTTCAGAGCCAAGAGTTTTGGGATACCTGCAATTTTGATGAGCTTGAAACCGCAAGAGAGACTATGCGCCCGGTGATGAAATATCGCGATAGAAAAGGGACCCCTGAACCTGTCGATCTAACGCCTATCTTTGATGTTCGTGAAGACGAAGCCAAATACGAAGTCACTGAGCGTAAAACCAACATTCGCACCGTAGATTATGAAATCTACCGTCAGGAAGTTGAAAAAACCTTAACCCCCTTATTTGAAACCAACGCTGTGCTTCAGAAGATTCGAGCAGGTGAGAGCATCACACCAGAAGAGTTAGAGAACCTGAACTCTATGGTACACACCCAGAACGAACGGGTAGACCTAAAGCTTTTGGAAGAATTCTTCCCAGAATCCGCAGTGGGTGTTGATCAATTGTTACGCGCCATTATTGGTTTGGATCGTGATGCTATTGACACCAAGTTCCAAACCTTTATTCAAGAACATCACATTCATTTGAGTGGTCTACAGCAACGCTTTATCAGTCTGCTGAAAGGTGAGATTTGTCGAACTGGCAGCATGACAGTAGAGCGCCTGTATGAACCGCCTTTTATCGCACTGCATCAAGATGGTA
>JBFHTA010000459.1:0-2053 GCA_041590855.1 Pseudomonadales bacterium
GGTGAAGGTGAACCTGTCCTGGCATTTGCAGGTCATACTGATGTGGTTCCTACAGGACCATTGGAAAAATGGGATTCCGATCCATTCCAACCTGAAATTAAAGAAGACGGTATGCTTTATGGTCGTGGTGCAGCCGACATGAAAGGCTCGTTGGCCGCAATGATCGTTGCGGTAGAACGCTTTATTGAAGCAAATCCGAATCATATTGGCTCAATTGCCTTCTTGATTACCAGCGATGAAGAAGGCCCAGCCAAGAACGGTACAGTAAAAGTTGTAGAGCACTTACAAGCCCGTGGTGAGCACATTGATTGGTGTATTGTGGGTGAACCTTCTAGCACCAACTTGGTGGGTGATGTGGTCAAAAATGGACGTCGAGGCTCTCTCAACGGCTTCCTGACCGTCAAAGGCCAACAAGGTCATGTAGCCTACCCTCACCTTGCGGACAATCCCATTCACGGCATCGCAGACGCATTAGCGGAGTTAACCAATCATGTTTGGGATAACGGCAATGAGTTTTTTCCAGCTACCAGCTTTCAGGTAACCAACATTAACTGCGGCACAGGCGCGACTAATGTCATCCCAGGTGAACTAGAAATGGTTTTCAACTTCCGTTATTGCACAGAAGTAACAGCGGAACAATTAATGGAAATTACTGATGCCATTCTTGAGAAACATGGTGTGAGCTACGAAATTAAGTGGATGCTATCCGGGCGTCCATTCCTGACATCCGGCGGCTCTTTAATTGACGCAGTAAAACACAGCGTTAAGAAAGTTACCGGTTATGAGCCAGAACTGTCTACCTCTGGTGGTACGTCTGATGGCCGCTTTATTGCTCCGACAGGTACACATGTTGTAGAACTTGGACCATCAAATGCGACCATCCACAAAATCAATGAGTGCGTAAAAGCAGAAGATCTGAATCTTCTTACCGATGTGTACCAACAGGTACTCTCTGACCTATTAGCTAACGCCTAAATCCATTAGTTATGGCAAAGAAACGAAGACTTTTAACGTTATTAAGCGCCCGAGATCTGCCAGATCATGTGATCTTCCAGCGCTTTGTGTGTGCAGTCTTCGTCTTTGCCTGCGGCGCGTTGTTAATCCTATACGCTGAATCCAACATGCCCCCTTCGCTTCATCAAGAGCTTGTTGCTCTTATTGGTCTTATTCTGGCCTGTAGCGGCGGTGCTTACGCCTTTGTACACTATCTGGCGTTGCTCTTTTCACGGTTAAGAGGAAAATAATCCATGTACCCTGATATCGAAGTCTATGTAAAAGGAAAATCAGAAGAAGAGCTGGTTGAATGGCTTACCACAGCACTGGGTACTGCCGAATACCAAGGGAAAAAACAGGGCGGACTATTACATTACCAGGTTTCGTATCAAGACAAACAATTGCCCGTACTGATCATGCCGGCCGTGGTTGGAAAAGCCTGGAACAGCCTCTGGTTCGATACGCCCGACACTCCCTGGGAAGACGATCTTTCCTGTGCGAAACAAATTGCTAAAGAATTAGAAACTGAAGTACGCTGCATTCGTAGTGGTTGGGATGAAGAACAGGACCCGGATGAGTGGTTGAAAGTCCTATCGGATGGTACAACCGAAAATATTCTCTGGAAAAAATAGCCAGAGCCTTATGAAAAGGCCTTTTTAGTATAAATATCGAATCTGCCTGATTTCCCCTTTAACTGGAGATTAGGCGTCTTCCCGGATAAGAAAGGGGCCGCCTTAGGGCGCTTAACAACCACCCTATGATTGGCAATTCGAACAGCCGGTTCAAACAAGGCATCAGCGTCTTCGTCCCCACCGATTAATTGCTTAAATACACGCATCTCTTTTTTAACCAATGCCGTTTTTGAGCGCTCCGGAAACATGGGATCAAGATAGACCACATCCACGCTTTCATCCTTAAGTTCGTTACTTGCTGAGATAAAGTCCCCAGCACTTAACTGCATTCTTGCCACCACATCACTAACATCAGCCGCGATCATCGCGCGCTCCAAGCCATCTTCCAGTAGTGCCCGCACTACAGGGTTACGCTCATACATGGAGAC
>JBFHTA010000460.1:0-2051 GCA_041590855.1 Pseudomonadales bacterium
AAAGAAAATGGGGTGGACGATGGGATTTGAACCCACGACGACCGGAATCACAATCCGGGGCTCTACCAACTGAGCTACGCCCACCACATAACCACCGTTAGGAAAACGATGGCTCCCCGAGCTGGACTCGAACCAGCGACCAATAGATTAACAGTCTACTGCTCTACCAACTGAGCTATCGGGGAACGATGGCGGAGGAGGAGAGATTCGAACTCTCGGTCGGCTATTAACCGACGCCGGTTTTCAAGACCGGTGCATTCGACCACTCTGCCACCCCTCCGCTGAGGCCGCCTATAATATCTAGTCAGGAAAATCTGTCAATAGCTTTTTCAAAAAAAATTAAATAATTTAGTTGGTTGATTATTCTTTGAACTGAATTCGGGGTTTTTAGTGAATTATCATGGGATTGCCGAGCAGATGCTGTCGTAAATGCTACTCTTGAATAAGTGGAATCAGTTTCTGCGTGGAGGCTATGCGCAGGCAATTTGGAGGTAATAATGTCAAAACTTACGATCGCTCAGGCGACAAACTTGTTTGATGAGTTTGTGGTGGTGCTTGAGGATGTATATTGGGAAGCGAATGAGATTTCGGTTAAGGATGAGGTATTTGCGCTGATGCGCTTGCTAGGGGCGGAATTGACGGAGCTTCAAAAAGTCAGTCTGCAGGATGATCACTATGATTATGAGGTGATCAGTACTAAGCCTTCTGTGTTGAGGGACAGCGTTAAAGGTGTTCAAGAGCGAGTTGTTCCAACCATTCTAAGGCTACAAACTCTGCAGCGATTGAGCCCATATCTTGATCAGGCGTTGGAGGCGTTCGCCTAATACATTCTTATCCATCATTGAGCGTTGATCACGGATGCTTGATTTCTGTTGGCTGGCTGTGATGATATGGGGCCTTAACTTTCTATGGATGGGCCTATGTCAGTCAGTCAACTTGCTAAGATTCGAATCAAAAACCTTCGTTTGAGAACCTATATTGGTATCAAGGACGAGGAGATCAAAAATAAACAAGACGTAGTTGTGAATGCGGAAATTCACTATGTTGCAAAGCGTGCAATGCATTCTACTGAAATTGAAGATGCCCTTAACTACCGGCCCATCACCAAGTCCATCATTAAGCATGTTGAAGAAAATCGCTTTGAGTTATTGGAGCGGTTAACGGCTGAGTTGCTCGATTTGGTGAGTGCTGATGCTCGTGTCACCTATGCCGAAGTGGAAGTGGACAAACCACATGCTTTGAGGTTTGCGGATTCGGTGTCTATCGCCTTGTGCTATCACAAAGATTAGTGTTTCTTGGTGTGAGTTTTGCCTTGGGGAGAGTGGCTCTTGCTACCGGGTTGATGGTGCCTGGACTTTTGGTAGAGAAAGAGTAATGCGCTGGAAGCCAGGCAGGCAATGATCATGATGTAGAGGGCGCTTTGCCAGCTCCAATGCTCAATCCAAAGCCCTGGCAAAATGGAGCCTAATGTTCCGCCTGTGTAATAGAACGTAAGGTAGGTGCCGTTAGCGAGTGCTGTGTATTGGGTTTCGTTTTGATTGACCTCTGTGCTGCATATGGAGTGATTGGCAAAGATGGCGCCGGATACCAGCATGAAGCCAAGACAATACATAATTAGTTGGTCGATACTGAAACACCACAAACCAATGGCGGTGACCGCTAGCCATAATACACCACCTTTTAACTGAATCTTAGGAATGCGTTGGCGCATCCGGATGGTTCCCAGTGCTGTTCCAATGGCAACGACATAAAAGCTGTAAACCAGTAAGACTGGCCAGTAACTGTCTGTCTCAAATGCTTGCATGATTCTGAACGGAATGAAGTTCAGGATGGCGACCATGATAAAGAACTGCAACATGATAAAGGGGTAGAGGTAGCGGTTGTTGGGATGCCGTATACAGCTGAATACTTCTTGCAGGTGAATGGGTTGTTGGTGCTTGGGTTTGTAGTTAGGCAGCTTTTGCAGTGGTTTGATGAGTAAAAGGCTGGCAGCGGCTAGAATTAAAAACGTGGTTCGCCAGTCGGCATATTCTGTCAGTAGCATGCTTAGG
>JBFHTA010000461.1:0-2007 GCA_041590855.1 Pseudomonadales bacterium
AGCCCATTGGGTTATCTCGGGGTTAATGTTGATAATAGCTTTTTGCCAAGAGGTCTGTTGGATGTACAAACAACCGCCGGTGTTTCCAGGTTTCTTGTTCAGACGGACGGCATTGTCGGTGTTAATACCGGAGCTAGCGGTGTGCCGACTGGCTTGTTTGATATCCAAAATGGCAGCGGTGCTTCTTTATTTAACGTGACCTCTGCAGGAGCTGTAACCGCAACAGGCGATGTTTGTACTAATTCAACCTCTCCTGCCACCTGTTTGAGTACCGTGAGTTCAGTTCCTACCAGTCTTAAAGTCGGTACTTGGACCATTAAAGAATACACGTCAGCGGATGGAACGAATGGGACGGGCGGGACAGCTGCTTTGGGCTTTTTCGCTGATGCCAAAACTGAGCCTGAGTTCACTATATCGAAAAGCGGAGGCACTTTGTCTAACTACGGTGTGTGCGGCAAATCGTCACAAGGTAGTGCAACCTCTGGATGTTTAACGATATTTTCATCCAGAGCATTAAAAGACATTGAAGCGACTGTCGATACGGATGTCGTGTTAGAGAAATTGAGTTCGCTAGAGATGACTCGCTGGCGTTATAAGGCAGATGAGAGCGGCTCAATTGTACATATGGGGGTGATGGCTGAAGATTTTCATAAGGCCTTTGGCTTAAACGGTAATACCACGGATAGGATTGCCATGGTGGATGCCGTCGGGGTGTCTATGGCATCAATTCAGGCGCTAAATAAACAACTGAAAGAAAAAGACCGAGAGATAGCGAAAATTCATAGTGAACTGAGTTCTCTGAAACAAGAATTGAAAGAGATCAAAGCACTGGTGCAACTTAATTAGTGGTTGGTCATTCATTGCTCTTTTCCAGAAGGACACTTTACCTATGTTGTCGGTTATTTCTGAATCTTGTGCGCTCCGCTCACGTGAAAATAGTTTAAGTACGCATATCAAGAGTGTGTATTACAAATCTTCGTTTAGTAAGCGAATACTAACCTTGGGGCAGATGCTACGAAACTGGGGTGCGAATTTACTTGGGCTTACTTTGTCAGGCTTCTCTTTGACTTGCTTTGCTTTCGTGGGTTTTGCTCAATCGGTTGATGCTCAACCCATTATCAACTCGGTCACCGGACCGACAGGGGGCAGCTACGACAATAGGGATAATCTCGAGTTCGTTGTTTCGTTTTCAGAGGATATTCAGGTTACTCCGACGGAAGACGGAGACTTTGGCTTCTTGGTGTTGGCTTTGGATTCCGGCAATGCGTACGCGCAGTATCAAAGCAGCAACAACGCCACCATTACATTCTCTTATACCCCTTCAAATCAGGACTTTGATTTTGACGGTATCGAGTTGCTGGGATTTCAGGGATTACAGGTCACGAACGGCGCGGGGGTACCTGCCAATTTGAGCCTGAATGAAGTGGATACTTTACCTGATGTGGTGATTGAACACGGCAATACCGCCAGTCTGCCATCTATTGCGAATTATCAAGCCGGCGACGAATTGATTTATAAACTCCGATGGGGACGTATTACCCAAATTGAGCTCATGGGGGGAACGCCCCAGCTGCCTGTCACGATAGGAGCTAACCAGTATACGCTGGAGGGGGAGGCAACCCATCAAGGGGAAATTCTCTTTCGTCATCTTGTGACGGAATCTGATATGGCAGCCGATGGCTTGATCATCGGAGAGTTAGATTTAAACGGTACGACCATCATGGGGACGTTGGATGGCCGGAACGACACCAGTGTTGGCCGTCATGAACTGATCGTCAGTCATGGTGTTTTTATCAATGATGGCCTTATCCCGGTCACCTTGTTAGGCGAAGAGTCTGCTGACGTTTTGGTTGCAGGATCAGCGCTGCCTAAGATTAAACAGGTGTATGTACCAGGAAGTGGCGATTATCTGATTGGAGATACGCTGTCTTTTACGGTGCAGTTTGACCAGCAGGTGTTGAGCACAGATACCGCCACAACGGTGCTGAAACTTTCTTTGGATCAAAA
>JBFHTA010000462.1:0-2006 GCA_041590855.1 Pseudomonadales bacterium
ACAATTTTCTCTTGTTGAGCCACTGGCAAAGCAAGGAAGTCTTCCAGTTTATGCTGCCACTTCTGAGTAAACACAATGGCACCGTTGTGATTTTTACTGTTGTCCTGAATACAGGCGACCGGCAGTCGTGCATCGTCTTTCGGGTTGGCGGTGCCGTCTTCAAAGCCAATCAGGTCCTTACTGTCGTGGTAAGTAAACGCTGACTGATCCAAGGTGAGCTTGGCCAGACCGGTGAGAGAATTCTGGATGGTCAATACTTGATCGTACAAAGCGCTGTTGTCTGTACTGTGTAACCAGAACAGCAGGTCGCTCTGGGTGGATGGCATTTTAAGCTTGGCCCCCTCCAGTGGTTCCATTGGGTGAAACGCAAGCGCTTGGGTTTCCGGGATTAATGTATTGGCCAGTGTTGGGCCAAAGGCCATCAGCAGGTGTACGTTTTCCTGCGTACCAATGGATTTCAATGTTTTAATGACTTGTTCCGGCGCGGTATTGCCTAACAGTTGGTATTCAAGAAAATAAAAGAAACGGGAATCTTGACCGTCCAAAATAGCGGCTTGTGGTGTTGTCATTCGGCTGTCCTACGCTGTGTTACCGTTAGCTTCTTTAGAAGCGTATTTACACGATGTCTTCAATATTGGTCACGGGATCAATAGAGATAGGGAACTCAATACGAATTTCCACGCCCTGACCCGGGGCTGAAATAAGTTTGAGTTTTCCTCTCAAAATGCCAGTCACAATATTATGCACAATATGCATACCTAAACCACTCCCGCCTTGACCCATGCGGGTGGTGAAGAAGGGCTCGAATACTCGATTTTGTACGGTTTCAGGGATGCCTTTACCATCGTCGGTATAGGTCAAATGCACAGAATGATTTTGGTAATAGGCTTGCAGGTGGATGTTTCCAGGCTGGTCTTTTTCAAAACCATGAATTAACGAGTTGTTTACCAGGTTAGTAATTACTTGCCCTAACGGTCCGGGGTAGCTGTGAACCATGATGTTGGCTTCAATTTCAAGATGAATTTTATGCGGTGTTTTCTTGAGTGTAGGGGAGAGCGTGGCCAGCACTTCTTCGATGGTGGTTTTCAGGTTGAAATGACGTTTCCGTTCGCTGGATTGATCCACCGCGACTTGCTTAAAGCTGTGAATCAATTCAGATGCTACCCGAATGTTGTCCACAATCAGGGTGGAGCCTACCCGTACCTCATCCAAATAGGTATTGAGTTGCTGTTTGGTAATGGAACCGTTTTCCACTGCTCTTTGTATTTCTTCGGTGCGATCGCCCAAACAACTGGAGCCGGTCAGGGCAACGCCAATTGGCGTATTTAGTTCGTGAGATACTCCGGCAACCAGGCTGCCTAACGAGGAAAGCTTTTCGGCAGTCGACAGCTGTAACATCGCTTGTTTCAGCTCTTTGTTTTTTCGGTCGAGTGAATCCAGCATTTCATTGAACGCCAAAGCAAAGATATCAAATTCTTGTGAGCGGGAAGGCGTATCAGAAACTTTCAATCGATGATCCTGTTGGCCTTGAGTAATGGCGCTGGCAGTATCAATAGCCGCTTCTAAGGGTTTGATAAAGCGGGATCTGAAATACCAGATAAGTATGGCCAGAAGTGTCAGACCGCCCCCAATGGAGCTGGCTAATAACATAATAACCCCGTTATGAATGTCGTTAACCAGTTGGGCGATTTCTTGTTGGGAATGCCGGCTCATTTGATCAGAGAATTCTTTTAGATCTGCCAGAATCAGGTCTTCGATGCTGGTGTAACGATCAGCGACCATATGCGCATTGGTGTTGGTGTCGGAATACGCTTCGATGGCTGCCCGGTAATCCTGACTGCTTGAGCGCACTGTGCCTAACAGTTTATTAAAACTGGCTTGTAATTCAGGTAACTGGGCGATGGTCGGTTTGATCTTATCCAGAGATTGGTAGACTTGCCGTTCGTGATCGAAAAACGCTTCCAGATACAAGTAATAGGCGGACGGGTCATGACCGCGAATGAACA
>JBFHTA010000463.1:0-2003 GCA_041590855.1 Pseudomonadales bacterium
AGAGGCGGTGGTCATTGTCGATGGCGAACGTCAAAGCCTGGGGTTGTCGGGGCATATCTCAGGAAGTTATCAAGCCCCGAAAAAAGCCACAGTGAGTATTCAGGAAAACCGGGGGCAGTACATTACTTCAGGTAGTGTCAATGGTCGTCCGGTGCGTTTCTTGGTGGATACCGGGGCGACATCCGTGACCATGTCGATGGAAGATGCCAAACAACTGGGGGTTGTGGTTGATCGCAGTAAAGCCATTTATGTCGGTACAGCTGGTGGGCGGGTGATTGGCTATCCGGTTGTATTGAATTCAGTAAAAGTTGGCGGGCTAAAGGCCAATTACATTCGAGGTGTGGTTTTGGAATCGGGGTTCACTGGTGAACTTTTGTTGGGGATGACGTTTCTGGAGCACGTCGATATTCGATATCAGTCCGGTTTCTTGATCCTGGAACAGAATCTATAAAGAACTGGAACAGAACCTATAGCCTACTGGCTCAGATAATCTACCGGGAACATACAAAACATGCCCGGGCTAACTTGTAGAAAAAGTTAACCCGTTGACTTAGTTGGCCAACGCAGCTGTTGGTATTGGTTGGTCTTCATAAGCGGCCAATGCTTTTTCAATGGATGCTTCAATGCCGGCTGAATCTAAACCACATTCCTTTAGCATGCTCGCTGGTGAGCCGTGTTCGACATAGTAGTCCGGTAGCCCAAGATTAATGATGCGGCTGCTCAGATATTGACTGTTGAGGAATTCATTAATGGCTGAGCCTGCGCCACCCATGATGGAGTTTTCTTCGACAGTGACCAGAAGCTCATGATTTGCGTGAGCTTTCAAAATCGCAGCTTCGTCTAGCGGTTTCACAAAGCGCATATCAATCAAGGTGTAGTTATGTTGCTCAGCAACACTTTTCGCAGCTTCGACCATCGAGCCAAAGGCCAAAATCGCCACCTTCTTGCCTTCCAAAAGAGTCTGGGATTTACCAATTTCAATCGGTGACAATTCTTGAGAGATATCGACCCCTGGGCCTGTGCCTCTTGGGTAGCGAACAGCAGCAGGGCCATTGTACAAGTATCCGGTACTGAGCATTTTTCTGGCTTGATCTTCATTGGCAGGGGCCATAATGACCATACCTGGAACGCAGCGAAGGTAAGCTAAATCGAAGCTGCCAGCGTGTGTTGGTCCGTCTTCGCCAACCAAGCCTGCACGGTCAATGGCGAATAATACGTCCAAATCCTGAATCGCAACGTCATGAATTAACTGATCATAAGCGCGTTGCAGAAAGGTCGAGTAGATGGCAACGACGGGCTTTAGCCCTTCACACGCCAAACCGGCAGCTAATGTGACGGCGTGTTGTTCTGCAATAGCGACATCATGGTAGCGATCAGGGTATTGCTCGCTGAACTTGATTAAGTCAGAGCCTTCACGCATGGCCGGTGTAATGCCAATCAGGCGTTCATCCTGTTCAGCCATGTCGCATAACCATTGACCAAACACGTTCGAATACTTAGGCGTTGACGGCTTGGGTGCTTTGTCCGTGCGTTCGTTCTTGTTTGGTAGCTTATTGATGGCGTGATAACCAATCGGGTCGGCTTCTGCTGGTGAGAATCCTTTACCTTTCTTGGTGACCACATGTAAAAACTGCGGGCCTGAAAGTGATTTCATGTTGGCCAGTGTTTCAGTCAAAAGCTCAACATTGTGGCCATCGATCGGACCTATGTAGTTAAAGCCTAATTCTTCGAACATAGTGCCAGGGGTAGTCATGCCCTTCAGCAAGTGTTCTTCCGTTTTTTTGGCCAGTTCATAGACCGGTGGAAGATCATGAAGAATCTTTTTACTGTTATCACGTAAGCTGTTGTATGAACGAGAAGAAAGTAATCTGGCCAAGTAGTTTGATAAACCGCCGACATTCTCTGAAATCGACATGTCGTTATCGTTTAGAATCACCAGTAAGTCTGCGCCACTGTCTCCCGCGTGGGTCATTGCTTCGAACGCCATGCCTGCGGTCATGGCG
>JBFHTA010000464.1:0-1998 GCA_041590855.1 Pseudomonadales bacterium
GTGTGACTGTTGGTATCTGACACGAGTTACTTACGTTTCAAAAACGCTCCGCACTCTGCGTGGTCGGTATAAGGGAATTGATCGAACATCGCCATTCTCTCAATCGTATGAGTTTGGGACAGACACTCCAGGTCACGTTTTAAGGTTTCCGGATTGCAGGAAATGTAGATGATATGATCGTAGCGACTGACCAAATCACGGGTGCCGTCATCCAGACCCGCCCGTGGCGGGTCAACAAAGACACTGGCAAAGTTATAGGTTGCCAGCTCCTCTTGCGGTAATCGTCTGGTTTGTTTGGTGTTGTTACTGACTTCAGTAAATTCTTCACTCGACAGTCTGGCTACCCGGATATTATCACAGCCATTTTTTTCAATATTGTATTCAGCGGCACGAACGCTGGTTTTGGAGATTTCAGTTGCCAATACTTTATTGGCAAACTGACTCAAAGGCAGGGTGAAATTACCGTTACCACAATAAAGCTCAAGCAAATCACCGTCGATGGTTTTGGCTCGGTCACAGGCCCACATAATCATCTCTTGATTGACGCGAGCATTGGGTTGAGTGAAGCCGCCTTCAATTTGCTTATATCGGAATGTCTTGTCAAAGATAGTCAGTTCTTCTTCAACATAATCCTGAGTCAGTACCAAGTGTTGCTTTCTGGCTCTGCCAATGACCATGGCACCCAATCGGGTTTCAAGCTTTTTCGCTTCTTCGGTCCAGGCATCGTCAAGTTGTCGGTGATAAATCAATGTAACCAACTTTTGACCGGATAAAGTGGTCAGAAATTCTACTTGAAACAGCTTTTTTCTTAGTATTTGGTTGTCTCTGACTTCATCAAGTACTTTAGGCATTAGCGCTTGAATTTGAGGATCAGCAATTAAGAACTCATCAATTCGGTATGGCGTCTTGGCTTCGCCTTTCTTGTACATCACATAGTAAAGGTCATTTCCCTGATGCCAGACTTTGAACTCTGCACGCATTCTGAAACCGGTTGGTTGAGAGGGGATGATGTCAAACGCGCCCGAATAAAGCGGTTGAAACATATCCATCACGGTTCTGGCTTTTTGCTCAAGTAACGTGTCGTAATGTTCGGGAGCAACAGCAGATGTCGGCATAGAGTAAGATCCTGATGTATCAGCGAATGAATGAGTAATAACCCGGTGGGGAATCGCAGATTGCGAGAGGCGTGCTATTATACGCGCCTTAATTGTTGACTCAATGCTTAATAGCACCACCTATCTGCAAGGACTTCGTTATGTTTACCGGAATCGTAGCCAATAAATTTCCAGTTGTTGATGTTCAGGACAAAGATCAACTGCGTAGAATGGTTGTTGAATTAAATGAGCCTTTGGTTCAGGGGCTTAAAATCGGTGCCAGTGTAGCCAATAACGGGGTTTGCCTTACGGTAGTCAAGATTGAAGGCTTTCAGGTGCACTTCGATATCATCGATGAAACATTAAAACTAACCAATCTTGGTGAGCTTGCACCGGGTGATAGAGTTAATATTGAACGTGCAGCAGCCTATGGTGATGAAATCGGTGGTCATATAGTTTCAGGTCATATCTGTGACACTGCTGAGATTGTGGATATCCAGGCAACTGATACCAATACAGCTATTTATCTTCAGGCAGACTCTAAGTGGAGTAAATATCTAATGCCAAAAGGGTTTGTGTCGCTGAACGGGTGCAGTTTAACCATAGGAGAGACGGTTGATAATGGTCGCTTTTCCATCCATTTGATCCCGGAAACCTTGAGTGTTACCACCTTTGGTGAGGCTCGGGTAGGTGATCGTATTAATTTAGAGATTGATCCTTCGACGCAAACTATCGTAGACACAGTAGAAAGATATCTATCCGAGCGGTCAGTTTAATGTGATTGTTCATAAATTACTTTACAATACTTTTAGCACTCGTCTGAGCGATTGCTAGGGAGCCTCTGAACAAGTCCGCTCTAGCTCTGCGGGCGCTAGAACTACGTTAGAACAAGGCGAGCTTTGTA
>JBFHTA010000465.1:0-1992 GCA_041590855.1 Pseudomonadales bacterium
GCAAAAACGGCCCCGTCGGGTTATACACCAAGCTCAATGGCAAATGATCTTTGCCCTGACCGTAGCCGTGCTGATTCAACAGTTTTAGCGCATCGATACTTTTTTGATAGACCCCTTTACCACGTTGTCCATCAACGTTGTCTTCCAGATAACAAGGCAAGGACGCAACCACCTCAACCTGATTGTCCGCCAAAAACTCTGCTAACCATTCATAACCCGGTTCCAGTAAAATGGTGAGATTACAACGATCAATCACCTCCACACCACGTGCTCTGGCCTCTTCCACCAACCAACGAAAGTGCGGGTTCATTTCTGGCGCACCGCCAGTTAAATCCAGAGTTTGAATGCCCAGCTCATCAATGCATTCGATGATGAGTTCGATCACTTCCTTGGTCATCAACTCTGTTCGTTTCGGGCCTGCATTCACGTGACAATGAGTACAGCTTAAGTTACATAAGTACCCCAAATTCACTTGTAAAGTAGTTAACTGGGAACGTTGTACCGCCGGAAAATCCGTCGCGATTAAAAGAGGTTTGGTATCTTGCATCAGCGCTAATCTATCTTGTTTATTATTCAATTGGATAATTTGAGCCAGGGAGCCTCATTAAGTTCCGCTCATTTCGCAGGTTACACACAAGTGTTACAAACCCAAAGAACTACACAATGATACTCGCACTCTCGCCAAAAGTACGCCCCAATAGCACGAACCTGACAGCCTTTGCCCCCTATGCTACTGAAGCACTCTGATGGAACAAGATACTCCCATCAATTAATCCTTATTAAACAACACCTTAAAAACACCGAAAGAGGTGACATCAGAATCAATGGCGGGTAGAATCTTTTTGGCTTCCTCCCCATAGCTCAACAGGATAGAGCGTCCGCCTCCTAAGCGGGTGATCGGGGTTCGAGTCCTCGTGGGGAGGCCATTATCCTTGCAAGATCAACAATACGTCTTCCATTTCTATTCAAACCCTGGGCAAACCTTGCCAAGAAAACAATTAGCCACTTCCGGGTCTGTATTGCTCAACGTACGCTGAGTTAACAAGCCTATCTCTTGCCTGGAAGACAGCAAAAGAGGGTGATCAGGAAAACGATTCAGGGCACATTCCATCAATTGCTGAGCCTGCCTGTAACAAGCAAAATCAACCATCAGAAACGTCAGATTATTCCAGACGGCAACTTTATCGTGATGCTCCTGAATCGCCGTGGTTAACCAGCGTTTTGCTTCTACTTTTTGATTCTGAGCGTATGCGATATTCGCTAACCCCAACTGAGCAAGATAGGTTTCGGTCGATGGCCAGTGATTGAAAGCGGTTAGATATGCCTGCTTGGCAACCTTGATCTTTCCAACCTGTTCCATAGCAATAGCCGCCTGAATATATACATCCGATGTCACACTCTGAGGAATCTGGTCCGGACGAAAAGCAGCAACGCCCCAAAACCCCGAGCGTTCCCAGGTGGCCATAAAAGTATTGATATGAACGAAACGTCTTGGATTATCCCCCGAGCGTAAAATGAGCTGCTGACTGTCTGGCAGGAAGCCGATAACAACGGAAAAGTGCCATTGCGGTAACCATGTGAGACCCAGGTTCTGCATGACCAGCACGGGAGTACCATCAGCTACTTCTTTCAGTAAGCCATCGAGAGTATTAATCGGAATCGCCAGAAGATCATGACGCCGAACCTGGCTCACTATCTCAAGGTTCAGGCTTCCTTCACGCTCTGGAAGATAAACAAACGGTTCTAGCTCAACAGCCGAAGTAGCAATGCCTCTGTGAGCCAGTACGGTCGCTAAAGACGCAGCGCCGCACTGATTTCTTCTTTGGGGGAAAAACGGGGCATCGGTTAATTCGATACCCGCCATGGAATAGTTATGCAGTTCAATGGTGGGTGAGTGCCCACACCCGATAAGAAATGCGGTTAAACATACACCAAGCAGTCGGACCAAACTCAACATTCAAGCAATGACTATTTATTTATGAAACTCACTTA
>JBFHTA010000466.1:0-1990 GCA_041590855.1 Pseudomonadales bacterium
CATTCATTTGTTAGTGCATTGCACTCTTTCCCCACTCTAGCAGTGCCTTCCGGGAGAAAGTGATGAATCAAAACTACTACTTTAGGACTAGAAGAACCTATCAACATACCTTTCCCCAACCGCTTGTCGCAACAATTCAAAATGCAGATATCTAAAAATGCAACGTAGTGGCCTCAAAATTGGCAGAACTTCAACCTTGAAATACATTGTTGCAAGAACCAGGCTAACGTGAGATGTACCGAGTTAACCTACTTATTTAATTAATCATTACAATCAATTGTTTTTATTTGACTATTTATGTTTTTATCGGTCATTAATGTAAAAAAAAAACGCCTCTTCTCTTATTGAGCTAATCACTATTCACTCAGTTGACACGCTTAAAAAAGACCACTTATCAGACGACCAAATAATCCATTATTGACAATATCCGGATTAATTGATCTTTCCGGCATACCAGCCATATTAAAGAGAGCTATATCAAAGCGTTCCGCCGACCGGGTATCGAACCAGGTCAACTCTTTACTTCATTACCGGTTCCATACCCAGCGGGTCATTTCGAGATAGCAGGACATTAATTGACCTGAGACTTCGAACGGCCGGTAATGCCAGAGCGTTGCTGAACTAAAAACAAACAGTGACCTCACACACAAAAGCAGCAGTAAGAGTCAAACGAATTGGAATCGTAATCAATACACTGTTATTGCCAATAGGCCCTCGTAAGAGCACCTGAGTGTGACTACCGACCGGCAGCATGTCTTATACCTGATATGAAGGATTTATTATGGAAAAGACTAAGCAGTGCGCCGTGAACAATATTCATTCAAATGACGCGACTTCTCCTGAAACCACCTCTTTAAAATCAGTGAGCTCTGACACAGCGTCAGCGGCGACTTCCTCTACCGGATACTGGCCGCTTCTCAAGAACCTCAGCTTCACAGCATACTTATCGAATCAGGTACTTATCAATCTCGGTGACGGCATATTTGGTTTGTTGGTAACCTTCAGTGCCCTACAACTGGAGGCTACCGCCACTGAACTGGGGATGATTGTATCCTGCATTGCCTTACCCAGAGGACTTATGGGTCTTTATGGTGGCGTGGTCGCCGACCAGAATGACCGACGACTCATCATGCTCTTGAGTGATCTTGCCAGAACCACTGGCATTGCCTTGATTGGTATTCTTTGTTGGTTCGATTGGTTAAACCTGATTAATCTGACAGCCCTTGCCTCTTTGGTGACCATGACCTCAGCATTTTCCAAACCGGCTGGTAAAGCCATCATGCCCGAATTCCTTAAATCCTCAGATCTCTATCTAGCCAACGGTATGACCCAAAGCGTACTTTGGCCTTCATTTTTCGTTGGCGCGTTCCTAGCGGGAGTATTGGATGGCATAGAACTCTTTCCTGCCTACAGCTACCTGATTTGCGCAGCTGTCTTTGCTGTTGCCGGCTTAGTTCTTCTATTGATCCGTTGTACGACTGAGAAGAAACCCAAGGACTCAGTGTGTGGCCCTATCCTTGCCGATATTCTCAGCGGATTTTCAGAATTAGCCAAACAACGTCCGCTTTTGATCCGTGTCATGTGTTTCATGGCATATTCTCTGGTTTGGAGAGGCATGACACAAGTAGGCCTACCCTTGTACACCGTAGAAGCGCTTAATTTGCCCGCCAACGTTTACAGCACCATGATCATAGCCACTGGCTTGGGCGAGTTCATCAGCTCTTTGATCATTGCCAAATTATCAATCTCACGCTCTTTACGCTTGTCATTTATCGGCGACGGACTCTTAGCGATTGTAGTACTGGGATTATGTTTCAATGTTGCTAAAGGCGATATGGCCATGTACTTTAGTATCGGAGCGGCCGCATTGATCGGCGTTTCAGCCAGTATTGTTCACATTCCGTTAACAGCGGCCATCCAAACCGATATCAGCAGCATGAACAGTGGCAAAGTATTCAGTATCTGGAACACCTTGGGAACCCTGGGTGGC
>JBFHTA010000467.1:0-1980 GCA_041590855.1 Pseudomonadales bacterium
ATCACTCCCCTTACTAACCTCGACGGGGAGGTATCTCATTTCGCAGCCATTGAACGCGATGTGTCAGAGCGTAAGTTTCATTTAGAACAGTTGGAACAACGTAATAAAGACCTGAAGGCACTAAAAGCCAATCTTGAACTGCATGTTGAAAAACGGACGGCTGAATTACAAGAAGCCAATACCAAGCTTAAAAAACTGGCCTTTTTCGACCATCTTACACAGCTCCCGAATCGACGGTATTTTATTGATCATGCTCTTCGAATTATGAAGGCCGGTAATCGCCATCGGGAGTTAGTCGCTTTTGGGGTGCTGGATTTGGATTTATTTAAATGTGTAAACGACACCTATGGTCATGATGTAGGGGATCTAGTGTTGATAGCATTAGGCCATTATTTTCGGGACTTTTTTCGTATGGATGACGCCTTTTGCCGGTTTGGTGGGGAAGAGTTTGCCTTTGCGGTGAGTTCTGCTGCTATTGAAAATGTTGGACTCATAGCGGAACGCTTGATTAAAGGGATTCGAGAACTTCGTATTGATATTGGTGACAACAGCAGTCTGTCTGTGACTGCCAGTTTGGGCATCAAGGTGTGTATTCCGTCGGAAGATACGGATTTTGAGGAGCAGATGAAGTTAGCCGATCAAGGGCTCTATCAGGCGAAACAGTCTGGCCGGGATCAATATGTGATATTGCCGCCTTGCAGTGATTGAACCCGTCAATCGGACGGGAATTGCTGCATGAACGATCGGTCTATCCAGTCTTTTAGTTTCCATACCCAACGACCGTGAAAAGTTAATCCGAATTTGCACCCGGCAGCGACTTTTTCGCCACAGGCTAACAAGCTCAGGAAGTCTTGCTGGGGGCGATACTCTTGAAGAGGCAAATTGCTGAAGGCTGCCCTAAGGTTGTGGTTCAGCGTGTTGGCCATCCTGACCGCGTACACTCCGGCTTTGGGTAAGGGATGTTGGATGAAATGGGCGACATCGCCCACCGCATAGATATTGTCATAACCTTCTGTTTGCAGCGTAGGGCGTACTCGAATAAACCCGGATTCGGATAAGGTTAGTCCGGTATTCTTTAACCAGTCGGCACCTCGCACCTGGGTGCACCAAAAAGTCAGATGGCTAGGAATGGTTTGACCCGAGGTTGATATCAATGCGTTTTCTGTTACTTCTGCAACGTCAAATGCGTACTTCACATCAATCTGGTGTCGATTCAGAGTGTGTTCGAAATATCGCTGCATCTTACGTGGGTAGCCCACCAAAATATGGTCAGATCTGGAAATGATTTGTACCCGGATGTTAGCTGCTCCGTCGTGTTTTAACTTGTGTCGCATCGCCAAAGCCAATTCAATACCTGCGGCCCCTGAACCAACAATGGAGATTATGATGGGGTGATTCTGAAAATGCGGTGTGTTCATTCCATGGCGTTGCAGCTCTGAGGATTCAAGTTCGGAAACTTGTAGCTTCGTCAGCTGTGTTTGCCATTGCTGGTAGAACTGATCGATAGGTTTAACCGGTGTACTGTATTGTTCGGAGCCAGGCGTGGATAGATCTGGTGTGGCACCGGTATCAAACGAAATCAGATCGTAGTTCAGTGTCTCACCAGTATTTAATATCAACTGTTGATTAACTGGTTGTAAGGCTTCAGCGCGGGCAATTTTGAACCGGGCGTTACATTGTCGGCTCAGTGCCTCTAAATCAATGTGTATCTCCCGGTGTTGGTAATGTCCGGAAATCAACCCGGGTAACATACCAGAATAGGGGGTGAATTTGTGTGGGGACACCAGTGTGATAGTCAGCCCTGAAACGGGTTGGCGGATGAATTCCTTCATCACCAGTGCGTGGCTATGACCGCCTCCCACAAGGACAAGATGTTTGGTGTTTTCTGGCATACAATGAAGCTCCCAAGGTCAGGTGCTAACATACAAGCGAATATCGGCCGGGTAAAGCGCTCTGACTGAAAGGCCCCAAAGGCCGGGC
>JBFHTA010000468.1:0-1972 GCA_041590855.1 Pseudomonadales bacterium
CCAGAGCGTATTGGCTTTCCACTGATTTACTTTGATTTTGCAGCAACTCACACAGATGCAAGAAATCCGTCAGACGGCGTTCACCATTCACCTGCTTTCGAAGATGCACGGAAATACCTTGCTGGTTCATCAATTCATGTAAAGCGGCAAGCACTCCCTGTCTGGTCCAGGTGTGATGGAAGGCTTTGAACTGTAATACCAGTCGTTCCCACGCCAGTTCATTTTCATTCAATTGATTAAGCTGTGATACATTCCACCCGAATAAGTCACTGCCAATGGCAGCTTTCACCAAGCTCTCACGTTCAGGTAACAGAGCGGCTTTAAGAATCCGTAATAAAACCTTGGCTTCTTGTTGTTCAAACACACTACTGCGGTCCGACGAATAAACACTGGCAATGCCCCGTTCAGCCAAAGCATCCCGAACTCTTTGAGCCTGACCAAAGTTGCGAACCAAAATGGCAATATCCGAAGGCTGTAACCGAGTGTTTCTATCAGAGGAACCACTCCCCGAACAAAGATGCAATTGATCCTGATCCGAAAGGGTTAATAATCTGGCCACTTCATTCGCCGTTGCGTCTGTCATTAAGGCAAGATAATCCGAATCTTTGGTTAACAACTCATCTGTATCCGGTTGCCATAAGCGCAAAGCTGGCTGACGCTCGCCATTAATTGTCCAAATCATGGACTTCGCTTTCGGGCTCGGGTTAACCGCCTCAAAAGGAATTTCCTGATCATACATAAAAGCAGATTTGGCTGTCCCAAACACCTGATTCACCGCCGTCACCATAGCAGCCGATGAACGCCAGTTAGTGTCTAGCGTGTAATGATCAACTACATTTCTTCGGGCCTTCATGTAGGTAAAAATGTCCCCACCACGAAATGCATAAATCGCCTGCTTCGGATCACCGATCATAAACAGCCCAGTGTTTTGCCTGCCCCCATAAAGCTGGGTAAAAATGCGATACTGGCTCTGATCGGTATCCTGAAATTCATCAACCATAGCCACCGGAAATTGCTTCCTTAAGGTGTCTGCAAAGGCCCTTCCTGTCTCGGGGTCAGACAGAGCATTAGCCATGGTTGTGATTTGATCATCAAAGGTAAGTAGCCCCAATTTGCGCTTTTGTTGCTTATAGATGGTTCGACAGGCTCGAATGGCATGTTGTTTCAGCGCTGGTTTAAGCTCGGGCGGTTGATCCACATAATTCTGGATTTTTTCAGCCAACGACCAATCAATGGTTAATTCATCTTTGGCTTTGCTCTCAAACTTGGCTTTACCAAAATGCTCCAAATCTTTCGGGAAAAAGTATCCGGTAGTAGGTTCGCTGACCCAGCGCTCCAGATTACTCACCCATTTAGCAACATTCTTCTTCGAAAACGAGCGACCATCCAGGCGCTTCCCCTGAACATCCGCCAACACTGAATCGTGCAAAGCCGACAAGCCGTCTCTTAAGCAGGCTTTAAACTCATTGATCTGCTCAACATAACGCTCATGTGCAGACACAATGTCATCGATGGAATAATCCTGATAAAAATCCAGGGCTGAGTCAGACAATAATGAACCAATTTCACTCAATAAGGATTCCGGGGATGACCAACACTCAATCACCACCTGAGCCAATGCTTTCGGCAATGGGTAAAATTGCTGTCGCCAGTAGTCTTTAGCGGCCTGATATTTGAATTCACGATCATCGTCACACATGGTGACGTTAAACAAACTACCCGACTCAAACGCGTGCTGTTTTAACATCCTCATACAGAAACCATGAATGGTGAAAATAGCCGCCTCGTCCATCTGACGTTCGGCATATCGCAAAGTGGCTATAGCGTCTTTGATATCGTCTGTTTCAGAAATCAACACAGCCAATGCCGGGTCTTCCGGCAGTTGTTGATGAGAAAGATACCCTTCAAAGGCTTTTCGGGCCGACTTGATTCGTGATCGAATCCGGTCTTTCAGTTCTTGGGTCGCCGCCTC
>JBFHTA010000469.1:0-1956 GCA_041590855.1 Pseudomonadales bacterium
AAAGTGGGTAATACCCCAATGTTGCTGACGACCTGGTCGGCGTGAATAATGTCGCCGTTTTGAAGCTGGACACCAATGGCTTGGTTGTTTTCAATAATAACTTTGTCGACGCCCGCGTAGGTGAATACCTCCCCGCCACTTTTTTGGATCACAGGGATGATTTTATTAGCGATTTGCCAGGAGCCGCCTACCGGGTAATTGCCTCCGGCGATGTAATGCTTGGCGACCATGGCGTGCATCATAAAGCTGGCTTCACCGGGTGGAAGACCGTAATCGCCCCACTGGCCGGTAAGTACGCCAATCAACTTTTGATCTTGGGTCAGGCCTTCAAGCACTTCTCGGGTGGTTTGAAAAAAGTATTTGGGCAAAATCAGGTTGCGGACTTTGTTGTAAAGCTTACCGAATTTTCTTGGCATGGCTTGGCCTGCAAAAAATTTGGGAACTTTACTGCTGACATCACTTAACAGATCCACATAGGTATCGATGGCGTTTGCTTCGTTTGGAAAATGGCGTTTCAGTTCTTCTTTAAACGGGCCGCGTCCGGCATAGAAGTTGTAGACTTCGTCGTTGATGATGATTTTGTCATACAGCTCATCCATAGGTGCCCATTCAAGCTGTCGATCTGAAATGGCATCAAAGACTTTGCGGATCATTGACCAGGGCTTATGCACTTCACCGACGTAATGCACACCAACATCCCATTCGTAGCCGTTCCGTTCGTAACTGTGTGTGTAGCCGCCAGCGGTGTAATGCTGTTCCAGAACACATACTTTCTTCCCTAGCTTCGACAATAACGCCGCATTGCATAGGCCACCAATGCCCGAGCCGATAACGATTGCGTCGTAGTGGGAGTCCGCTCTGCCGGAGCGATAACGTTTACCTGTTCTAACCATGTGGAGTTCTCTCGCTGTATTATTTTTATTCAGTTCTAATGTAGAGTGAAATCATTTATTATGCAATAAGTTGCATAATAAAAGTTGAGAGTACGAAGAGATGTCGCTTAAGCATTCCTTGTTGGTGTTGTTGGCGGAGCAGCCGTCGACGGGTTATGAGTTAGCTCAGAAGTTTAAAGAAGCGATTGGTTATTTCTGGAAGGCCAGTCATCAGCAAATTTATAAGCAGTTAAAGGACTTGGCAGAGGCTGGCTGGGTCAGCTTTGTCGAAGAAGCGCAAGCCGGAAAACCGGATAAAAAAGAATATCGAATTACGGATGAGGGTATGGTTGGGCTACGGCAATGGTTGTCGTCCGAAATCAAGCCCAGTAAAACCAACGATGCTCTGCTGGTGATGTTGTATGGCGGCAAACATGTTGAGCCCCATGTGTTAAGGCATGAAGTGGCCCGACATATTGAATTGCATAAGAAGAATCTAAAAAAGTTGGAAGCCATTGAAGGCCTATACTTGTCTCTAAGCAAACAGCAGCAAGCGGATTATAAATTGCCCTATTTGACTCTTCGTCGAGGCTTATCTTCAGAAAAAGCCTGGTTAGCCTGGGCTGATGAAGTGATGGTGGCATTGACTGATTAATATCATGTTTTTGGTGACATACCATTGAAGAATTTCTGCTGTTGAAGTGTTAGAGTGGTTTTCTTAAGGTGATGATTTTCATAGAAAACTTAGTGGCTTGGAGATGAGGAAGGTATGACCGACTTACAAACATTGGATCGTGGAATGGCTGCTGAGATCGGTTTGCTTACCTCGGTTGAGCTTCAAGAACATGTACAAAAGCTGTGGCTGCAATTAAAGGAAGGACCGACTGCAGGCTTACTTAGCCAGTTATTTGCTGAAGAGGGTATCGAGAAGGAGTTGATTACGGCTTTGATTGCCAGTGATTATTTGGTGGATTGCCTTCTCAGATATCCAGAGATTATCGAGGGGTTGATAGAGAGTCGGTCATTGCGGCAATCCGTTGCGGACAACTATTACGATCAGCAAGTAAAGTCCTTGGTTGAATCG
>JBFHTA010000470.1:0-1945 GCA_041590855.1 Pseudomonadales bacterium
GGGGCCTTAAGAGAAATGCCTCTTTTTTGTTGCGGCTTTTTGACGTAACCCGTTATGCCTTCAAAACCGCGCCTCAAATAGACATTTCTCTTATAGGCCTGAGCAGAGAGGGACTTATTCAGATGTTCCCTAGTGTAATACCTGGTAATAGCTGCCCATCTCATCCGAATCTAAATTTAAATCTCCCATAACAACTAACATAACCACTAATTTAGCGAGAATAGAGTGATGAGAGTTAATAGGATTCAAGGAATTAGAACTGCGCTGGTTAGCGCCCTACTCACCCTGAGCTTTACAGCACACCATGCCAATGCAACTTCTGAAGATCCGACAAGCATTGATAGAATTATGTACTTTGATGCAGACATTCGTGATGCCGAGTATTGTCAATTCACCATTAACAATAAAGTTGCGGATTACGGGGCTAAAGTAACCAACCCAGCGATGACCTGCCCGGATGCCTTTTCCTGGAACTTATTTGCAGAAGTCATAGCCGATGAGTTCTGGAAGAACTGGGCTAACGAAGAGCAAAACTGGCCTAAAGAGCCTTGGCCATTATGCAGTGAATCTCTTACTGAAAACTGCTGTAATCCAACCAGTAGCAGCAATAACCTGAAACACTGTCCTGTTTATCCTGCCGATGAATTAGCACAATCACTGAAGAAAGCTGAAGCATTCACCCGCGATGACAAAATCATCCGAGGGGTCAAAAATCAACGTACGGCCATATCAAAATTTATAGAAGACCATCCGGATTTAGTTCGTGTCGGTACAGCTCGTAAAAAAGGAGAGCGTGGCGCAGTTGGCCTGGCTGACAGTAAAGATCTACCAGAATGTACTTCCAGTCAAATCTCATCTGTTTTACCTGCTGATCCTCAAAGTATTGGGCGTGTTCTGCGCCAAACGAACGCTGAAATCACCATTCGTAACAGAACATTCCATGATTATCTTTTTAACAACAACCTGTACAACGCAGATGGTGTTTTAGATGTCTATCGTGTTAATGCTAAAAACCAGAACGACAACGCACCATATCATCAAGCGAATCATTCCGGCAGCCCGGAAACCACGGGTAAACTCAGTACCATTGATCTGCCGCCCGATGCCATCATGATCAAGAGTAACTGGGTAAGTAAAAAAGTAGTTGAGGCCATGAAGAAGAAATACCCCTCACAGTATGTGCAGTTTGGAAAAGAATCTGACTACATTACCCAACCTTCTATTACCATCCTCAATATCGGTGAAGACAAGTGTAATGTGACCGACACCCACTACCTGATGGCCTTTCATATTTCCTCAAAAGACGTGCCTCAATGGGTATGGACTACGTTTGAACATATGAACAATCCTGGTCGTTGTGATTACACCGGCTGTAATGATAGCTTTGGTCACTCGGTGACAGTGGATGGGTCATCAAGCAACTACATTGTGCCTAACCAGCGAAACGACAATCTTTCTGAGGACAACGAAGTATTTAACCCGGATCTACAGTATCCAAAAGGTCAGCAAAGTGATGTATTAACTCAACTGTTTAACGCCTATGGTATTGCAACTTCAGACAGAAATGGCATATTTCCAAATGTGTCGGACAAAGCCTGGGCCAACTACCGCCTTAAAGGATCACAAGTTGACTTTACAGATCACCAAGGGCGTGCCACCCATCTGGGCAATTCTATAACAGAAGCCGGATTTATGAGCCAATCCAGCTGCGTTGGTTGCCACTCACGCGCAGGTGTTGCGATGAAACTCAGCGCAATTGAGGGCAAAATCACTTACGACATCAGCGACCATCTGAAAGCAACCGCACTTCTTAAAAATGAAACCGCTAACTTCCTTCAACTAGGGGTATTTGAATCCGAATTGAGTGAATTTGGTTATGAACAATCCCACGATGGAATACCTAAACACGACTGGTTCTATAACGACGATCCAACGTTCTCGCTGA
>JBFHTA010000471.1:0-1944 GCA_041590855.1 Pseudomonadales bacterium
ATTCCGCCTCTGGGCACCACTTCTTAAATTAAACCCTACTCTGCTGATCCAACCAGCTTAAAATCACTTGGTTTGTTTCTTCCGGTTTTTCTTGCTGAATCCAATGTCCGCAATCCAGGCTGACCACGTCCACATTCGGTACAAACTCATTTAGCCGTTCAAACTTGGGTATCAAATCGCGATCTCCATAGACCATCAATGCGGGATGCTGAATGATCGGGTTGGCGTCAGCCAGGATGTGCCAGTTTCGGTCAAGATTCCTGTACCAATTGATGCTCCCAGTAAACCCTGACGCTTCGAAGGCGGAGACGAAGACGTCCAATTCGATCTCGCTCATTATTGGGTCGCCTAAGGGTTGAACTGCTTTGGCAAGATTAATCATCGCCATGCCGGGTTCAGGTGGCGCAGGAGGTATGTTTTTACGGAACATATTACGTAGAAATTGAGCTGTATTTTCTTCTAACACCGCATCCGCAACACCGGGCTGTCGGTTGAAGTGAACAAAGTAGTAATCACCGCCAAGAACTTGCTCCATAAACTCGATCCAGGGAATCTCTCCGCGTTCTTGGTAAGGCAGTGCTAGATTGATCAGTTTATGGACTCGATTTGGATGCAGTAATGCCATTCCCCACACAACCATCGCACCCCAATCATGACCAACAAAGGTAGCCTTTTCATATCCATAATGATCGAGAAGTGCCACAAGATCACCAGTCAGGTGTTCAATATCATAAGCAGCGACATCGGTTGGGCTGGATGAATTACCGTACCCTCTCTGATTCGGAACAATCACATGGTAACCCGCTGCAACAAGAGCCGGTATTTGATAACGCCAAGAAAAGGCATGCTCCGGCCACCCATGACACAGCAAGATTGGCTTGCCTGTGTTTTGCTGGCCAGCTTCAAAAACTTCCAGCTCAACTCCATTAACTGAAATAAGCGAAGGTTTGGGAAAATCGTCGGGATTAAACATTACAGTACTCCTGTATCTATTTGAGATAACCAGCCAATGTCTTGCTGGTAAGAGCAGATAATGTAAAACTGATTAGTGCCAAATATTGACACCAATAACATCCTTACACATGAATTACCTGATGATATGAATGTACGCCAAAGACAAGATGTCATAGTTCGTAGCCTTCGCCGTAACGGTACTTCGACCATCGCTGAGTTGGCGGAGGAAGTGGGGGCATCCAGGCGCACCGTACTACGCGATATCAGCGCACTACGTGATGAAGGCTTTATTATTCATTCAGAATCCGGGCCTGGGGGTGGCCTACAACTTGACCCTCAATCAATTCAAACCACAGCCCGGCTCTCGGTCGCCGAAGTCTTTGCACTGCTTATCAGCGTTGCCTCCATGCGCGCAGCGGGCAACCTCCCCTTCTCTGGGCTTGCTGATGTAGGTCTCGCAAAAATAGAGAAAGCCTTACCATCGGATAAGATACGCGGCCTACGCCGTTTTTTGGACTGCCTCTACGTTGGGAAACTTGCGCCGAAAGTAGACATATCCGATATGGGGGAAATGGATGCAACTCTGCTGCCCGCCTTCGAGACAGCGTTTTTGCAACAACACTGCCTACGCTTTCAATACCGTGACGCAAAAGGAAAAGTAAGCCATCGTGAAGTGGAGCCCCAAGCCATGCTGATCCTGCCACCACTGTGGTATTTAGTCGCCTGGGACCCGACTCGTGAAGATTTCCGTCATTTTAGAATGGACCGGATCAGCACACCTGAAATCGTAGAAGGAAGCAGCTTTCGGCGTCGATATGTGCCGTTTGAGGATGGGGTTACTCCGGTTGGTAATTTGTCTCGTTGATAGCTTCAGAATTACACGTTTTTCTATATATAACCTGAACCTACTTTCGACCAAATCTGCACAAATTTTCATTTGGACGAACATTTATTTTCATTTAGACGAACAGTTATTTTCAATTGGACGAG
>JBFHTA010000472.1:0-1934 GCA_041590855.1 Pseudomonadales bacterium
GTACCGCTCCGGAGAGATCACCATTAACCCGGATGAAATCGAAGACGCCCAGTGGTTCCACTTCGATGACTTACCAACCTACCCGCCCATTACCAGCATTGCTGGCCGACTGATTGAGGAAGGGGTCAGAGAATTTCAGCGAAATCAGGGGTGATTTTTTAGATCACCCCAAGACCTGTCATTTAATGCCCTTTCCCATGCCTGACCAACCCTAATGGGTACTTATTAACCATCCCGTCAAACTTCAATGACATAAACGCGAACCTTGCCGGTAATATCTCGTACTAACATCGTATTCAGGTCGGGCATTCGACACGGACATTAATTCTCGAACTAGGGACAGATCATGTATTTTGCGTTTACACCAGCCAGTATCGTCCGGCTTTCAGGCGTACTTTCTCTTGCTTTATTAACCGCATGTGGTGGGGGCGGAGGAGGAGGTTCCAGCAGCGATCCTGCACCCGCTCCGGACACAGGCCAACCGGCTGGTGAACCGCCACAAAATCCTATCAGCCAAGCCTATTTCAGAGACACCGATGGTACACTTGGTCAGATTTCAGGCACGGTTCAACTGACATTAAATGCAGAACAGGCAGAAACCGGCATCACCCGGATTCAGGTTTTCTGGGCTTCCGGTCAAGGCCAAGCACAAGGTGACGCCTGGCTCGTTACGGAAGGTAATGCCCCTTTCGAAGTAAACATTCCCCAGGGCACCGAGCTTCCGCAAAATCAATCCGGTCTACTGCTAATACCGGGCAACGATCAGCACTCTTCCGAACAAGCAACCTGGGTTCGGTTCCATGATTTTACAGGCAATGCCGAGTTAAACGGCCCCGGCGGGAATGAACAACAAAACTGGACGTACGGCACCGACCGCCCCGGTATCGCCATCCGACGCAGCAACGAACAGGGCGGTTTATGCTCACTCGATAATGGTCTCGTTCAAGTAACCGATATGCAAAACCAACGAGACACAGTGTGGGAAGCCGACAGCAGCAATGCCAATGTCGCCAACGATGCTGCCTTTCCGGCCTATCAGTTTTTATGCGATCCAAACCCGGTCAACACCGAACGACCTATCCTGCATAACAACAATGACGTATACACCTATTCCACGTTAAACGATGCCATGCACTATGGCACTTTAGCGTATGATGCTTACCTGAAATATTTAGGTGAGCCACCGTTAGAAGACAAGATCCGGCTTCGCGTGCACTACGGTCAGGACATAGCTACCGATGCATTCTGGGACGGCGCCTATGCAAACTTCAGTGATGCCTATGGTGTTGCCTATACCTTCGCAACGCTGGATATCATTGCTCACGAAGTAGCGCATGGCATCTTGATCAGAATCTCCAATCTGGCCGACTTTGAAACCGAACTCAGTCAAGACGCTCGTACACTGTCGGAAGCCTTCAGTGACATTTCAGGGGTCATGGTCAAGTATCACGTCACTAACACGCCCGATGATTGGATTCACGGTCAGGAATCCGCAGGCCCTGTTCGTCACCTCAACCAAATTATCACTGAGGATAACGCCATTGACAGCTTTCTTGATTATGACGACGCAGAAAACAATCCTTACAAACGCATCGGCATGATCACTTATCCCTTCTATCTTTTGGCCAACCAATGGGGCTTGGAAAACGCTTATCAAGTGATTCTGGATTCGGTCCGCCATTGCTGGCAAGCGAATACTGACTTACCTCAGGCAGCAGAATGCATAAGAACTTCGGCGGAAACACTCGGTCAACCATCACAAGACGTAGTAGATGCTTTCCGCCAAGTAAAAATCCGATTGGATCAACAAGATGCGCTCAGCCATTTTGAATACCAGAAGTTTAAATTAACCAGTCATTTCACCGACACCAGCCTGTCGGACAGTAATATTACTGCATGGACATGGGATTTTGGCGATGGCAATACCGCCAATA
>JBFHTA010000473.1:0-1899 GCA_041590855.1 Pseudomonadales bacterium
ATACGGAGTAATCTCAACCATGAAATTACACTTTTTAGGTGCTTGCCAAACCGTTACAGGGTCAAAAACCCTGATCAGCTATCAAAACAAGCGTATCTTGATAGATGCCGGATTATTTCAGGGACAAAAAGAGCTCCGGCTGCAAAATTGGCAACCCTTCCCGATCAAGGCCTCCGAGATCAATGCTGTATTACTGACTCATGCTCATATTGATCACAGCGGCTATTTACCCGTATTGATGAAACAAGGCTTTAACGGCCCAATCTATTGCACACCTGCCACCAAAGCCCTGTGCGAGATTTTGTTACCGGACGCAGGGTTCCTTCAGGAAGAGGATGCTCGCTACGCCAATAAAAAGGGGTTTTCCAAACACTCTCCAGCATTGCCCCTCTATACAGAGAAAGAAGCCAGAAAGACGTTAACTTTGTTCGAGCCAGCCTCATCTCACCGAAGCCTGACGTTAACTCAGGACTGGCAAGCCGACTTCATCCCGGCAGGACATATTCTGGGTGCTTCAAGTATCCGATTATCCACACCCGACACATCGATTTGTTTTTCAGGAGACATTGGCCGTGGAGATGACTTGATGATGTACCCGCCCAAGACCCCGGGTCATTGCGATTATGTTGTTATGGAATCCACCTACGGTGATGAACAACACCTTACAACGGACGCCTACGAGCAACTGACCCAAATTGTTACCGACACGGTACAGCGGGGCGGTATCGTTTTAATTCCGGCGTTTGCGGTCGGGCGGGCTCAACTGCTGCTTCATATACTGGGTCAATTAAAAGAAACCCATCGCATCCCGAATGTACCTATTTTTCTGAACAGCCCCATGGCTATTAAAGCCACGGAAACTTACCACCGTTTCCATCACCTTCATAAATTAACCAAAGAGGATTGTGAACGAATCGACCGCAACACGACCTACGTTAAAACCATGGAAGAATCCATTGAACTCAATAACCGTAACTTCCCCTCCGTCATTATCTCAGCAAGTGGCATGGCCAGTGGCGGCCGTGTGCTTCATCACTTGAAATCAATGGTAGGTAATTACCGGCACAGTATTGTTTTCAGTGGCTTTCAGGCGCCAGGGACACGGGGTGATGCAATGATCAACGGAGCCACAACGGTTAAAATTCACGGACAAATTTTGCCAATTAAAGCCGAAGTACATCAACTCAGGGCTTTATCAGCCCATGCTGATCAGGCCGGGCTTCTCAACTGGTTAAGCCAAATTCAACCAGCCCCGAACAAGGTATTCATTAACCATGGAGAGCCCTTGCCGGGCCAAATGTTAAAAGCTCAGATTGAACATCAATTGGGTATAGTGACTGAGTGCATCCAACCTCAACAGACAGTCACGCTTTGAATAGACACTGTTCTTTGAGATTAACGCTCTAAAGAACATTGATGAATAACGTCTTTATCCGCCTCAGTAAGAATCTTATCCAGACAATCCTGATGCTCGCGATACACAGCCATTAACGCATTTTTTGCCAACAAGTGATTTTGTTGCGAAGCCTTGATCAATAAAGAAGCGACTTCCATCGGATCATTGGGTAAGCCAAACTCTTGATTCCTCATTAATTCAGCCAACTGGTAGTTGGCTTTGGCGTCACCTTGCTTCGCAGCGTACTTTAAATACTCTACCCCTTGCTGTTTATCCCAAGGCGTTACCCCGCGAAACAGTAAAATATGACCATAGACAGAACACGCCGTTGAATGGGCACGATCAGCACAGTATTGAAACAAACGCATCACCTGCCGATGGCGTCGCTCAGAACCTTTTGGATAAAACGAATGAAACAACCGGGTTGTTAGCCAATAGACCATATCCACCCACAGTAACAAAATGGATGAGTCGGGTTTTTTAAGGGTAGGTTTCGCTCCGGA
>JBFHTA010000474.1:0-1894 GCA_041590855.1 Pseudomonadales bacterium
GATTGTGCCTAAACCGGCCTGCTCTGGGTTGATTGAATGAAGATCAATCAACTTATCGATCACATTCGTACAGAGTTTTCGGGTGTCCTGCTCTGTGAGACTTAATCCTTTTGGTAGATCTTGCCGGGGTATAATCCCAACGAAACGGGACATCACATAAAAATCACAGCCGATGACGGAGTGGTCATCACAAATGGCCAAAATTTCCGGCACATAAGGATACACCGGTTGCAATGACTGGATGACCTTTGCTTCGCGAACCATGTCGTGTGCAGACTTGGCAACGGTTCCGAACGGCGGGCGTCTTAAAATCAAATCTCTGTTTTCGTATTGAACCAAATATGTAAGATTGGATGCACCGCCAGGAAATTGTTGTACCTTGGGCTCGCCTTCCAGTTGCTCGATGTTGCCTTTGAGATAACGATCAATCGCAGACAAGTCCAAAGCTTCCCCTGTGCGAACAGCCACTGCCTGATCCAAAACCTCTGATGTTAATTGCTCCGTCATTGAATGGTCCGCTCCATCATCTTTTTCACTTGTTTGCCAACTGTGTTGCTAAGCATGGTATGCAACAAGTCCGGGCTCAATCGCTTCAACCACCACATCAGTTTTTCTTTGGTATGTGTCAGCACAAAGAATCGGCGGTGTTTCATACCGTTAAATACCGCGCTGGCTACGTCATCAGCTGTTACTGACGAACTCTCCATCCAGCGATTTACAGTTTTAGTGACACCAGAAATATTAGTGCGCATGGTTTTAGTCAGGTTAGTTTGAAAGAACGCCGGACACACCACAGTGACGCCTATATTCCATTGACTGAACTCCACCTGTAGCGTTTCAGACAATGCAACCACGCTCGCCTTGGAGACATTGTAAGAAGACATACTGGGCGCATGAATCAGACCTGCCATTGAAGCAACATTAATTATGTAGCCGCTGTCTCTGGCTTTCATGAGCGGGGTAAAGGTTTTACACCCCAACACAACGCCTAATACATTAATATCAATCAGCCACTTCCAGTCTTCAATGGATTGGTCTTCAATGAGTCCGGCGGCAGCAACGCCAGCGTTGTTAATTAACACATCGACGTATCCCCAGCGCTCAATCACTGTCTCTTTCAGCAGCAACCATTGCTCTTCCTTTGTGACGTCCAGATACTCAAAAAACGCATCGGCTCCCTGTCTTGTTAACTCGGCTACTGCAGCTTCCCCTTGTTCTTTTTGAATGTCAGCAATGCAAACGGCGTAGCCTTCTGCTGAATATTTATGGGCGAGTGATAACCCCAAACCACTTGCACCACCGGTAATAATGACTGTCTTCATTCTTTCCTTACCCTATCTGAATTTCCCGAGTCTATTTATGTTTCAGTAATTCTAATTTGGCCACTAAACCTCTGTGCACCTCGTCCGGACCATCAGCCAATCTCAAACAACGGGCATAAGCAAACATTGCGGTAAGCGGGAAATCCTCACTGACACCTGCACCCCCATGTATCTGGATGGCTTGATCAACGATGGTTTGCAACATATTCGGCACAACCACTTTGATTTGAGACACTTCACTCATTGCCCCCATAACGCCCTTGGTGTCCAACAACCAAGCGGTTTTTAACGTCAGTAACCGTGCTTGTTCGATGGCAATGCGAGTATTGGCAATAATGTCTCTGTTACCTCCCAAGTTCACTATGGGCTTACCAAAGGCTTCTCGTTTGGTTGCTCTGTCAATCATCAACTCTAACGCTCGTTCCGCTGCACCTATGGCACGCATGCAATGATGGACACGCCCTGGCCCTAGCCGGCCTTGTGCAATCTCAAACCCTCTGCCAGGCCCCGCAATGATGGCCGACTTTGGCAATCGGACATTTGTAAAGCTGACTTCTCCATGTCCATACGGC
>JBFHTA010000475.1:0-1885 GCA_041590855.1 Pseudomonadales bacterium
AGGCGAAGCTGAATTGGCTAAAGATATCGCTATGCATATTACTGCGGTAAATCCTCGTGTTGTTAAAGGCGAAGATATGCCAGCTGAAGCAGTAGAAAAAGAGAAAGAAATTATCAAGGCTCAGCCTGATATGGAAGGTAAACCAGCTGAAATCGTTGAGAAGATGATGGTTGGTCGTATCAACAAGTTCTTGAAAGAAAACAGCTTGGTTGAGCAGCCTTTTGTTAAGAACCCAGAGTTGACAGTTGGTAAGTTGGCTAAGCAAGCGGGTGCTGATGTATTGTCTTTCACTCGTTTTGAAGTGGGTGAAGGTATTGAAGTCGA
Organism: Pseudomonadales bacterium; assembly: GCA_041590855.1. Classification (GTDB taxonomy): domain Bacteria; phylum Pseudomonadota; class Gammaproteobacteria; order Pseudomonadales; family Litoribrevibacteraceae; genus Litoribrevibacter. The sequence goes on from JBFHTA010000475.1 coordinate 325, forward strand.
GAAGAAAGACTTCGCTCAGGAAGTTGCAGAGCAGCTAGCTGGTAAGTAATTACCAAAGCTGTTTCAAAAAAGCGCCTTTTGGCGCTTTTTTTTTGAAATCGTGTATACTTGCGCGTGATTTTAAAACTACGAGAATTAGGTTTATGCCAGTCAAAGACAGTCAAGCGAAATACAAGCGTATTCTTCTTAAGTTGAGTGGTGAAGCCCTGATGGGGGATGGGGACTTTGGTATTGATCCGAAAGTCCTGGATAACATGGCCCTGGTGGTCGGGCAGTTAGTTGGTATTGGTGTTCAGGTTGGCCTGGTGATTGGTGGCGGTAATATCTACCGTGGAGCCGCTTTAAGTGAAGCTGGCCTGGATCGGGTGACCGGTGACCATATGGGGATGTTGGCTACTGTAATGAACGGCTTGGCAATGCGTGATGCGTTGGAGCGTTCGAATATTTCTTCTCACGTGATGTCTGCGATTCCAATGAGTGGTGTGGTAGAGCATTATGATCGTCGAAAAGCCATGCGCTATTTAAGCATGGGCGATGTGGTTATTTTCTCTGCCGGTACAGGTAACCCGTTTTTTACAACAGACTCGGCTGCCTGTTTGCGTGGTATTGAGATTGAAGCGGATGTCGTGGTAAAAGCGACTAAAGTAGATGGTGTTTATACGGATGACCCGGTTAAGAATCCGGATGCAACCAAGTTTGATCGCTTGTCGTTTGACGAAGTACTTGAGCGAAAGCTGGGTGTGATGGATCTGACTGCAATATGCTTGTGTGATGAGCACAGTATGCCGATTCGTGTATTGGATATGAATAAGCCAGGTGCATTGCTGAATGCTGTTACGGGTGGCGATGAAGGTACCATCATAGAGAAGGATTAATGTTCGGGCTGTCATCAGGTGTGCTGGTGATTGCCTGAGTAGCGTATAGTGAGCACTATGCGAAAAGAATGATCGAATGAGACTGATTTAATAGAGGTTATTATGATTAATGAAATTAAGCAGGACGCTGAAGAACGCATGACTAAGTCTCTTGAAGCTTTGTCTCATGCGTTTGCAAAGATTCGTACTGGTCGGGCACATCCAAGCATTCTGGATTCAGTGATGGTTTCTTATTATGGTTCTGAAACGCCATTACGTCAGGTTGCGAACGTTAACGTTGAAGATGCTCGTACTTTGGCGGTTGTACCTTGGGAAAAGCCAATGGTACCTGAGATTGAAAAAGCCATTATGAAAGCAGATCTTGGCCTGAATCCTACGACGTCAGGTGAAGTGATTCGTGTTCCTATGCCTCCATTAACGGAAGAAACACGTAAGAACTACATTAAACAAGCGCGTAGCGAAGCGGAAACCGGCCGAGTTTCTGTTCGTAATATCCGTCGTGATGCAAACTCTGATATCAAAGAATTGTTGAAAGAGAAAGAAATCACTGAAGATGAAGCGCGTCGTGGTGAAGACGAGATTCAAAAGATCACAGATAAGTTCATCGCTCAGGTGGATGCGGATCTTGCCAAGAAAGAAAAGGATTTGATGGAAATCTAATTTCCTTATTCGCTGGATTCAGGTTG
>JBFHTA010000476.1:0-1882 GCA_041590855.1 Pseudomonadales bacterium
AGCTTTAGGAGTAGTCGGGGTTATTTCTCCGTGGAATTACCCCTTGGCGATGGCCAACAATTTGTTGATTCCTGCATTGGTCGCTGGCAACAGTGTGATTTTGAAACCTTCCGAACACACACCTTTGGTAGCGGATTTATTCATTCAAACACTGCAGTCCCAGTTACCAGACGGTGTCCTGCAAATTGTTCATGGTGATGGGCAAGTCGGGCAAGCGCTGGTTCAGTCCGAGATACAGATGATTGCCTTTACAGGCTCTGTTGCCGCAGGTCGCAACATCATGGCCAATGCGGCGCCTCAATTGAAACGCTTGGTGATGGAGTTGGGTGGCAATGATCCGATGATTGTTCTGGCTAGCGCCGATATCAAAGCGGCGGCACGTTTTGCGGTAGCCAGTTCCTTTGAGAACGCAGGCCAAATGTGTACGTCAACAGAGCGCGTCTATGTGGATCAAAGTATTGCCGATGATTTTTATCAGCAAGTCATGGCTCATGCCCGAAACTACCAAACCGGTGGGTGGGATGAGCCGGGTGTAAACATAGGGCCATTAGCCTCTGCTGACCAGCATCAGCGGGTGGTGAGTCAATTACAGGATGCGGAGCAGAAAGGTGCGCGTTTTCTGATGGGGCAGGCCGATTATCCATTACCGTTTGTGGAGCCTACCGTCGTTGCTGGTATGACACCTGATATGCAACTGGAACAAACAGAAACCTTTGGGCCGGTTGTTGCGATGGCCGAATTTGAGCATGTTGAGGAAGCTATCGAGCGCGCTAATGATTCCATCTATGGCTTAGGGGCGGTGGTCTTTGGCGGAAAAGACGCAGCAGCAGTCGCTGAACAGCTAGAAGCTGGCATGGTTTCAGTAAATCAGGGTGTTGGTGGTCCAGGGGATAGCCCTTGGGTAGGGGCTAAACAAAGTGGCTTTGGGTTTCATGGCTCAAAAGCAGGGCACCGACAATTCAGTCAGGTTCGGGTGATCAATTTTTAGGAGCAAACAATGAAGAATGCAGAAACTTCGTCATTTTATGTCGTAGCCCGCGAACCAGGGGCTGAGAATCCATCGTTACCGACCTGGGCAAATGAGCAGCCTAACCCGGTGATGCTGGACAAAAATTACGATACGTCTGTGATTGTCAGAAAAGACGTGCCCGAGGTGCCAGCCGCCTATCAATTACTGAATGTCCTTTCACAGGAAGAGTGCCAGCGCTTCATCGAGATTACTGAACACTTGGGCTATCTCAAAGACGCGGCAGTGTCGTTACCCAGAGAAGTTCGTCATAACGACAACGTAACCTGGGTGACGGATCAAACCACTGATCAATTGATTTGGGAGCGGGTTGAGCAATTAGCGAATACCCAGTTGGATGCTTTCGACGGGAAACGTCCGGTTGGAATAAACGCTCGGTTTCGTTTTTATCGCTATGGCGAAGGTGACTTCTTCAAAAACCACATTGATGGTGCATGGCCGGGATCTCGAGTGATTGATCGCGAATTGATTACCAACGCGTATCCCGACCGCTATAGCCAGATGACCTTCCTGATTTTGTTAAGCGAGGACTTCGAAGGTGGGGCCACACGTTTCCTGGTTAACGCTGATGACCCAACACAGCCAGCACGTAGAAACGCCTCCGTTAAAACGGTGGATGTGCGTACGCCAGCGGGTGGTGTGTTGTGTTTTCCACATGGTCATCACCCGTTGCATTGCTTGCACAGCTCAGAGCCGATCAGCAAAGGCACTAAATACATCATACGTACCGATATGCTGTTTGAGCTTGAGTGATCAAGATTGACCACCCTGGTTCTTAGGGTGGTCACCAAAAAGTGACTAATTTTTTTTAATTTTCAATTCTTGGATACTGCCAGGAGGGTGAGCTATTGCCCG
>JBFHTA010000477.1:0-1850 GCA_041590855.1 Pseudomonadales bacterium
CATTCTCAGAAACCTGATCAGTAATGCCCTTCAATATCGTCAAGCCAATACTGAAATACGCATTCAGTTAACTACAGCCGGCGATGTTCACAAAGTCTGTGTGTTTAATGAAGGAAATGGTGTTGAAGAAGATCATTTGAACGACATATTCGAGCCATTCTATCGAGCAGACAAAGCACGAACGCCCGGCTCAACAAACATTGGTTTAGGGTTATCACTGGTAAAAAGCCTGACACACATGCTAGGTGGCCGGGTAATGGCTGAGAACCTATATTCACAAGATGGCCATAAGACAGGGTTTAACGTTACTGTGGAATTGCCTATCTCTGCTTAACCAAGCATTCGTTGGAATGCCTGACTTGGAGAAAGCCCGGCTAAAGAAGCCGGGCCTTATGGACAGGATTTAGACCTTAACTTTCCAGTTAACCGTCTGACCTGCAAAGAAAGGAACGATCGGGTTGCCATTCGGCAAGATAATCTCTTCAGGGATGGTCCACTCTTCTTTCACCAAGGTCACAGTCGAGGTATTTCTTGGTAAGCCATAAAAATCAGGGCCATAGTGGCTGGCAAAGCCTTCCAGCTTATCTAACACACCCAAGTCTTCAAACACCTGAGCATACAGTTCAAGCGCAGACCAGGCACTGTAGCAACCGGCACAACCACACGCGGATTCTTTTCGATGTTTCTCGTGCGGTGCAGAGTCAGTACCAAGGAAGAACTTAGGCGAGCCAGTAGCAACCACTGCACGTAATGCTTCCTGGTGGATATTGCGTTTTAGAACCGGTAAGCAGAAGTTGTGCGGGCGAATGCCCCCGACCAACAAATCGTTTCTATTTAGAAGCAAATGCTGAGGGGTAATGGTTGCAGCTACCAAGTCAGATGCCGCTTCAACGAAATCAGCAGCGTCTTTTGTCGTGATATGCTCGAAAACAACTTTTAACTCAGGGAATCGCTCCGTAATCGGGCGCATATGACGATCAATAAACTCTTTTTCACGATCAAAGATATCAATATGGTTGTCTGTCACTTCACCATGAATCAAAAGCAACATGCCTTCTTCAGCCATGGTTTCAAAGATAGGATACAAACCTTCCAAGGCACTAACAGCGGCATCTGAATTGGTAGTGGCACCGGCCGGATATAATTTTGCAGCAATCACACCCGCTTGTTTAGCTTCACGAATGTCTGCTGCCGTGGTTTGGTTGGTTAGATACAAGGTCATCAGAGGTTCAAAATCACTGCCCGCTGGGCGTGCTTCGAGAATGCGTTGGCGATAGCCTTCCGCCATTTCTGCAGTGGTCACTGGCGGAACCAGATTTGGCATCACGATGGCACGTTTGAAACAACGTGCTGTAGCCGGTACCGTTTCCTTAAGCATGTCACCGTCTCGGAAATGCAGGTGCCAATCATCTGGGGTTTGGATAGTGATTTCGTTCATAACCGTCCTAATCTACAAGCAGCTTAATCATAACCTCATATTATGCCTGAATTTGGGATTAAGATCATTTTATGAGACTATAAATCAAAACAACCAAGCGCTTGCTTTGCCATCATAACCAACAACTAACGAAACTAAGCAACTCCCCCGACAATTCGAATAAACCACTGAAACAAGGAATCTTCTACATGAGTTTTCAAAGTGTGTTAAAAGCTGATCTATTCAAAGACCAACATTTCATCGTAACTGGTGGTGGCAGCGGTATAGGACGATGTACGGCCCATGAAATCAGCAGCCTCGGTGGCTCCGTCAGTTTAATTGGCCGAAACCTCGAAAAACTGCAGAAAGTGAAATCAGAGATTATTGAAGACGGTGGCCAGGCCGACATCTACACCTGTGATATCCGGGATGA
>JBFHTA010000478.1:0-1823 GCA_041590855.1 Pseudomonadales bacterium
ATACCATCCCACCTGTCAGTTAATTCCCTTTGCCCTGCAGTATATTGTGCTTGTCCTTAGAAAGCATGGGGAACTCTTCAAAACTTAACCTATCTCAATACTTTTTTTGACCACGCGGCTAAGTTAAGGGGTATACTTTGCCAAAAAATACAACAGACAGAATTCACACCCAACGCTCATGACAGATCATTCAACGTCGGACATTACCTTTATCACCCATCCCGCTTGTCTGGAACACCGGATGACGGATCACCACCCGGAATGTCCGGAACGCTTGCTGGAAATCATGAAGCATTTGGAGAAAGAGCCCTACTTTTCTGCCCTAAATAAGCGAGTGGCCACCAAGGCGGATCGCCGATGGGTGGAGTCCGTCCACCCCGCTGGTTACATAGATCAGTTGCAAGGCATCGCGCCACAGCACGGTTTAATTATGGTGGACGAAGACACCGCCTTAAGCCCGACCTCTATGGACGCTATTTGGTACGCCGCTGGAGCCGGGATGAATGCTGTCGATGCAGTATTAAGTGGAGCGCCTGGCAATCAGAGTCGAGTGGCATTTTGCGCGACGCGTCCACCAGGTCATCATGCTGAGCCCCGCAAAGCCATGGGCTTTTGTTTCTTTAGCAACATTGCCATTGCTGCCAAATACGCGCTGGATCATTACGGCTTGGAACGCGTCGCCATCGTTGATTTTGATGTTCATCAGGCCAACGGAACCATCGAATGTTTACGGGATGACCCAAGAGCCTTGGTATGTACCTCCTTCCAACACCCGTATTATCCCAACAGCCATTGGTATGGTTTACCGGAACACATTATCAATCTTCCCATTGAAGAACACTCAACCGGCGAGTACATGCGTCGGGCCGTTCATGATGTTTGGGAACCGGCGTTGGAAATTCATCAGCCACAGCTGATACTGATTTCTGCCGGATTCGATGCCCACCGCCAAGACCCGATGGCAACAGTGGAATGGGAAACTCGCGACTTCGCTTGGTTAACTCGCTGGCTGCAAAATCAAGCCTACAAATACTGTGGCGGAAAAATTGTCAGCATGCTGGAAGGCGGTTATTCGCTGGATGCCCTACCGCATTGTGTGAGTGCGCATTTAGGTGTGTTTGCTAATGATGAGCGAGCCATGATGCTTTCCAGAGTTCAAAACTAGCTCCTCTTATTCAAAACTAATCTCTCCCCTCTCACTCATAGCACTATCTTCTGATAGTGATTTATATAGTGACTTTCCTTCTGCCTGAGTAAACCCAACGACTTTATACAGCTGTTTAATTATCGAACCAAAAGACACAGAGCAATTAAACGTTCCAAACGCTATACTTCTCCCAAAATTTTACAGGGAGTAACGCCATGTTCGCGTTTGCATCGGGATTGATGTCAATTCTGCTGTTCATTATCAAGCTATTGTTCTCACCCATCACTTGGGTGCTTAACCTTATCTTTCATCGTTTCCTGGGAATCAGCTGGAATACACCACTATGGCTGGTTGGTCTGAATGAAACGCGACGCACTCGCCCTAAAAAATTCTGGGGAATTACCTTTGGTATTCTTGCTCTCTTCGGCGGTCTACTGGGCGGGGCCTGGTATCACCTGTTTGTACCTAAACCTCCAAAAGTCATAGCAGAGATTCGCACCCCTAAACTCTCAGAAAATACCGAGCAGATTCAACCAAAGCCGCTGATCATCACCTTTGACTATCAGCGCGTAAACTATTCAAACTACTTATCCACAGGCTTAATTGAACGCCCAAGCGGCAGAATTTCAGTCGCTCCGATCGAAGCCGTCGATAAAGAAATCACCAACGGTATTAA
>JBFHTA010000479.1:0-1799 GCA_041590855.1 Pseudomonadales bacterium
CGAGTCACTTGAGGTGCACGTTGGTATTCCACTAATAGCTGGTTAAAGCGATCGGTTTCACCAATGGCTTTCGCAACCACCTGCTCTTTATAAGCATTAGCCTCTTCCAATTGACGCTGCGCCTGACCACGCGCTTCCGGAATAATACCGTTGGCATAGGTTTCTGCCTCATTACGAAGACGAACTTCATCCTCACGCGCCTTAGTTACATCCAGGAACGCATCCTGAACTTCATCCGGTGCATGAGCCCCTTCCAAGTTCACCTTACTGACCGTCAAACCAGTACCGTAGGCATCCAGATAATTCTGAATTCGGACTTGAACTTGAGACGCGATCGTTTCGCGCCCTTCCGTCAATACAAAGTGCATTTCGGAAGAACCGACTTCATGTCTTAAAGCACTTTCTGCCGCCTGGCTTAAACTGCTTTGCGGATTACGTACATTAAGCACATAACTCTTTATGTCACTAATCACGTACTGAACAGAGATAGACACCTCCACGATGTTTTCATCTTCTGTCAGCATCTTATTTGAGAAAGACTTGGACTGAACCTTAGTTACATTCTCTTTAGTGACGGAATCCACCAACGGAATCTTCCACTGAAGACCTGCCCCCCAAGTTTCATGATATTTCCCCAAGCGAAGCACAACCGCTTGCTCACGCTGGTCAATAATATGGATTGAGTCGTATACCGCCGCAATTAACAAACCGACGAATACGATAAATGCAATGGGACCGAAGCCACTTCCGGAGCTTCCACCTGCTGGCGGCTTACTTCCAAACAAGCCCCCCATTTTGTCCATTGCTTTTTTTATTACTTCATCTAAATCCGGTGGGCCGTCATTACCACGGCGACCACCCCAAGGGTCCTGGTTATTTCCACCCGGCTCATTCCAAGCCATCTTGATACTCCATTCTGGTTCGTAAATTCCAAAAACTGCACAAAAGTTTATCCAATTGCGCGCCAAAAATGTAGGTAATTCTTTGATTTACTCCCAATCTTCCTTCTCTCGCTCAGGCAAATAGAGATAAGGATCAATGCCAGATTTTGACAATACCTGCAGCAAATCCGATTTTGGGCCTAATACATCAAGAACGTAGCGCCCCTGCTCATCAAATTCTTCATGCTCCAATAAATCTAGCTCATAGAGCCTGGCTCGCACAGACGCATGCGCATGTTCAAGCACCCACTGTCCTTTATATATGTCTTCAGACAATAACTCAGCCAAAGATTCCAATAAACCATCAAATCCAAGCTGATCTTTCGCGGACAACCAAACCCTCAACGGCCGCCCTTGGTCGTCTCGCTCAACTCGCGGTTCAGCATTGCTCAGACAATCAATTTTATTAAATACATGCAAACACGGAATCTCATTGGCACCGATCTCTTTCAATACGGTATCCACTTGCTCGATATTGTCGTACCTGTGTTCATCACTGGCATCCGTCACATGCAGAAGCAAATCTGCCTCACAGGTCTCTTCCAGTGTTGCCCGAAACGCCTGCACCAGCTTATGCGGCAAATGACGAATAAAGCCTACCGTATCAGCCAACACCACCGGCCCGGTATTAGGCAAGGTAATTTTGCGCAACGTTGGATCAAGCGTCGCAAACAGTTGATCTGCCGCGTAAACGTCCGAATCAGTCAACGCATTAAAGAGTGTTGATTTACCCGCATTAGTATAACCAACTATAGAAACTGTCGGGGTTGAAGAGCGGCGTCTTGCCCGCCGACCCTGATCGCGCTGTTTCTTAACCTTCTCCAGCCGACTCTGAATTTTCTTAACGCGCTCTCTTAA
>JBFHTA010000480.1:0-1737 GCA_041590855.1 Pseudomonadales bacterium
CCTTCGCGCAGAGACAGAAGTACCCAACCAAATGCCAGACAGTCTGGTTGCCTTTGGCATAAACCAGGGCATGAGAAGCGGCCTTCAGGCTATGTTCTCAAGTCACCCGCCTCTGGAAGAGCGCATCCAGGCACTACGTGCGAAGTACTGATTATACGATCATAAAATTTTGATCATGTAAGAAAAAGCCCCGAAATTTCGGGGCTTTTTTTGTACGCTAATCGATCATTTTCTCGCCAACTCTACTGCTTTCTACCTACAAAAGATCGGTTTTCAGTCTCTTAGCTAACCAAAACTAACCAAACTATAGTGTTTAGTGAAACTGATGATAGGTGCAATCGAGCAAAGGAGAAAATATATGTCTGTTGAGTTTCAATTCATGCACACCCCAGCATCTCAGGATGACGATCAAAGAAGCCGTATAATAAATGCCTTGGAAACAGAAATTGATCACTTTACTAAAGCCATGAATGCCATCAAAAACCTACCCAGCAGTCACGATAACAAAATGGGTGAAGCCTACGAAGCCTATTGCAAAATGATCAGCGCCTATCAGGAAATGATTAATGTAAGAACCGGGATTATCAAGCGTCTGAAAACCAGTAGCCTAGTCAATTAGGAAATCAACCTAGGAAACCAGCGTTACTTAAAATCAGTATTTATGGATCAAGGGACGTGATCCCATCCGATACCGGGTATACTATCTCGTCCTGATAGCCCGTGGTAATCCGGTACCAACCACATAACTCACGATCCAACTCAGCATCCCCAGTATCAGTAAGCATAGGTCGGCCTTCAAGCGATGTTATCTTGGTCTTGGTGGCGATAATCCTTATATTGTCTTTGCCCAAGGCTCTAATTACTCGTGGGCTGAGCTGCTGATTACCTCGGCCAAACACATGCCCTTGACCACCGATAACAGAAATAACAAGCTTCGCTGATTCCACACTCTGGAGATGTTCAAATAGTTGAGCCTCAGTTACGTCTTTAGCCACCAAATCCCGATTTAGAATCAAGTCCACTCCTAATAAAGTGTTTTCCAACGACAGCTCATCCATAATTGCCTGGGTGGTTGCTCCAGAACCAATTATGTACAAAACATCATCTTCCATGGTTTCAATAACCTCAGCAGCGATGTCATTGATGACCCATTCTTCCTTCTCTATCCCGCCACACTTCATCATTTGGACAAAGCGCCCCTCCTCCGGGACGAGCATTTCTCCATAGAGTTTGGCCTGAACCCGCCCCTGGCGAAATGCCTCTTCATCAATATCTCGCACATCAGCCGTGCGAACGCCAATCAGCTCACCCTGTACCATTTGCGACAACAAGGCACCTGCAGACTGCGGATTAACCGCATAAACCGCAGAATGGATCTTAACCCCGGCAGGAATCCCCAACACAGGAACACGGTCTGCCACCACAGAACACACATCCCGCGCCGTACCATCCCCACCCGCAAACAAAATTAAGTCCACAGAATATTCAGTGAAGCTGCGAACAGCAGCGCAGGTGTCAGAGGCATCCGAAGCCCCCATATCCAGATAGTCTTTATTGGAAAGCGCCACAACCTGATTGATGGAAAACCCCATCTCAAGTAACAAGCTCTCCCCTAGCAAACCGGGTGCCGTAACAAAAGAAATGACTTCCCGGTATGGAAGCAAAGCCTCGAGTGCCGCCCTTACTCTGTTTTGAGCATTTGGTTTAGCTCCGAGCAAAAGCGCTTCTTCAGCTACG
>JBFHTA010000481.1:0-1695 GCA_041590855.1 Pseudomonadales bacterium
CTCGTTATGCGTGGAGTAGCCCTGGAAGTTTCGTTGCAAGGTGCCGGAGCGTTGTGCCACGCACAATTCGTCGTCGGCTTTGGCAAAGTGATCCATGCCGATGTAAACGTATCCGGCTTCCATCAACTTCTGAATGGTTAAGTGCAACAGATCCAGCTTGGTGGCACTGGTTGGGATGCTGTCGCTGTCGATCAATTTTTGTGCTTTAAAGCGATCCGGTAAGTGGGCGTAGTTGAACACGGCAATTCGGTCCGGATTCAGTTCCACCACTTGTTCCAAGGTTTTGGCAAAGGTGTCGGTGGACTGATACGGCAGGCCGTAGATCAAGTCAAAACTGATCGATTGATAGCCACAGCCACGCGCGGCTTTGACGATCTCTTCCACTTCCTCATACGTTTGAATCCGGTTGATGGCGTGCTGCACCTTAGGATCGAAGTCCTGAATACCCATGCTGATGCGGTTAATGCCCAGCTTGCGGTAATGAGACACCTGCTCTGTGGTCAGGGTTCTCGGATCAACTTCGATGGAGTATTCGCCCTCGCGGGTCATGTCCAAATCAAAGAACTTTTCCAAATGCTGAATCACTTGCTGGAATTGTTCTTTGGTCAGATAGTTCGGTGTGCCGCCACCAAAATGCAATTGTTGCACAGGGCGCTTCTTAAAGAACGGACTGATGGTTTCCATTTCTTGTTTTAGCGCCACTATGTACGGATCGGCTTTTTCTTTCTGCTGGGTAACGATCTTATTACAGCCGCAATAGAAGCAGAGTCGTTCACAGAACGGAATATGCACGTACAAAGAGATTGGGTCGCTAACGTCCTGATGCTGCATTGCGTGATGAGTGAATTGATCGTGTTTGATCGGAGTAAAGCTCAGTGCCGTGGGATACGAAGTGTATCTAGGGCCCTTACCTTCATAGCGACGAATCATTTCATCGTCCCAATGAAAGTTTGAGAAATCAGTTGATAGTTCTGTCATAGCCCATAGCCTCACCACATTTTACGTAAGGTTAATTGTAGTGAGGCGGGCTTAGGGCGTTTTGATATGCGTCAAGGAGTGATCAGTTAGAGAAATGACAGGTACTGATTGAGCTTACTGGTCGACAGATTGGCCGGGTTCATTCGGTCGGCAATGCGCAGTGCCAGGGTCAATTCATCCAGTGCAGACTTTTCTTGTTCGGTCAGCTTGTCGGCGTCCTGGCTGTTGAGGTAGCTGGTAAGCTCGGCGTTAACGGACGAAATATCTTTCGCCAGCTCCGTCGGGTTGGAACCGTCCAGATTATGCAGGATGGCGTCTGACCGTTGCAGGATGCCAATCAGTGAATCTTCACTGTCGATCAGTTTCACCCGATCCGAGATGATACTCAGGTTGTTGGAGATTTTTTCCAATGACTCCGGTAATTCTTTCCGGTCGGATACCCGGCCTCCCAGATTTTCAGCTTCCGATTGAGAGATAAACCCATAGTCGTACAGGCGTTGGATAAAGTCCGGTGTGATACGCAAACTGCCAGGGCCGTTCGGGAAAAACTCCTCGTTCAGCTTCTGGATTTTCTGTGCCCGTGTGGACAGCTTGATGTCGTCCTGAGCTGCCGTCTGTTGCTTGTCGGCTGCCCCGTCTTTCCCTGAGGTTTTTGTCGCCGTGTCTGTGTTGTTGGTGTTATTCACCAGTGAGTTATTGAGTTGAATGGCCATGGCA
>JBFHTA010000482.1:0-1645 GCA_041590855.1 Pseudomonadales bacterium
CCTTTGCTTGGCGGCTATCCAGGGTAAACTTCCTGAAACTGTGGTTGAATGGGACGAGCGTGCTGCAGTTGGCGTTGTCATGGCAGCTGGTGGCTACCCGGAACAGTACAACAAAGGCGACATCATCACTGGCTTACCTCAAATGGAAGCGGAAGGCATTAAAGTGTTCCACGCAGGTACTGCTGAGCACGAAGGTAATGTGGTCACCAATGGCGGTCGTGTACTTTGCGCAACAGCATTGGGCAACACAGTGTCGGAAGCTCAACAGAAGGCTTACTTGTTGGTTAAGCAAATCAACTGGGACGGCGTTTACTACCGTACCGACATTGGCTACCGTGCGATTGAGCGTGAGCAAAACAGCTAATTAGTTCTTGCCATGCTCCATAAAAAACCACCCTCTCAAGGGTGGTTTTTTATTATCTCCCTTGCCGACAAAGCCTTTGTAGATTCTTTTGGCTTGACCCTTTCAGGCCAAGCCTAGCTGCCAAACCACTTTCTGACCTGATAGCGTAAACATGAGCTGTTTGCTGGTTTGAAGGTTTCCCCTACACTAGTAAGATTCGACTTAAAGATTCAGTAGTTATGTGGGTTCGATTGAAAACCAGCGTTCGCAATTTCTTCAGCACAATTCTGTTGTGCTTCACTTTTCCTGTGTCATTGATTGCAGATGAAGCCCCCTCCTTTCCTAAAGACGCTTTAACTACCACCATTGACACCATCATCTTTCCAAAACAGCAAGACATTACAGAGCAGCAAAACACCTATTTCTACAAACTTCTCGAGCTAATCCTTTCAAAGACTCAAAACGAATTTGGCGATTATGCAATAACCCCCCTTCAACAGAACATTCCTCAGAAACGGGCAGTGCTGATGCTCGAGAAAAATCAGCGAATCAATCTTCTTTGGACCATGACCTCCAAACAGCGAGAAGAATCACTGCGCCCAATCTACTTCCCATTATTAAAAGGATTACTAGGGCATCGAGTTTTTATCATTCGAAAAGTCGACCACCAGAAATTCAGTGGCATACGAACTCTGGATGATCTCAAGCAGCTGACAGCCGCTCAGGGTGTGGGGTGGCCTGACGTGGATATATTAAAAAGCAATGGTTTGAAAGTCATTGAAACTCTGGATTATCAGAACCTGGTCGATATGCTCAAAGCCGAACGCTATGACTACTACCCCAGAGGCATAACCGAAGCCTGGGGCGAATTACATCAATTAAACGATGAACAACTGATGGTCGAACCTCGACTGCTGTTGAGATACAAGGCGCCACTGTACTTTTTTGTGAACAGAGAAAATCAGCGGCTTCATGACCGTCTCTATCAAGGGCTTATGTTGTCGCTGAAAGACGGCTCCTTCGATCAACTGTTTTATCAAGAATCAAATGTTAAAGAAGGACTTGAAAAAACCGCCATGGATGCACGACTTATTTTTGATTTGGCGAACCCGGATGTTCTGGACTCCCGCATATTCGACCAGCCTGAATTTTGGTTAACAACCCCAAATCAGCAAAGTAATGATCACCTGCGGTAGCAAAGATTAGCGTTGTTGATTATCCGATCAACGGAACATCGTATCTTATTATAGGGACTATACTTAGTTAAACCCGTGTGGGTTGAGGAGTTCTACAAATAATAAC
>JBFHTA010000483.1:0-1604 GCA_041590855.1 Pseudomonadales bacterium
AAGTTGGAAGCCATTGAAGGCCTATACTTGTCTTTAAGCAAACAGCAGCAGGCGGATTATAAATTACCCTATTTGACTCTTCGTCGTGGCTTGTCTTCAGAGAAAGCCTGGTTAGCCTGGGCTGATGAAGTGATGGTGGCATTGACTGATTAATATCATGTTTTTGGTGACATACCATTGAAGAATTTGTGCTGTTGAAGTGTTAGAGTGGTTTTCTTAAGGTGATGATTTTCATAGAAAACTTAGTGGCTTGGAGATGAGGAAGGTATGACCGACTTACAAACATTGGATCGTGGAATAGCTGCTGAGATCGGTTTGCTTACCTCGGTTGAACTTCAAGAGCATGTACAAATGCTGTGGCTGCAATTAAAGGAAGGCCCGACTGCAGGCTTACTTAGCCAGTTATTTGCTGATGAGGGTATCGAGAAGGAATTGGTTACGGCTTTGATTGCCAGTGATTATTTGGTCGACTGTCTGCTCCGATACCCACAGGTCGTTGAGGGGTTGATAGAGAGTAAGTCATTGCGGCAATCCGTTGCGGAAAATTATTACGATCATCAAGTAAAGTCCTTGGTTGAATCGGCAACAAACGACACTGAACTGTCCAAGGTATTGAGATTGGCACGGCATCAAATGATGGTGCGTGTTATCTGGCGGGATGCAAATGGATTAGCTGAGTTGTTTGAAACCACCCGGGATTTAAGTCGCTTTGCGGATGCGTGTGTAGCGCATACCGTCGATTGGCATACAAAGGCATTACTGCCTGTTTGGGGTGAACCTTACGCTAAGGATTATGAAGGCAACCTGATTCCCCAGCGAATGTTGGTGCTGGGCATGGGTAAATTGGGGGCGGACGAGCTCAATTTGTCGTCAGATATCGATTTAATTTTTGTGTTTCCAGAGTCCGGTTGGACAAAAAATGGTAAACGGGAGATTTCCAATCAGGAATTCTTCACAAAAGTGGGGCAGAAACTGATCCAGACATTGGATACAGTGACTGCTGATGGTTTTGTGTTTCGGGTGGATATGCGGCTTAGACCTTATGGCGATAGCGGACCTTTGGTCATGAGTTTTGCTGCGTTGGAAAGTTATTATCAAAGCCAGGGGCGGGAGTGGGAACGCTACGCCATGATCAAGGCTCGGGTGATGGCCGGAGAGCCTGAACGGGCAAATGAATTGATCACTATGTTGCGTCCCTTTGTTTATCGAAAATACATTGATTTCAGTGTGATCGAGGCGTTGCGCGGCCTGAAAGAGATGATTAATCGCGAAGTGCGTCGTAAAGGCATGGAGCACAATATTAAGCTGGGACGGGGCGGAATTCGGGAGGTTGAATTTATCGCCCAGGTGTTTCAGCTGATTCACGGTGGGGTGGATGTGCGCCTGCAGAACCGGTCTCTGATGGCGGTATTAGAACAACTAAAAACCATAGGGATTCTATCCACTGAAGCCCATGAGAGTTTGGTTCAGGCATACTATTTCCTCCGGGATACCGAACATGCGCTTCAGGCATTACAAGATCGACAAACCCAGTT
The DNA here is from genome assembly GCA_041590855.1 of Pseudomonadales bacterium. Lineage (GTDB taxonomy): Bacteria > Pseudomonadota > Gammaproteobacteria > Pseudomonadales > Litoribrevibacteraceae > Litoribrevibacter. The sequence goes on from JBFHTA010000483.1 coordinate 1,536, forward strand.
ATTACCGGAAGAAGACTTTCTAAGGGCTCGTATTGCCCATGTTATGGGATTTGAGGATTGGAGCTCCTA
>JBFHTA010000484.1:0-1585 GCA_041590855.1 Pseudomonadales bacterium
GGTAGGTGCTTACGGGTTTGCCGTATGGATCAGTCAGATCTTAATGGGGCCTCCTGGAGCTTAGTATGGACCTCTCTCGTCGAGCGCTTTTCAGAGGGCGCTTTACTTCCAATCCTATTCAGCAAGCACCGTCGGTGCGCATGCCTTGGATGGTTTCTTCAGAACTGTTCACTGATCAGTGTTCCCGTTGCGCGGAATGCATTGATGCTTGTCCGGAAGGGATTATCGAGAAGGGCGATGGTGGTTTCCCAACGGTAAATTTCAATCAAGGTGAATGCACCTTCTGTACTGAGTGTGTCGAGGTGTGCCAGGAACCTGTGTTTCGCAGCACCGAAGAAACCCCCTGGGATTGGATTGCACAGATTAGTGAAAACAATCAAGGCTCGGGTGTTCAGGGCGGCATGGCGGTTTCTCTGGATGGCGTCTGCATGGCCCATCAAGGGGTGGTTTGCCAAAGCTGCAAGGATGTCTGTGATGTGCGGGCGATCCGGATGCACTATCAAATTTCTGCGGTTGCAACACCCGTCATAGATCAGGATGCCTGTACCGGTTGTGGTGCTTGTGTTTCAGTCTGTCCGACCAAGGCCATTGATATGCAGTTACCAGCGACAACGTCATCCTTAACGAATAACCCGAATTCAGAGGAGTAAAACCGGATTATGAGATCACCAGAGCAATACGTGGACTCATTGGACGGCGAATATCACATTTCGAGTGTGATCGTTCAGTTTAAGCAAGACCTGCACTGCCAGGTAAAAACAGGTATTGAGCGCATTGAGGGGGCGGAAATACGTGGTGTCGATGATGATCAGGGCAAGTTAGTGGTGGTCATTGAACATGAAACAGAACGCGGCATGGTCGCAATTATTGATGAATTGAAAGCAGTCTCTGGTGTGGTGAATGTCTCTTTAGTCTATCACCAGGTCGACGATGAAACAGATTAGCAACTTATAACTTACGTGATTCTCAGCAAGAGCTTGAGGGGTGAATGATGAAACTAACACGTCGTGATTATATCAAGGCACAGGCCGCCGCCACTGCCGCAGCCGCAGCAGGTATCAGCCTGCCGACCGCAGCAAGTAATGTGATCACCAGTTCCAAAGAAACGGAATTAAAATGGTCAAAGGCTCCGTGTCGTTTTTGTGGTACGGGTTGTGGTATCCATGTAGCAACGAAGAATGACAGAGTTGTCGCAACACATGGTGATATCAACTGTGAAGTAAACAAAGGTTTGAGCTGTGTAAAAGGCTATTTCCTTTCAAAAATTCTTTATGGCAAAGATCGTTTAACAACCCCCTTGCTACGTAAGAAAAATGGTAAGTTTGATAAGAACGGTGATTTTGAGCCAGTTTCTTGGGATGAAGCATTCGACATCATGGCCGAGAAATGGAAGGCCACTCTAAAAGAGAAAGGTCCGACTGGTATTGGTATGTTTGGTTCAGGCCAGTGGACGGTTTGGGAAGGTTACGCAGCTTCGAAATTAATGAAAGCCGGTTTCCTTTCGAACAACATTGACCCTAACGCACGTCACTGTATGGCATCGGCGGTAGGTGGCTTCATGCGTACCTTCGGTATTGATGAGCCA
>JBFHTA010000485.1:0-1585 GCA_041590855.1 Pseudomonadales bacterium
GGGTTGGTCACTGACTTAGGTATCCTATGTTAGTGTGGGCTAGCTATATATCCTTTTCAAAAGTAAGGATAGTTGATCAAACCCAGTGAAAAATCAATCGCGGTATGCTATACGAAAGTGCCAGAATCAGCAATGAGTGACCCTGACCAAAGTGATAGTTATTATTGATAGGTTTTATTGAAAAGGCCAATGGAACCCCGACGAATGACGGGGGGAATCTACACCTTGCGTTGGATTAATCAGCCTAGTTTTCAAGGGTTTTGAGAGAACCACGCCAAGAAATTCCAATGTTTGAAGACTATTTTTTGTCGAGCAGTGACTTAACATCGTTGGCGTGCATAGGTTTGGCGTAGAAGAAGCCTTGTACTTCATCACAACCCAGCTCTACCAATACCTGGGTTTGTTCTTCGTCCTCAACCCCTTCAGCAATCACTTGCAGATTTAACTCATGTCCCATCTTGATGATCAGGGAAACAATGGTTTTGTCGCCTTGATTACTTTCCACTCTGCGAATAAAAGAGCGATCGATTTTGACTCGATCCACTGGTAACCGTTGAAGATAGCTTAGAGAAGAATAGCCTGTTCCAAAGTCATCAATCGCGACCGTGATGCCATCGAGTCTGAGCATAGAAAGCTGATCAATAAAGACCATTGCATCTTCCGTTAACATGGATTCCGTGATTTCCAATTCCAGGTATTTCGGATCAATGCCAGTGGTCTTGATGGTTTCATAGACATAGTCAATAAAGGTTGGATCTTTAAACTGGCGCATGGAAATGTTCACAGCCATACGCAGTGGGGGTAAGCCTTCTTCAATCCATTTTACTTGTTGTTCACAAGCGGTTTTCAAAACCCATTCACCAATATGAACAATTTGGCCGGAATCTTCGGCAGCAGGGATAAAGTCCATGGGGGAAATAATGGTTCCGTCAGGCTTAAACCAGCGGACCAGGGCTTCAACGCCGATATACTGCTTAGAGTTAAGGCAGTATTGAGGTTGATAAAATAACACCATTTCATCATTCTCAAGTGCGCCTTTCAGTTCTTTGATGACATTTAGACGACGTTTCAGTTGCTCGTCCATCGTTGGATCAAAGAACTGGTGTTTACCTTTGGTGTTTCCTTTAGCGTATTTCAGGGCAATACCGGCATTTTTAAATAATTCAGTGGCATTGCCATCGCAGCTATCAGTTGCTGCTACACCCGTTGAAACCGATACCGGGAGTTCGTTATCACCAATCTGGATGGTAGTCTCAAAGGCTTTGTAGAGTTGTTGAGGAATAAACTCAATATCCTGTTCAGAGGTCTGAGCAATAAATACCCCAAAGGTGTCACCACTGACACGGCCAATTAAAGCATTTGGGTAGGTTGCTTTTAGACGTTCAGCGACCAGCTTTATGACCGAATTACCGGTGTCATGACCCAAACCGTCATTAACAGCTTGGAAATTATCGATATCAATCAGCAAAAGCAGGTGATCCTGGCCATTGTTGTTTAATAACGTTTGAATGCGATCCAGGAAGCCGTTTCGATTTTTTAAGCGGGTTAGGTTATCCAGAAAGGCAATTTCATTGATGTGTTCAAA
>JBFHTA010000486.1:0-1508 GCA_041590855.1 Pseudomonadales bacterium
ATTGAGCCCCATGATTCGGTTGAGCGTTTTACCGATCTGGGCGTGGATTGTGTGGAAGGCAGCGCAGAGATTCTTGACCCGTACCGTGTGAAAGTGAATGGCGAGGTCATTACCACTCGCAATATTGTTATTTCCACTGGGGCTCGTCCGTTTGTGCCACCCATTAAGGGCATTGAAGAGTCGGGGTATCTGACGTCCGATACCATTTGGGAACTGCGTGAGAAACCGAACCGAATGTTGATTTTGGGTGGCGGGCCTATTGGCTGTGAGTTGGCGCAGAGTTTCAATCGACTGGGTGTAAAAGTGACTCAACTGGATCGTTCGCCGCGCATCATGCCGCGTGAAGATGAAGATGTGTCGATTGAAGTTCAAAACAAATTCATTCAAGAAGGCATTGATTTGAAGCTGGGCTTTAACCCGATTGAATTTATCAAGGAAGGTGAGCAGCGGATTCTGATTGCAGAAGATGCCGGAGGTCAAACGCTTCGGATTGAATTTGATGCCTTGCTACTAGCTGTTGGTCGAAAAGCCAATGTCGAAGGCTTCGGTCTGGAAAACCTGGGTGTGGGTCTGACCGACGCAGGCACCATAGAAGTGAATGAATACCTGCAAACCAAGTTCCCGAATGTCTATGCCTGTGGCGATGTGGCAGGGCCTTATCAGTTTACTCATATGGCCTCTCACCAAGCCTGGTATACGGCCGTGAATGGCTTATTTGGCATGATCAAGAAGTTCAAAGCCGATTACCGCATTGTGCCATGGGCCACCTTTACTGACCCGGAAGTCGCACGTGTTGGGCTAAGTGAACAAGAAGCCAAAAGTCAGTGCATTCCCTATCAAGTGGTTAAGTACAACATAGATGATTTGGACAGAGCGATTGCTGATGACGAAGCTCACGGTTTTGTTAAGGTGCTGACGGTGCCGGGTAAAGACAAGATTCTTGGGGCGACCATTGTTGGCCATCATGCCGGGGACATCATTGCTGAATATGTCACTGCCATGAAGCACGGTTTGGGGCTGAATAAGATTCTGGGCACGATCCACATCTATCCGACCCTGAGCGAATCCAAACCCAACAATCGCTGCTCGATAAAATCACCAGGCATATGGAAGAACAAATGCTGGCCTCCGCCCCCAGACGTGAAGAAGTCGCCAAACGCTTAAATATGTCTACCCGCACGTTAGACCGGCGATTAAAAGACTTTGATACCAGCTGGCAAGAACTGTTGGATCATGTTCGACTGAAACACGCCATGAACCTGCTATCAGATACTGAAAACAAGGTGTCAGTCGTCGCGGAGAAACTGGGGTTTGTTGATGTGCGCTCCTTTCAGCGTAAATTCAAAAGCTGGACGGGCATGACCCCGTCAGACTACAGGAACAAGCTTTAGAGCTAGAGAGCCCCAGGATTAACTACCCCAGAGCTTTTGTGTATTAAGCATCCGGTGAAGCAACAGGCTGATTTCCACTCTGGCGCTTTTCTTGACGCATCCAGGCATGGAATTTCG